>RXJW01000009.1 GCA_003963005.1 Burkholderiales bacterium
CTGCGCGTGACGGCGGACGGCAAACCGGTGGCCATGCTCAACGAGCTGGAGTGGGTGGACGGCGAGATCTGGGCCAACATCTGGCAGAGCGACCGCATCGCGCGCATCAACCCGAAGACGGGCGCCGTCACGGCCTGGATCGACCTGACCGGCCTGCTGCCCACACGACGCGGCAGCGACGACGTGCTCAATGGCATCGCCTGGGACGCCGCCCGCAAGCGCCTGTTCGTGACCGGCAAGCTCTGGCCGAAGCTTTTTGAGATCGAGCTGACCAAGCCGCGCTGACGGGACTCAGCCGCTGGCCGACGTGCCGAAGTCGAAGACGATCTGCCAGCTCCCGGACGGCTCGCGGCGCCACGTCGAGTGAAAGCGAGCGATCGGCTTGCCGTCCGGGTCCAGCACGGGGCCGCTGGTGCGCGCAAGGTCGCCGCTGGGCAGCACCAGCACGAGGTCGGGTGACCAGCTGAAGGGTGGCTGGGGCGAGGTCAACCAGCCCTGCCAGGCCGCCATCACGGCCTGCGGGCCGTGCAAGGGAACCTTGCCCATCCAGATCGTGTCGGGCGCCAGAAAGCGGCGAAAGGCCTCCACATCCCGGGCGGCGAATGCCGCAGCAAAAGCGGTCTCGGTGCGCCGGACGTCGTCGGTGCGGCGGCTGATCTCCTCCGGGGACGGCCAGGCCGTGCCCGGCGCAGCGGCGGCGGCACCGGGCAGGGCCGCAGCCGCAACGAGGGCTTGGCGACGAGAGGGCATGCAGCGTCTCCTTCAGCAGAAGCCCTGAGCATGCCGCGGCCACGCCGCCCTGCCAATCGTCATCAGAAGGCGGCGATGCCCGTCTGCGCGCGGCCGAGGATGAGGGCGTGGATGTCGTGCGTGCCTTCGTAGGTGTTCACGACCTCGAGGTTGACGAGGTGGCGGGCGATGCCGAACTCGTCGCTGATGCCATTGCCGCCGAGCATGTCGCGCGCCATGCGGGCGATGTCCAGCGCCTTGCCGCAGCTGTTGCGCTTCATGATGGACGTGATCTCGACGGCGGCCGTGCCCTCGTCCTTCATGCGGCCCAGGCGCAGGCAGCCCTGCAGGCCCAGCGTGATCTCGGTCTGCATGTCGGCCAGCTTCTTCTGGATGAGCTGGTTGGCGGCGAGCGGCTTGCCGAATTGCTGGCGGTCCAGCACGTACTGGCGCGCGGTGTGCCAGCAGTCTTCCGCGGCGCCGAGCGCGCCCCAGGCGATGCCGTAGCGGGCGCTGTTCAGGCAGGTGAAAGGACCCTTGAGGCCGCGCACTTCGGGGAAGGCGTTCTCCTCGGGGCAGAACACCTTGTCCATCACGATCTCGCCGGTGATGGACGCGCGCAGCCCCACCTTGCCATGGATGGATGGTGCCGACAGGCCCGCCCAGCCCTTTTCCAGCACGAAGCCGCGGATCTGGCCGCCGTCATCCTTGGCCCAGACAACGAACACGTCGGCGATCGGGCTGTTGGTGATCCACATCTTGCTGCCGGTCAGCTCGTAGCCGCCGTCGACCTTGCGGGCGCGTGTGACCATCGAGCCGGGGTCGGAGCCGTGGTCGGGCTCGGTCAGGCCGAAGCAGCCGATGAACTCGCCCGTGGCCAGCTTGGGCAGGTACTTGCGCTTGGTGACCTCGTTGCCGAACTCGTTGATCGGCACCATGACGAGCGAGGACTGCACGCTCATCATCGAGCGGTAGCCCGAGTCCACGCGCTCCACCTCGCGAGCGATCAGGCCGTAGCTGACGTAGTTCAGGCCGGCGCCGCCGTACTCGGTCGGGATGGTCGGACCCAGCAGGCCCAGTTCGCCCATCTCGCGGAAGATGCTCGCGTCGGTCTGCTCCTTGCGGAAGGCGTCCAGCACGCGGGGGCGCAGCCGGTCGGTGCAGTAGGCGGCCGCCGCCTCGCGCACCATGCGCTCGTCGTCGGTGAGCTGCTCGTTCAGCAGCAGCGGGTCGTCCCAGTGAAAGCTCGCCTTGGTGGCCATGAAGGTTCTCCAGATGTTCGGGGCGCGGACGGCAACGGCAGCGCAGATGACCGCAGTATTGCGCCGGCCGTCGATTCGTGTCCAATTCAAGAATCGACTTCGACGATTCGCCATGCCTATCGATACCCCCACCCTCGCCCGTGCGCTCGAGTTCCGCCACCTGCGCTGCTTCATGGCGCTGGCCGAAGAGCTGCACTTCGGCCGGGCCGCGCAGCGCCTGTCCATGTCGCAGCCGCCGCTGTCGGTCGCCATCCAGCAGCTGGAAGCCAGCGTGGGCGCCCGGCTGTTCGACCGCGACAGCAAGGGCGTGCGGCTCACACCCGCCGGCCAGGCCTTCCAGGGCCATGCCGCGTCACTGCTCAGCCGCGTGGAAGAAGCCTGCGCGCTGGCCCGCGAGGTGCAGGCCGGCGAGGTGGGGCGGCTGCGGCTGGGCTTCGTCGGCTCCACGCTGTTCAACGGGCTGTCCGCCTGGCTGCAGGCCTTCCAGGCCAGCCACCCCCGGGTGGAGGTGGTGGTGGTGGAGCTGAACTCGCAGGACCAGATCGACGCCCTGCTCCAGAGCGAGCTCGACCTTGGCCTCGTCCACACCGACCGACTGCCGCCGGCGCTGGCGGCCGCGCCGCTCTACACCGAGCCCTTCCTCGCCTGCCTGCCCGCCAGCCACCCGCTGGCGGCGCTCGACGTCATTCCGCTGGCGCGACTGAGCGACGAGCCCTTCATCCTGTTCTCCCGCAAGGGCTCGCCGGACTACCACGCCCGCATCGTCGAGATCTGCCGCCGCCACGGCTTCTTCAACCCACGGCTGCAGCACGAGGGGCGGCACTGGCTGTCCGTGGTGTCGCTGGTGGCGCAGGGGCTGGGCGTGAGCATCGTGCCGGCGGCGTTCCGGCAGGCGGGCGTGCAGGGGGCGGTGTTCCGGCCGCTGGCGGAGGCCATCGAGCCTTCTGCCGTGTTTGCAGCCTGGCGCTCGGACGGGGACGGCGTGCTGCGCCAGCACTTCCTGGCGGCCCGACCGGGCGTCCATCCCTAACGCGTCAATCCGCACACGCTGTCGCCCGCTCCTGCCTACTTGTTCGCAGGGACGCTGCCTGGCTGCGGGGCGAGCTGACTCAGCCCGTGCCGCCCATGCTTGAATCAGGGTTCCCCCCAACACTGTCACCTGCCGACCGCACGGCGGGGTCGCCTGGAGACACCCATGATCCCCATCCGGCACATCGCCCACCGCCTGATCGCCCCCACCCTGCTCGTGGCCAGCCTGCTGGGCAGTGCCCACGCCGACATCACGATCGGCCAGACGGCCGGCATCACCGGCGCGGTGGCCGGCAGCGTCAAGGAAGTGACGCAGGGCGCCAAGCTCTACTTCGACGCCGTGAATGCCGACGGCGGCGTCGGTGGCCAGAAGATCAACCTGGTGTCGCTCGACGACAAGTTCGACCCCAAGCTCGCCGCAGAGAACGCCAAGGCGCTGATCGACCAGGGCGTCATCAGCCTGTTCCTGAACCGCGGCACGCCGCACACGCAGGCCATCATGCCGTTGCTGGCCGAACACAAGATCCCGCTGGTGGCGCCGTCGACGGGCGCCATGGCACTGCACAAGCCGGTCAACCCGTGGCTGTTCAACGTGCGCGCCACCTACCAGCGTGAAGCCGAGCGCGCGATCGAGCACCTGAGCCTGATCGGTGTCGGTCGCATTGCCATCGTGCAGGTGAACGACAGCTTCGGGGAAGATGCCGTCGTCGGGGCACTGGCAGGCCTGGCCAAGACCAACAAGCAACCGGTGGCGCACGAGAAGTTCGACCGTGCCAAGCCGGAACTCGGCCCCGTCGTGGCCAAGGTGCTGCAGGCGCAGCCGCAGGCGGTGATCTTCATCGGCTCGGGCTCGGCCGTCGTCGAGGGCATGAAGGCCGTGCGCTCAGCAGGCTCGCGGGCGCAGATGGTGACCCTGTCGAACAACGCGTCCGCCGGGTTCATCAAGGACCTCGGCGAAGCGGGGCACGGCGTCATCGTGAGCCAGGTCTTCCCCTACGAACGCTCGACGGCCAAGGCCATCATCAAGGAAGCCCAGGAAGCGGCCAGGAAGGCCAGCACCGAGCTCACGCCCAGCATGGTCGAAGGCTACGTGGCGGCGAAGGTGCTGGTGGAGGGGCTGAAGCGCGCTGGCCCGAAGCCCACCCGCGACAGCCTGCGCAAGGCGCTGGAAGGCATGGCCCGCTACGACCTGGGTGGCATCGAGGTCGGCTACAGCCCCACCGACCACAGCGGCATGGACTACGTGGACCTCGCCATCATCGACCAGTCGGGCCGTTTCCGCCGCTGAGCGCGACGTCTTCAACGAGCGGCCCGAGCGGTTGACAGGGAGTTGGATTTAACCGACACCACGGGCACCCAGGCAAAGCTATGGTGCCGGCCGCCATGCCTTCCTCCGACTCACCCCGCCTCTGGGACATCTCGCCCACCGTGGCCCCCGACGCCCCGATCTTTCCGGGCGACGAACCCTACGCGCTGCGCTGGACGGCGCAGCTCTCGCCGGGCTGCCCGGTCAACCTGAGCGCGATCACGATGTCGCCCCACGTCGGCGCCCACGCCGACGCGCCGCTGCATTACGCCAACGACGCCCCGGCCATCGCCGACGTGCCGCTGGACACCTACCTCGGCCGCTGCCGCGTCATCCACGCCATCGGTGCGGCGCCGCTGGTCACGGTCGAGCACCTCCGCCACGCGGAGGGCGGCCTGCCACCGCGCGTGCTGGTGCGCGTCTGCGAGCGGGCGGACACGGCCTGGAACCCGGCCTTCACCGCCTACGCGCCCGAGGCGGTGGCCTGGCTGGCCGAGCGCGGCGTGCGGCTCATCGGCATCGACACGCCGAGCGTCGACCCCGCCGACTCCAAGGCCCTGGACAGCCACCAGCAATTGCGCCGGCATGACCTGCGCGTGCTGGAGAACCTCGTGCTGGACGACGTGCCCGCCGGGGACTATGAATTGATCGCCCTGCCACTCAAACTCCAAGGCGCCTGTGCCAGCCCGGTGCGCGCCATCCTGAGGGAATTGCCATGAACCTGGAAGACGCCCAGCGGCTGGATGCCGCCGACCCCCTGCGCAGCCTGCGCGATTTCTTTCAACTGCCCGACGGCATCACCTACCTCGACGGCAACTCGCTCGGCGCCCTGCCCAAGGCCACGCCCGAGCGCATCCAGCGGGCGGTGACGCAGGAGTGGGGCCAGGGCCTGATCCGCAGCTGGAACACCGCCGGCTGGATCGACCTGCCCCGCCACCTGGGTGACCGGCTGGCACCGTGGCTGGGTGCCCGCCCCGGCGAAGTGCTGGTGGCCGACTCGACCTCGGTCAATCTCTACAAGGTGCTGCACGCCGCGTTGCAGCTGCAGCAGGGTCAGCGCCGCGTCATCGTCAGCGAGCGCAGCAACTTCCCGACCGACAACTACATCGCCCAGAGCGTGGCCCGGGCGCATGGCGGCGAACTGATCCTGGCCGAGAGCCCGGAAGACATCGCCGGGCTGCTGGACGAGCGCTGCGCGGTGCTGATGCTGACCCACGTGAACTACCGCACCGGCCGCATGCACGACATGGGCCTGCTCACCCGCTGGGCCCACCAGGCCGGCGCCCTGGCCGTGTGGGACCTGGCCCACAGCGCCGGCGCGGTGCCGGTGGACCTGCTCGGCTGCGCCGCCGACTTCGCCATCGGCTGCGGCTACAAATACCTCAACGGCGGTCCCGGCGCGCCGGCCTTCGTGTGGATGCACCCGCGCCATGAAGGCCAGGTCTGGCAGCCGCTGACCGGCTGGCTCGGCCATGCCCACCCGTTCGACTTCGACAGCGAGTACCTGCCGGCCCCGGGCATCCAGCAGTACCAGTGCGGCACGCCGGCGGTGCTCGCCATGACGGCGCTGGACACGGCGCTCGACATCTACGACGCCGCCAACAAGCTCGGTGGCATGAAGGCCCTGCGGGCCAAGTCCTTGGCCCTGACCGAAGCCTTCATCGACAGCGTCGAGGCCCGGGTCCCCGGTGCCGTCATCGCCACGCCGCGCGACTCAGCACTGCGCGGCTCGCAGGTGTCCTTCGCGCTGGAAAAGGGCGTGGACGGCTACGCGGTCATGCAGGCGCTGATCGCGCAGGGCGTGATCGGCGACTTCCGCGCCGGTGACCCGGAGCTGCTGCGCTTCGGCTTTGCGCCGCTGTACAACGGCTTTGCCGATGTCGCCCGCGCCGTGGACGTGCTGGCCGGCATCGTCGAGAGCGGGTCGTGGAACGCGCCCCAGTTCACGTCGCGCGCCAAGGTAACCTGACCGTGGCGCAGACGATCGACCACCACGGCGCGCAGCTCGATTTCTCGCGCGACATGAGCTATGGGGACTACCTCCAGCTCGACGCCATCCTGAACGCCCAGAAGCCGCTCTCGCCCGACCACAACGAGATGCTTTTCATCGTGCAGCACCAGACCTCGGAGCTGTGGATGAAGCTGATGCTGCACGAACTGGAGGCAGCCGTGGCCCACGTGGCGACCGACCGGTTGCCCGAGGCCTTCAAGATGCTGGCGCGCGTGTCGCGCATCATGGAGCAGCTGGTGCACGCCTGGGACGTGCTGGCCACGATGACGCCGCCCGAGTACAGCGCCATCCGACCGTACCTCGCCCGCAGCAGCGGCTTCCAGAGTGCGCAGTACCGGCGCATCGAGTTCATGCTGGGCAACAAGAACCCGGCCATGCTCAAGCCGCACGAGCACCGGCCCGAGCTGCTGGCGCAGGTGCAGGCCGCCTTCGAGGCCCCGTCGCTCTACGACGAAGTGCTGCGCCTGATGGCCCGCCGCGGCATTGCCGTGCCGGCGGCCCACACGCAGCGCGACTGGACGCAGGCCCATGTCGCCAGCGACGGCGTGAAGGATGCCTGGCTCGCCGTGTACCGCGACCCGCGCGCCCACTGGGACCTCTACCAGATGGGCGAAGAACTCGTCGACCTGGAAGACGCCTTCCGGCTCTGGCGCTTCCGCCACGTGACGACCGTGGAGCGCGTCATCGGCTTCAAGCGCGGCACCGGGGGCACCGGGGGCGTGAGCTACCTGCGCAAGATGCTCGACGTGGTGCTCTTCCCGGAGCTCTGGACGCTGCGAACCGATCTGTAGGAGTCAGCGCCCCGGCCAGGCCCAACGCGGGTGCCACGCGCTGCCGCGCAGGCGCCTGCGCGCGGCGGGGAAGATTTCCCCCCTGCGTGCCAAGGGGCGAAACCTCGCGAAACCTAGAATCGGCCGCTTACCCCAGCCGAGACAAGGTCCGCCACCATGGACACCCGCACTTCCGAGACCCGCCTGCGCATCGAGCGCCTGCGCGATGCCATGACCGCACACGGCGTCCATGCCGTGTTCGTGCCCTCCAGCGACCCGCACCTGTCCGAGTACCTGCCGGACCGCTGGCAGGGCCGGCAGTACCTGTCGGGCTTCACCGGCTCGGTGGGCAGCCTCGTCGTCACGCAGGAGCGCGCCGCGTTGTTTGCCGACAGCCGTTACTGGACGCAGGCCGAGGCGCAGATCGCCGGCAGCGGCATCCAGCTCGAGAAGATGGCGACCGGCGCGTCGACGAACTACATCGACTGGATCAGCAAGCAGTTGCAGCCCGGCCAGACCCTGGCCGTGGACGGCCAGGTGCTCGGTCTGTCGCTCGCCAACGCGATGCGCAGCGCGGTGCAGCGCGCCGGCGTGATCCTGCGCACCGACCTCGACCTGCTTGACGCCGCCTGGAGCGACCGCCCCGGGCTGCCCACGCAACCCGTCTACGAACACGCCGCGCCCTACGCCGTCGTGCCGCGCAGCGACAAGCTCGCGCGCGTGCGTCAGGCCATGGCCAGCGTCGGCGCCACGCACCACCTCGTCTCCACCGTCGATGACCTCGCCTGGCTGCTGAACCTGCGCGGCAGCGACGTGGAGTGCAACCCGGTGTTCATCGCCCACCTGCTGCTCGATGCGCAAGGCGGCCGGCTGTTCATCGGTGACGGCAAGGTGCCGGCCGACGTGGCGGCGCGCCTCGCGGCCGACGGCATCGCACTGGCACCCTACGCCGACGCAGCACCCACGCTCGCCGCACTGCCGCTGACGGCCAAGCTGCTGATCGACCCGCGCCGCGTGACCCTGGGCCTGCGCGAGGCGGCGCCGGCCGGCCTGCCGGTCGTGGAGCAGATCAATCCCAGCACGCTGCTCAAGAGCCGAAAGACGCCCGAGGAAGCCCGCTTCATCCGCGAGGCCATGGCCGAGGACGGCGCCGCGATGTGCGAGTTCTATGCCGAGTTCGAGGCGTCGCTTGCCCGGGGCGAACCCTGGACCGAGCTGGACATCGACACCCGCCTGACCGCCGCACGCCGCCGCCGCCCGGGCTTCGTCGGCCTGTCCTTCTCCACCATCGCCGGCTGGATGGCCAATGGCGCCCTGCCCCACTACCGGGCGCTGCCCGACTCGTTCGCCCGCATCGAGGGCGACGGCCTGCTGCTGATCGACTCCGGCGGCCAGTACCCCGGCGGCACGACCGACATCACCCGTGTCTGGCCGATCGGCCAGGTGAGCGCGGCGCAGAAGCGCGACTACACGCTCGTGCTCAAGGGCACGCTGGCGCTGTCGCGCACTCGCTTCCCGCGCGGCACGCTGAGCCCGATGCTTGACGCCATCGCCCGCGCGCCGCTGTGGGCCCACGGCCTGGACTACGGCCACGGCACCGGCCACGGTGTCGGGTACTTCCTGAACGTGCACGAAGGCCCGCAGAGCATCAGCAAAGCCATCCCCGAGCCGACGATGGCCATGGAGCCGGGCATGATCACGTCCATCGAACCGGGCCTGTACCGGCCGGGACTGTGGGGCGTGCGCATCGAGAACCTGGTGCTCAACGTGGCCGTCGAGACACCGGAGAAGAACGCCTTCGGCGAGATGCTCGAGTTCGAGACGCTCACCCTGTGCCCGATCGACACGCGCTGCATCGACCGCAGCCTGCTGCAGGCCGATGAAGTCGCCTGGCTCAACGGCTACCACGCCACCGTGCGTGAGCGGCTGGCACCCAAGGTCAGCGGCCCGGCGCTGGCCTGGCTCATCGCGCGCACGGAACCGATCTGACGCGCACTCGCGCGAAGCCGATGGGTGCCCGACGGGGGCGACGCGGCGGCCACCCCTTGCAGCAGGCGCAGCACGAGCAGCGTCTCGATGTTGGGCGCCACCGCGCAGCCCAGGCTGGTCAGCACCAACAGCGCCAGGCCCACTTCCAGGCAGCGGCGGGGGCCGAGCCGGTTCAACAGCGCACCCCATAGCAACTGTGCCGCCGCCAGCCCGGCGAGATAGACCGCCACCGTCGCCTGCGCACGCCTCGGCGGGACGATGCCGCGCGACCGCGGCGCGGCGCGCCGCGGCGCCGACTCTAGGAGGCACACTGCGCGCATGGATCAAGTCGACGTGGCGGTCATCGGCGCCGGCGTGGTGGGCCTGGCGGTGGCGCGGGCGCTGGCCGAGCGCGGGCGTGAAGTCGTCCTCATCGAGGCGGCCCATGCCTTCGGCACCGGCATCTCCTCACGCAACAGCGAGGTCATCCATGCCGGGCTGTACGACCCGGCGGGGAGCCTCAAGGCCCGGCTGTGCGTGCGCGGAAAGGCCTTGCTGTACGACTACTGCGCGGCGCGCGGCATCGCGCACCGCCGCTGCGGCAAGCTGGTGGTAGCGTCGCGTGAAGCCGATCTGCCGCGCCTCGCGCAACTCGCCGCGGCCGGCGCCGCCAACGGCGTGGGCGACCTGCGCCGGCTTGATCGTGCCGAGGTGCAGGCGCTGGAGCCCGCGCTCGACGTGGCGGGCGCGCTGCTCTCGCCGTCCAGCGGCATCGTCGACAGCCATGGCCTGATGACCTCGCTGCTGGCCGACGCCGAAGCCCGTGGTGCATCGCTCGCGCTGGCCAGCCCGGTCACGGGTGGCGAGCGCATGGGCGACCGCTGGAGGCTGCGGATCGAGGACGGCTTCGCCCTCGACGTCCGCCTGGTCGTGAACGCCGCGGGCTTGTCGGCGAGCCGGGTGGCCGAGTCGCTGGGCGTGGCGGCACCTCGGCTGCGCTACGCCCGTGGCCACTACTTCTCGCTGCCGGGGCGGGCGCCTTTCCAGCACCTGGTCTACCCCCTGCCGGTGGACGGCGGCCTCGGCGTCCACCTGACCCTGGACCTCGGCGGCCAGGCCCGCTTCGGCCCGGACGTGCAATGGTTGCCGGACACCGACCCGGCGGGGCTGGACTACACGGTGGATCCGGCGCTCGCACCGCGGTTCGAGGCGGAGGTCCGCCGGTACTGGCCCGGCCTGCCCGACGGCGCGCTGCAGCCGGCCTACAGCGGTGTGCGGCCCAAACTCGCCGGTCCCGGTGAAGCCCCGGCCGACTTCGTCATCGACCGCACGCAGCCGGGCCTGGTCAACCTGTTCGGCATCGAGTCCCCGGGGCTGACCGCGTCACTCGCCCTGGCCGAACTCGTCGCGGCGGGCGCCTGACGGGCGCGCGCCCGGGTCAGATCGCCAAGGCAGCATCCAGCGCCGCCGGGCGCGGCAGCAGCGCCAGGCCGCCGCGCAGGCTCCAGGCCTGCGCATGCCCGAGGCGCCGCAGCGCGCGCGCCGCCTGCGAACTGCGATTCCCGCTGCGGCAGAAGAACACGACCGGTGTCGTCGGCGGCAAGGTCTGCCACTCGACCAGGGCGTCAGGCAGGCCGGACAGCGCCACGGCCTCGCACCGCACCCGCGGGCCGAGCACGGGCGCCTGGCCCAGGCGCTGCTCGTACGGCTCGCGCACGTCCACGAGCAGCAGGTCGGGGTGGCGCGCCAGCAGCGCCTGCAACTCGGTCAATGCCATCTCGCTGTCAGCCCCGGAGCAACCGCCATCCACCCGCGCGCCGCAAGCCACGGTCTGGTAGGCCGTCAGGCCGAGGTCGCACTCCAGCACCGCCTTGGCCTGCGCGAAGCCGGCCGCGTCCAGCCGCCCGGCGAGCACGTCGGCCAACAGCGGCTGGGCGGCACGCTCGACGGCCAAGGTGCTGGCGAAACGGTCGTCGTAGTCGTGGCCGGGCAGCAGCAGCGTGTCCCCGCCCACGGCCTGCTGAAGGCGCACCAGCGAGGCGGCGTAGTCCAGGGGCGCGCTCTGCGCGAAGTCGCTGCGCCCGAGTGCGCCGGGCATGACGGTGTCACCGATGAAGACCAGCCGCAGACCTTGTGCGTCATGCAGCAGATAGGCGGTCGAGTCGAGCGTGTGCCCCGGCACCGGCAGGCGGGTCAGCCGTCGGGTGCCGAGCGGGATCGCATCGGCGCCGGCAGGCCAGCCGAGGGCGTCGATGGGGCCGGGCACCTGCGCCAGTGCCGACCACAGCTCGCCCGCGGATGACGCATGGTCGCCGTGGCTGTGGGTGTCCAGCACGGCAGCCAGGCCGTAGCCCTGGCAGCGAAGCCACTGGGCGAGCCGGTCAGTCAGTTCGGGGAGCGGGTCCACCACGACGGCGCGTCGGGTCGCGGCATCCGCCAGCAGGTAGCAGCAGGCGCCATCGACGACAAAGCGCGTGAGGCCGTCGGCCGGCACGGCCAGGCCGGGCGCGCTCGGGTCCAGGCAGCTGTCGCGCAGCGACGCGCCACAGACGGCGATGCGCGCACAGGCTTCATCGATGAAGGCAGGGTCGGTCACCGGGCCGAAAGACAGGCGAATGCTGGCGGCAGCCTGCCACGACGGCAGGCCCATGGCTTGGAGCACATCGCTGGGCCGGGCCTGGGCCGCGCTGCAGGCCGAGCCGCCACTGACGCGTAACTCGGCAGCGTCGAACAGGTCCAGCAGCACCTTGGCGCTGATGCCGGGCACCGCGAAATTGAGCGTCGTCGGCAGACAGAGTTCGGGGGGCGCGTTGAACACCAGGCCCGGGAAGGCCTGCTGCAGGGCCGCTGCGAGGCGGTCCCGATAACCCTGCAATGTGGCGGCATCGCGGAAGCTGCGGCCTGCCTCCAACTCGGCCAGCACCGCGCCGAGCGCTGCGATGCCGGACATGTTCTCCGTGCCGGACCGCCAGGCGCCCTCCTGCCCGCCGCCGGCCAGCAGCGGCGTGAAGGGCGCCCCCTCGCGCACGTAGAGCAGGCCAATGCCCTTGGGCGCGTAGAGCTTGTGCCCGGAGAACGGCGCGTAGTCGATGCCGCGGTCTTCGAGACGCAGCGGCAGTTTGCCCAGCGCCTGCACGCCATCGACCATCCACAGCGCCGGGCTGCCTGCCAGCGCGGCGGCAATGCCATCGAGGTCGCTGATGACGCCGGTCTCGTTGTTGGCCGCCATCGTGCAGACCAGCCCCGCACGCGGCGCGTGCGCCCGCAGCCAGTCCAGGTCGTGCCGCCCGTCGCGGCCCACGGGAATCGCCAGCACCTCCAGGTGCAGGCCGAGCAGCGCGTTCCAATGCTTGAGGGCTTCGGGCACGGCCTTGTGTTCGGTGGCGCCGTACAGCAGCAAAGCCGGGCGCCCCGGCGCATCGCGCAGCGCGCTCAGCGCAGAGAGCACGGCCGTCTGGATGCCTTCGGTCGCACCGCTCAGGAAGAGCAAGCGCCCTTGGCCGGCACCCAGCACACGCCGCGCTCGGGCTCGCACGCCGTCCATCAGGGCCCGCGCCTTGAGGCCGGTGCTGTGGATGCTGCTGGGGTTGCCGAAATCCTCGGCCATCGCGGCCAGCGCTGCCTCGCGGGCCTGGGGCAGAACGGGCGTCGTGGCATTGGCGTCGAGATAGATTTCCATGGCGTGTCGTTCCTGTCGGTGGCCCCGATTGTTCAGGGAGCACCCCGCAAGGAGAGTGCGCCGGAATGCCAGATATCGATCCCGCGCGGAATGTGATTGCGCGTAACATCGATATCGTGAAACTGGATTCCATCGACCTCCGCATCCTCGATATCCTGCAGCAGGACGCGACCTTGCAGGTCGCCGATGTGGCGGCACAGGTGGGGCTGTCCACGACCCCCTGCTGGCGGCGCATCCAGCGCCTGAAGGAGGCTGGCGTCATCACGCGCCAGGTGGCCCTGCTCGACGCGCAGAAGGTGAATGTCGGGGTGACCGTGTTCGTCTCGGTCCGCACCAACCAGCACAGCCAGGACTGGTTCGACACGTTCAAGGCCACGGTGCAGGCCATCCCCGAGGTGGTGGAGTTCTACCGCATGAGCGGCGACGTGGACTACCTGCTGCGCGTTGTGGTGCCCGACATCGCCGCCTACGACCGCGTCTACAAGCGGCTGATCGCGGGCACCCAGTTGCACGACGTCAGCTCCAGTTTTGCCATGGAAGAGCTGAAGCTCACGACCGCCCTGCCCTTGACCTACGTGCGCTGAGCGTGCCGCAGTGAGGGACCGGTGACGGTGACGGTGATCGAGGCGAGCGTGCCGGCGCATGCTCTGAGCTGCCACCGAGGTCACCGAACCGCCGCTGGCGAATGCAGCGGCAAACAAAAAGGACCTGGAGGCTTTCGCTTCCAGGTCCTTTGAATCACTTGGGGTGGCTGATGGGACTCGAACCCACGACAACAGGAATCACAATCCTGGACTCTACCAACTGAGCTACAGCCACCGCGGAGCCGTAGAGTATAACCCAAAAATCAGGGTGCGCTGGCTGCCGACGCCGGCGCTGCGGCCTTGATGACGGCCTTGTACTGGGTCTTCAACGCAGCGAGGTAGGCCTGGCCTTCCGCCCGGGCCCACGCGCCGGCGTACTGCTGCGCGGCACGCTTGTCGTCGATGATCGTGGCATCACGCGGCTGCACCTGGTTGATGCGCACGACGACGTAGCCGCCCTCGTCGGACGACACACCGACCACGGCGGGCAGCTTGGCGGCATCCGCGCCCAGCACCGCTTCGAGCTGGGCACGGCTCAGGGCCTGCGGCTTCGCGCGCGACACGGTCACGGCAGATTCAAGACCGGCGACGTCGGCCGGGTTGGCCTTCAACGCGGCCAGGCGCGCCTCGCCCGCCTTCTTGGCCTGCTCGGACGCGAGCTTGCGCACCAGCTGCTCGCGCACCTTGTCCTTCACATCGGCCAGCGGCGGCACACGGGCCGGGTTGTACTGAGTGACACGGGCCGACACGAGCTGGCTCGGGCCAGTCTCCACCGCTTCGGTGTTGCGCTTGTTGCGCAGCGCATCCACGCCGAACACGGCCTCCAGCAGCTTGGGCGAGGCCAGCGGGCCCATCGCACCCGGCTGAGGTTGACGCAGCACGGTGGCGGTCTGGACCTTGAGCTTGAGCTTGTCGGCCGCCGGCTGCAGGCTGTCGGACTGCTCGTAGACGAGATTGCCGAACTGTTCGGCGGCCGCCGAGTACTCGCGCTGCGCGAGCTGCTTGCGGACTTCCGCCTCGACCTCGCCACGCACGGCGTCGAACGGCTTCTTGTCACCGCCACGCAGGCCGGTGAGCTGGATGATGTGATAGCCGAAGTCAGTTTCGACGAGGTTGCTGATCTCGCCCTGCTTCATCGCGTACACCGCCGCGTCGAACTCCTTGACCATCGCGCCGCGGCTGAAGAAGTCGAGGTCGCCGCCGTTGCCGGCCGAACCCTCGTCCTGCGAGTTCTTCTTGGCCAGCGCCGCGAAGTCCGCCGGGTTCTTGCGCACCTGGGCCAGGATCTCTTCCGCCTTGGCCTTGGCCTTGGCCCGCTCTTCAGCCGGCGCCTTGCGGTCGACCTTGATCAGGATGTGGCTTGCGCGGCGTTCTTCCGGTACGCCGTAGCGGGCAGCGTTTTCCTTGTAGTAGTTCTGCAGGTCGTCTTCGGTGAACTTGACGTCCTTCTTCAAGGCGTCGAGGTCCAGCACGACAAACTGGATCTGCGCCGATTCGGGCAGCTGGAACTTGGCCGCGTTGGCCGGCTCCTTGTAGAAGGCTTCGATGTCGGCATCACTCGGCGTGATCTTGCCGGCGAAGTCCTTGATGTCGAAACGCTGGATCTGCACTTCACGCTGCTGCAGCAGCGCATCGAAGGCGAGCTTCGGTGCGGCAGTGCCGACCAGGCCCGACGTCTCGATCGGCGCGGTCACCTGGCGCACGGCGTAGTCCTGGCGCAGCCGCTCCAGGAAGATCGCGGGGGTCATGCCCTGGGCCGCGAGCAGCGCCTTGTTGACGGTGCCGTCGGCATTGCGCAGGAAGGCGAATTGGGGGTCTGCAAAGAAACGGGCCGCCACAGCCTCGGGCGTGGGCGTGAAGAGCTGCTGCTCAGCCGCGACCTTCAGGGTGCGCTCGTTCACCAGGCCTTCCAGGGCCTGCCGCTTGGCCTCGGGGCTGTCGAGCAGCTTGGTGTCGACCGTCGGGTTTTGCTGGCGCACGCGCTCCGATTGCTGCCGCTGCGCGGCATCCCATTCCGCCTGCGTGATCTTGCGGCCGTTCACGCTGGCCACGCCGGCGTTGGCACCGTCCATCATGCTGGTGTAGCCCTGCATGCCCACAAAAGCAAAGGACGGCAGGATCAGCAGCAGCAGGAGGAACTGGAACAGCTTGTTGTGCTTGCGGACGAATTCAAACATCTCGGGGAGCCTTGGCGGTCAAACGCGAAGAATCAAACGCGACGAAGGCGAACCGAGGTTCGCCTTCGAAAAGACACGCATTCTAGATGGGCGGCGGCGATGGCCGCCGGAGAGCGAATGGTGGGCGCTGACGGGCTCGAACCGCCGACAATCTCCGTGTAAGGGAGGTGCTCTACCAACTGAGCTAAGCGCCCCGGGGAACCGGGCAGTGCGTCAACCGTCAGTTGACGGCGTCTTTCAGGGCCTTGCCCGGCTTGAATTTGGGCACCTTGGCCGACTTGATCTTGATCGCTTCATTGGTGCGCGGGTTGCGACCCGTGCGCGCCGCACGCTTGGTGATGCTGAAGGTGCCGAAGCCCACCAGCGACACCGTGCCGTTCTTCTTCAGCGTCGTCTTGACACCGCCGATGACGGCTTCGAGCGCGCGCCCCGCGGCGGCCTTGGAGATGTCGGCCTGCTTGGCGATGTGCTCGATCAATTCGGACTTGTTCACTCGTGCCCCCTCATGACAATTCAGCGGACTGTGGAGCCCTGCACTCAAGGTTGGCGTGCAGGGCTGCGATGAGACGTCGGACCCGCGCACTGCGCGACCAGAAGCGACCTTGAAGAAGACCGGATCACGCGCGGGGATCAGGATTCTAGACGCCGCCTGCGCTTCGCGCGGGGCGGGAAAAGTCCCGATACAACTCGGTGTCCGCCTCGGCGCCCGCGGCGTTGTCAGCGGGCCTTGGCCCGGATCTCGGGCAGCGCCTTCTGCAGGTAGTAAACCATCGACCAGATGGTGAGCACGACGGCCGCATAGATGAGCCACGTGCCCCAGAGACGGGTCGGGATCAGCCCGAACAGCCGGCCATCGAACAGCAGGAACGGGATGGCCACCATCTGCACGGTGGTCTTGAGCTTGCCCACCATGTGCACCGCGACGCTGCGCGAGGCGCCGATCTGCGCCATCCACTCGCGCAGCGCCGAGATCGCGATCTCGCGACCCACGATGACGAGCGCCACGAAGGCATTGACTCGCCCCAGCTCCAGCAGGATGAGCAGGGCTGAGCAGACGAGGAACTTGTCGGCCACCGGATCGAGGAAGGCGCCGAACGACGACGTCTGGTTGAGCCGGCGGGCCAGGTAGCCGTCCAGCCAATCCGTCAGGGCCACCACGATGAACAGCACCGTGGCGAACAGGTTCTGGTGCGCGGGCGCGAGCTCCAGGTGGTACACCCCGACGATCAGCGGGATGGCCACGATGCGGGCCCAGGTCAGCAGAGTCGGCAGGGTCAGGAACATGACGGGGATTGTGCCCAAGGCAGCGAGTCGCCCTGGAACAGTGCACGACGACTGTGGCAAGAAGGTTGCACCAGATCAATTCAGCGTCAAGGGCTTGAAGCGGCGGTCTTCCTCGAACAGGAAAGTCTCCGTGAACTTCCAGGGTTCGGGCATGCGCCGCACGTCGCCGAACGGGGCGGCCTTGTGGATCGCTTCGATGGCCAGCTGCAGGGTCTCGGGTGCGTAGCGCGGCTTGCGGATGACGTTGATGCGCCTCACGCTGCCGTCGGACTTCACCTCAACCTCCAGCACGATGATGGTGAGCAAATGCGTCGGCGCCGAAGTCGTGTAGGTCCCCTCGGGGTTGGCGAGCACCAGGCGCTCCGCCGCCTGCCGGCGCAGTTCTTCGGCGGTGCGCACGGCCCGAGGTGCCGGCAGGCCTGCCGGCCTGGGCGCCGCGGCGGCTGCGGTCGGTGGTGGCGCAGGCACCGCCGTGGGTGGCGGCACCGGCGCCGGGCGCGGTGCGGGTGCCGGTGGCGTGGCAGCGCAGCCCGCCAGCACCGGGCCGATGATCCAGCGCGTCGCGCGCTTGAGTCGATGGAGGATGTTCACGGCGTCTCCGGCGAGGCTCAGTGCAGCGCCCGGTAGATTTCTTCGGCGAGCTCGCGCGAGATGCCCTTGACGCTGCACAGCTCGTCCACGCTGGCACCCGCGACGCCGCGCACACCGCCGAAGCGCTGCAGCAGCTGCGCCCGCTTCTTGGGACCGACGCCGGCCACGTCTTCGAGCCGCGAGCCGCCGGTCCGGGTCGCCGCGCGCTTGGCCCGCATGCCGGTGATGGCGAAGCGGTGCGCCTCGTCACGGATCTGCGCGATCAGCATCAGCGCGGCCGAATCCCGCCCGAGGTAGACCTTCTCGCGGCCATCGGCGAACACCAGCTCTTCGAGGCCGACCTTGCGCCCCTCCCCCTTCTCGACACCCGCGATCAGGCTCAGGTCCAGCCCCAGCTCCTCGAACACCTCGCGCGCCATCGACACCTGACCGCGGCCGCCGTCGACGAGCACGAGATCCGGCAGGCGCCCGTTGCCGAGCTGCGCGGCCTCAGCCATCTTGCTGTAGCGCCGCGTGAGCACCTGGCGCATGGCGGCGTAGTCGTCCCCGCCGGTGATGCCCTCGATCGTGTAGCGACGGTACTGGCTGCTTTGCATCTGGTGGCCCTCGAAGACCACGCAGCTTGCCATCGTGGCCTCGCCAGCGGTGTGGCTGATGTCGAAACACTCGACACGAAACTTGTCAATCTCGGCCGGCGACAGATCCAGCGCGTCGACGAGCGCGCGGGTGCGCGCCTGCTGCGAGCCCTCCTCGGCCAGCAGCCGCGCAAGTGCGAGCTCGGCGCCCTTCACGCACATCTCCAGCCAGATGCGCCGCTGACCGCGCGGCTGGGCCTGCACCGTCACGCGGCTGCCACCCTGGCTCGCCAGGGCTTCGGCCAGTTCGGCATCGACCGTCTCGTTGACGACGATGAGCCCCGGCACCGGCGACGCCAGGTAGTGCTGCGCCATGAAGGCCTCCAGCACCTGGCGCTCGGGCGACAACGCCTCCTCGCCGTCGAGCTGCAGCGCCGTTGCGTCATCCACGTGCTTGGGGAAAAAGGCCCGGTCGCCCAGATGCCGACCGCCTCGCACCATGGCCAGGTTCACGCAGGCCCGACCGCCCTGCACCTTGACCGCCAGGATGTCGACGTCCCGATCCCGCCCCGTGGCACTGCTCTCCTCGATGACCTGCTGCTGCAGCACCTTCGACAGCGCCTGGATCTGGTTGCGCACCTCGGCGGCCAGCTCGTACTGCTGCGCCTCGGCGAAGGCCATCATCTGCGTCTGCAGCATGGCCATCACCTCGTCGGTCTCGCCGCGCAGGAAGCGCTCGGCGCTCGTCACGTTACGGGCGTAGTCGCCCGTCTGCCCGGCAGGCACGCAGGGGCCGGAGCAGCGCTTGATCTGGTGCAGCAGGCAGGGGCGGCTGCGGTTGTTGAAGACGCTGTCCTCGCAGGTGCGCAGCCTGAACACCTTCTGCATCAGCTGGATGGACTCCTTCACGGCCCAGGCACTCGGGAAAGGGCCGAAGTACTGGTGCCGCTTGTCCACAGCGCCGCGGTAGTAGGCCATCCGCGGGAAGTCGTGCGAGGTGATCTTCAGGTAGGGGTAGCTCTTGTCGTCCCGGAACAGGATGTTGAACCGCGGGTTCAGCGTCTTGATCAGATTGTTTTCGAGCAGCAGCGCCTCAGCCTCGGTGCGCACCACCGTCGTCTCGAGCCGCGCAATGCGCGCGACCATCATGCCGATGCGGGTGCCTCCGTGGTTCTTCTGGAAGTAGCTGCTGACGCGGCGCTTGAGGTCCTTGGCCTTGCCGACGTACAGCACCTCGCCTTTCGCGTCGAAGTAGCGATAGACGCCCGGCAGCGCGGGCAAGGCATTCACTTCGGCCACCAGCTTCTCGCGGGCGTCGCGCGCGGCAGCCTCCATCTCGGCAGTGTTCTTTTTTTCAGCGGCCTCGATCGCGGCGCGCTCAGGGGCGTCCGGCAGCGGAAGATCGTTCGGGGTCGGTGTCGACATGCCGGGGATTTTGGCCTGGGACAATCCTGCGCCATGACAGCGCCGCTGCTTTGGGACATCTTTTGCCGGGTCATCGACAACCACGGGGACCTGGGCGTGTGCTGGCGGCTGGCGCGCGACCTGGCCGCGCGTGGCCACCGCGCGCGGCTGTGGGTGGACGACGCCTCGGCCCTGGCCTGGATGGCGCCGCAGCGACCCGCGGGCATCGAGCTGCGCGAATGGCCCGACGGTGACGTCGATGTGGCGCCGGGCGACATCGTCATCGAGGCCTTCGGCTGCGAGCCCGCGCCCGCGTTCGTGGCCCGCATGGCAGCGCGCGCGACACCGCCGCGGTGGATCAACCTCGAGTACCTCAGCGCCGAAGACTACGTGGAGCGCAGCCATGGCCTGGCGTCGCCGCAGTTCCACGGCCCGGGCGCCGGCCTGACCCGGCATTTCTTCTACCCGGGCTTCAGCTCGCGAACCGGCGGGCTGCTGCGCGAGCCGGGGCTGCTCGACACCGCCGAGGCCTTCGACAGCCCCGCCTGGCTGGCCGCCCGCGGCTGGTCGCCGCGCCCCGGCGAACGCGTCGTGAGCCTCTTCGCCTATGCCAACCCGCGCCTGCCTCAGCTGCTGGACGCCCTGGCCGCCGAACCGACCCTGCTGCTGGCGTGCCCAGGCCCCTTGCAGGGCCTCGTCAGCGACCGGCCGGGCCTGCGCACTCTCGCCCTGCCCTACCTGGCGCAGGACGACTTCGACCGCCTGCTCTGGGCCTGCGACCTGAACTTCGTCCGGGGCGAGGACTCCTTCGTGCGCGCCCAGTGGGCCGGCAAGCCCTTCGTCTGGCACATCTACCCGCAGGACGACGGCGCCCACCACGCCAAGCTGGAGGCCTTCATGACCCGTGCGGCGCTGCCCGAGGACTGGCGGGCGCTCTGGCGTGGCTGGAACGGCCTGGGGGCCCTGCCCGCTCAACTGCCGAGCCTGCCGAGCGGCCGCGAGCACGCGCAAACCTGGCGTGCGCAGTTGGCGGCCCAGCCGGACCTCGTCACGCAACTGCAGAGATTCTTAGGGGTTTCCAGCTAGAATATCGGGCTTTGCCGCGCCAAGCCGGGAGTCTTCGGAGTCTGGTGCGCAGGCCCCGACTCAATACCCCTCGAGATCAAGCACCATGAAACTCGCTCAAGAAATCCGCGCCGGCAACGTGATCATGCAGGGCAAGGACCCGATGGTCGTCCTGAAGACCGAATACAGCCGTGGCGGCCGTGGTGCTGCCACCGTGCGCATCAAGATGAAGAACCTGCTGAACGGCGCGGGCGCCGAGCTGGTCTTCAAGGCTGACGACAAGATGGACCAGATCATCCTCGACAAGAAGGAGTGCACCTACTCCTACTTCGCCGACCCGATGTACGTGTTCATGGACACCGAGTACAACCAGTACGAAGTCGAAGCCGAGAACATGGGCGACGCCATCTCCTACCTGGAAGACGGCATGGCCGTGGAAGTGACCTTCTACGACGGCAAGGCCATCTCGGTGGAACTGCCGACCAGCGTCGTGCGCGAGATCGAGACCGAGCCGGCCGTCAAGGGCGACACCTCGGGCAAGGTCATGAAGCCCGCCCGCCTGAAGGGCACCGGTTTCGAGATCGCCGTGCCGCTGTTCGTCGAGAACGGCGACAAGATCGAAATCGACACCCGCACCCACGAGTACCGCAAGCGCGTCTGATCGCTGCGGCCCTCCTGCAAAACGCCCGCTGAACCCAGCGGGCGTTTTTCTTTATGCGGCGTCGTCGGCGAGGTCAGGCACGTCGATCTCGGCGTCGATGGCGCTGTCGAAATCGGCGCTGGCCTTCAGCGGAATCCACGGGCGGTCCAGCGGCCGGTAGACGCGGCGCTGCAGGCGCGAGAGGCGGTCGGAGCGCTCGATGGCGTGCATGACTTCGTCGGGTGCGATCAGCATCGCAAACGGGTCGGCCAGATTCGGGGTGGTGGTCAGCATGGTGAGCCTCGGTCGGAGTCGATGGCTTCACTGTAGGGAGGGGCCGCAGGCTGCAACAGTCGGCACAGCGCGCTGGGGGCTGTAGGAGTTTTTCCTACACGGCCGTCGTGGCGAGAACTATTTCGCGCCGCTGGCCGCCTGGGCTGCCGCCCGCGCCGTGTCGGCCTCGCGCTGGCGCTCCTGCATCACGCGGCGCAGCTGCTTAGCCAGCACGTCGCGCCCGCCCCGGTCGGCGAAATCGGCCGCCGTCAGCTCCTGCTCATTCGCCGCACGCGGCTCGGCGCCGGCCTTGAGCAGCAGCGGCACGAGGTCGCTGTTGCCGTAGCGTGCCGCCATCATCAACGGCGTGGTGCCGTTCTCGGAGCGGGCATTCAGCTCGGCCCCCTGGGCGATCAGGAAGGCTGCGACGCCGTTGTCCGGGCCGCTGCAGGCGTAGTGCAGCGGCGTCCAGCCGGGCCGGTTGACCGCCGCACCGCGCTTGACCAGGGCCTGCACCGCCGGCAGCGAACCGCGGATGGCCGCGATCATCAGCGGCGTCTCGCCCTGGGCATTGGCCTCGTCGAGCTTGAGCAGGGGCGACGCCAGCAGGCTGTCCAGCGCGCGGAGCGACTCCTCCCGGGTGGCGATGAACAGCGCCTTGCGGCCACGGGCGTCGGGCAGGTTCGGGTCCACGCCTTTCAGCAGGAGCGCCAGCACAGCCCGGCCGTCATTGAGCTCTGCCGCGATGACGAGGTCATCGATCGGCGCGGCATGCGCCCAGGCTGCCGTGAAGCCGATCAGGGCCAGCCAGCGCTTCACGCGATCGGCTCCGGCAACTTGAAGAGCCGCCGCGTGTTGGCCGTCGTCGCTGCAGCCAGGGCTTCGACGGGCAGGCCGACCGCCTCCGCCACGGCCTTGGCCACATGCGGCACGTAGGCCGGCGTGTTGGTCTTGCCCCGGAACGGCACCGGCGCGAGATAGGGGCTGTCGGTCTCGATCAGCACGCGGTCCAGCGGCAGCAGCTTGAGCAGGTCGCGCAGGTCCTGGGCATTCTTGAAGCTGACGATGCCCGAGAACGAGATGTAGTAGCCGCGCTCCACGGCGGCCAGCGCCACGTCGGCGGTTTCGGTGAAGCAGTGGAAGACACCGCCGGCCGCTTCACCGCCCTCTTCGTCCAGCACGCGCAGCGTGTCCGCCGCGCTCGACCGCGTGTGGATGACGAGCGGCTTGCCCGCCGCCCGGGCCGCCCGGATGTGCGTGCGAAAACGTTCGCGCTGCCATGCCATGTCGGCCACGCTGCGGCCGTTGAGGCGGTAGTAATCGAGCCCGGTCTCGCCGATGGCCACCACGCGGGGCAGCGCCGCCAGCCGCACGAGCTCATCGACGTCCGGCTCGCGCATGTCTTCGGTGTCCGGGTGCACGCCCACCGTCGCCCACAGCACGTCATGCGCCTGCGCCAGCGCGTGCACCGCCTCGAATTCCTCCATCTGCGTGCAGATGCAGATGGCCTCGTCGACCTGCGCGGCCTTCATGTCACCCAGGATGGCGGGCAGGTTCTCCTTCAGCCCGGGGAAGCTGAGGTGGCAATGCGAATCGATGAACATCAGAGCGTTTGCGTGGGCTTGCTCGACGAGACCGCCGTACCCAGGATCTCCTCGATGCGCACACGGATCAGGCGCGTCTTCTCGTCGCCGGGGAAGCGCACGCCGACCCCCTGCGTGCGGCCACCGGAGGCATTCGCCGGCGTGAGCCAGGCGACCTTGCCGGCCACCGGGTAGCGCTGGTTGTCCTCAGGCAGGGCCAGCAGCAGGTAGATGTCTTCGCCGAGCTTGTAGTCGCGCGTGGTCGGCACGAACAGGCCACCGTCGGTGAAGGCCGGAATGTAGGCCGCGTAAAGCGCCGACTTCTCGCGGAACACCAGCTGGATCACGCTCGGCCGCGCGGCCGAGTTCGCACCGACGCCGCCGACGGTGGGCAGCGGCATGGACCCGCCAATCTGGCTGGGCTGGAATGGCTGGGAACCGGGCTTGGAGTTGGCGTCGCTCATGGCTGGAGTGTATTCAGCGCGCCGCCGCTGCGATCGCCGAACGGGCTTGCGCCACGAGCGATTCGATCCACAAGCCGGCGTTGAGGGGGTGATCCGCATGCCGAGCGGCCCGGCGCAACTCCGCCTCCCAGCTCAGCAGCGGGCCGGCCCGCTTGGGGGACGGCAGGGATGCCGCTGCAAAAAACTGCCCAGGCTGGCCATGCGCCCGACGGACGAGGTCGTGGCACAGGCGCTGCAGGGCATCGATGACCCGTGGGGCTGCCCAGTCGGACAGCGCCGCCACCTCGCCCCGGGCCACACGCTTGGGCAAGGCCTGCCAGGCCGCATCGCTCAACCCCTCCTGCGACCACTGCAGCGCCTGCTGCGGCCGGCCGCCGGTCGCATCGAGCAGGCCCGCGGCATCGGCCACGCCCTTGCTGGCCAGCCAATCGAGCGCAGCCTGTCGCTCCGGCAGGGCCAGCGGCACGGGCTGGCAGCGACTGCGGATGGTGGGCAGCAGGCCGGCGCTGTCGTGACTGGCGAGCACGAAGCGCAGCAGGCCGGCGGGCTCCTCCAGCGTCTTGAGCAGCGCATTTGCCGCCACGCCGTTCAGCGCCTCGGCGGGGAAGATCACGGCCACCTTGGCACGCCCCCGCGCGGAGGTCGCCTGCGCAAAGCTCAGCAGCTGGCGAACCGCCTCCACCTTGATCTCGCGGCTGGGCTTGGCCTTGCCGGCCTTCGGTGCCTCGGGCTCCTCGAAGGGCAGGCCCAGCGATTCACGCGCCGCGGCATCCAGGGCCTCGGGCAGCAGCAGCTGGAAGTCCGGATGCGTGCCGCTGGCAAACAGCTTGCAGCTCGCGCACCGGCCGCAGGCCGGGTGGGCCTGCGCGCGGTCCTCGCACAGCCAGCTCTGGGCCAGCTTGACCGCCAGTTCGAGCTGGCCCACGCCCGCGGGCCCCTGCACCAGCAGCGCATGCGACCGCGCCCGCGCCAGCGCGTCCGTCAGCGGGGCTTGCAGCCAGGGCAGATCGGCATTCATGCGGGGTACCGGGCTGCGAGCGTGGCCAGGACCTGGGCGCCGACCTGTTCAACCGTGCCACTGGCCTCGATGCGCACGATGCGATGCGGCGCCTGCTCGGCGCGCCGGGCGTAGGCCGCGCGCACGCGCTCGAAGAAGTCCAGGTCCTGCTGCTCGATGCGGTCGGCTTCACGCGCGCTGGCGCGGCGTGCCGCCGCCTGGTCGCTGGGCAGGTCGAACCACAGCGTCAGCTCCGGCTCCGTGCCCTCCTGCACCCAGTCGGCCAGCGGCTCCAGCACCGTCAGCGGCAGGCCACGGCCGCCGCCCTGGTAGGCAAAGCTCGCGTCGGTGAAGCGGTCGCACAGCAGCGTCTTGCCGGCCGCGAGCGCAGGCTGGATGACGGTCTCGACGTGGTCACGCCGGCCCGCGAACATCAGCAGCACCTCGGTCAGCGAGCCCATGGGCTGGCTCAGCACGAGATCACGCAGCGTCTCGGCCAGCGGCGTGCCGCCGGGCTCTCGGCTGAGCTGCACGTCGGCACCGCGGGCGCGGAACCAGTCGGCCACGGCCTGGATGTGGGTGGACTTGCCGGCACCGTCGATGCCTTCGAAGGAAATGAATCTGCCGGTCACTTGCCGCCGCGCTGGTATTTGTTCACCGCGCGATTGTGCGCGGCCAGGTCGTCACTGAACTCACTGCTGCCATCGCCCCGCGCCACGAAGTACAGGGCCTTGATCGCCGCAGGGTGGAGCGCTGCCTGCAGCGAGGCCGCGCCCGGCATGGCAATGGGCGTGGGCGGCAGGCCGCCCCGCGTGTAGGTGTTGTACGGCGTGTCGGCCAGCAGGTCGCGCTTGCGCAGATTGCCGTCGAAGGCCTCGCCCAGGCCGTAGATGACGGTGGGGTCGGTCTGCAGCGGCATGCCAACCCGCAGGCGGTTGATGAAGACCGCGGCCACCTTGCCGCGGTCGCCCGGCGCGCCGGTTTCCTTCTCGACGATGGAGGCCAGGATCAGCGCCTCCTCGGGCGACTTCAGCGGCAGGCTGGCCGCGCGTTGGTTCCAGGCGGCCTGCAGGCGGTGCTGCATGGCGGCGTGCGCCCGCTTGAGCACCGTCAGGTCGCTGACGCCGCGGCTGTAGGCGTAGGTGTCGGGGAAAAAACGGCCTTCGGGTGCCACACCGGGCTCGCCCAGGGCAGCCATGATCTCGGCGTCACTCATGCCCGCGGTTCTGGCCTTGAGTGCCGGGGCGGCGACGAGTGCCGCTCGAACCTGGCGCCAGTTCCAGCCCTCGATGAGCCGCAATTGCTCCAGGACCTGGTCGCCGCGCACCATCTTGTCGAGCAGTTCGCGCGGCGTGACGCCGGCATGCACCTCGTAGCTGCCCGCCCGGATCTGCTTGGCCTGGCCCGACCACCTGAACCACTGGTAGAGCCAGCGGGCATCGGTCTGCACGCCGGCTGCCACCCAGGCACGCGCCACCTCGGCAGGGTTGGTGCCGGGCTCCACGGACAGCTCCACCGACGGCGCGGCCAGCGCCAGCGGGCTGCGCAGCCATTGCCAGGCCGCTCCCGCGGCCAGGCCACCGATCAACAACAAGGCGAGCACCGCCCGCAACAACCACTTCATGCCCTGGGTTCCGCCCGGTCAATCGGGCTCTGAGAAAGGGCGCCGATGATAATTCCCGGCATGCCTGACACCTCCCAACTGCGACTCACCGACTGGGGCGTCATCCGCGCCCACGGCACCGACGCCGCCAGCTTCCTGCACGGCCAACTGACCCAGGACTTCGCCCTGCTGGACCGCGATCACGCGCGGCTGGCGGGCTTCTGCACGGCCAAGGGCCGCCTGCTGGCCTCGATGGTGGGCTGGCGCGGCGGCGACGACGAGATCCTGCTGGCCCTGCCGGCCGAGACGCTGGCGGCCACGCTCAAGCGCCTGTCCATGTTCGTGCTCCGCGCGAAGTGCAAGCTCACGGACGCGAGTGCCGAGTTCGCCGTGTACGGCCTGCTGGGGGCGCCGGCCGCTGACGCCTGGTCGCTGCAGCGCGACGATGCCGGCGTGCTGATCGCCCTGCCCGGCGCGGGCCGCGCGCTGCGCATCCAGCCGGCCCAGGCACCCGCGCCGGCGGGTGATGCCATCAGCCCCGACGACTGGGCCTGGGCCGAGGCCACGGCCGGCATGGCCTGGGTGCGCGGCGCCACGGTGGAGGCCTTCGTGCCGCAGATGATCAACTTCGAGGTGCTGGGCGGCGTCAACTTCAAGAAGGGCTGCTACCCCGGTCAGGAGATCGTCGCGCGCAGCCAGTACCGCGGCACGCTCAAGCGCCGCCTGCAGGTGTTCGAGACCGACGCGGCCGCGACCATCGGCCAGGAGATCTTCCACAGCGACGACCCCGAGCAGCCTGCCGGCATCGTGGCGGGGGCCGGCCAGCGGGACGGCCGCACGCGGCTGACTGCCGAGATCAAGCTCGCGGCCCTCGACGGCGGCAGCTTGCATCTGGGAAGCGCCACGGGCGCCCCGCTGCAGCCCCACGCCCTGCCCTACGACATCCCGCCACAGGACTGAGCGTGCAGCTCTACGTGTACTACCGCGTGGCGCCCGACCAGGCCGAATCCGCGCTGGTCGCCTTCCGCAAGGTGCGGCTCGAAGCGCCCATCGAACTGCTGCAGCGCCCCGAGCCGGACGCCGAAGGCCGCTGGACCTGGATGGAGGTCTACCCCGAAGGCTGGACGCACCGCGAGCCCCAGGTGGCCGCCGCCATGGCCGCATGGATCGCGACCGAGCGCAAGGTCGAACGCTTCGAGATGCTGGGCTGACCCCCGCAGCCTGCGCTCAAAGGGCGCGCACCATCTCCACGTGGCCGATGCCGGCCTCCTCGAACGGCTCGCCGCGGCGCTGGAAGCCGGCGCGCAGGTAGAAGTTCTCGGCGGAGAGCTGGGCGTGCAGCAGCACTTCGCGGTAGCCCTGGCGCCGGGCCTCGGCCATCAGGGCGTCGAGCACCTGGCGGCCGATCTGCGTGCCGCGCATCGTGCGCAGCACGGCCATGCGGCCGATCTTGGCCACGCCGGGCACATGCTCCAGCAGCCGGCCGGTGGCCAGCGGCACGCCGAAATGGTTGCGCGCCAGCGCATGCAGGCAGGTGGCGTCGGCGCTGTCCCATTCCATGTCGGCCGGGATGTGCTGCTCCTCGACGAACACCTGCCGGCGGATCAGCGTCGCGGCCTCGCCCAGATCGCGCCACGTGCCCAGGGACACGTCCACGACGGGCTTGCCGGCCTCGAAGTCGTGGATGACCTGGCGCAGCGCGTCCGGCAGCCGCAGCGGCGTCTGCGTGGCGGGGTCGGCGAAGACGTAGATCATCTCGGCCTGCACGAGCATCTGCTCGCCATGGAACACGGCGGCGTCGACCATCATCGAGCTGTTGCCGAACTCGCGCACCCGGATGCCTACGTCCAGGCGGTCGTCGTAGCGGGCCGAACCGCGGTAGTCGAGCGTCGCCCGGCGCACGTAGAGGTCACCGGACAGGGCCTTCATGGTGTCCTGGTAGGGCAGCGCCAGCGCCCGCCAGTAGCCGCTGATGGCGGTGTCCAGGTAGGTCAGGTAGTGCCCGTTGAACACGATGCCCTGGGCGTCGATCTCGGCCCAGCGCACACGCAGGGATTCACGGTGGCGGAAGTCGGTGCGTTTCATGGGCGCAGATGCTCCTTGAGGGCCTGGGCACAGGCATTGAGCGCGGTCAAGGCTTCGGGCACCTGACGCCCCATCTTGATGAAGTCGTGCGTGACACCACGGAACAGCTCCAGCGTCACGGCAACGCCTGCCGCCCGCAGCGTATCTGCGTAGGCGATGCCCTCATCCACGAGAGGGTCGCACTCGGCCAGCACCAAGCAGGCCGGTGCCAGGCCGCTGTGGTCATCGGCCTGCAGCGGCGCGAACCGCCAGTCGTGGCGCTGGGCGCGGTCGATGTAGTGGTCGAAGAACCAGGCGATGCTCGCGGCGTCCAGCAGGAAGCCGTTGGCGAAGAACCTGTGCGACGGGCTGCTCGGCTCACTGGCGGTGCCGGGGGTGATCAATAGCTGCAGCGCCAGCGGCAGGCCGCGATCGCGGGCGAAGAAGGCAGCGCTGGCGGCGAGCGTGCCGCCGGCGCTGTCGCCGCCGACCGCGAGGCGATGGCCATCGAGGCCGAGCGACGCCGCATGATCGTGCAGCCAGGCCAGCGCCGCCCAGGCATCGTCCACCGCCGCCGGGAAGCGGTGCTCCGGGGCGAGGCGGTAGTCGAGCGCCAGCACGGCCGCGCCGCTGCGCAGCGCGAGCTGGCGGCACAGGCTGTCGTGCGTTTCCAGGTCGCCGATCGTGAAACCGCCACCGTGCAGGTAGAGCAGCACGGGCAGGCGTTCGGCGCTGGGCGAGTACAGCCGCGCCGGGCGGCCGGCCACGTCGAGGTCCTCGATGCGCGGCAGCGGGGCACGCGGCAGGTCCAGGATCTCGGCGCCCATGCGGTAGGCGATGCGCGCCTCGCGCGGCGTGAGGCTGTGAAACGGGGGCCGGTTGGCGCGGTGGATGCGTTCGAGCACCCCGGCCATGCGCGGCGTCAGGAGTTGGGTGGGGGATGTCATCGAACGCGCATTGTCGGCGGCACCCACGGGTCACGCAGCGGCGCCTGCACGGCAGGCTCCTGGGTGGGTGGGACGCTGCCGGGGCGCTGCGGCGTGCCGGCCCGGTCCACGGCCACCACCGGGCGGCTGGCCAGGGCGCGGCGCTCGGGGCCCAGGTCGGCCGCGGCACGCAGCGCCAGCGTGTTCGCGTAGAAGGCCTTGAGATCGGCGAGCTGCGCGGCGCGTGTCGCGTCGTCCAGGTAGCTCATGTGCCCGCCGGCGTAGTTGCGCACCTTCACGCGCGTCGCATCCACCCGGGCCAGGTCGGTTTCGGTCAGGTGAAACGGCGTGGCGAGGTCGTGGTAGCCGCTCACCGCCAGCACGCGAAGGCGCGGGTTCTGCGCGAGCGCCGCAGCGAGGTCGGGGACGGTGTCGGGCAACGCGCGGCCCGCGTGGCGGAAGTCCCAGGAGCTGATCGCATTGCTCAGCACGACATAGGTTGATGCGTTGCGGTAGCCGAGTTGGTCCCGCAGGTGCGTGACGATGCCGCTGGCGAAGCTGTCGTTGATCCAGGTGCTCGACACATCACCGTCGGCCGTCAGCGCACTGCCGATAGCCGCTTTCATCCGGCCATCGTAGCGGCCAAGCTGCTGCCCGGGCAGCAGCCGCACGCGGAAATCATCGGCCGGGATGTTCAGGCTGGCCTGCCATTGCGAGGCAGGCAGGCCGGTCAGGTCAGCCAAGGGCTGCCACAGGGCCGGTGCGGCCTGGCCGCTGCCCAGCCAGGCGCGCAGTGCGGGTGCATAGACCTGGTCGGCATAACTCCGGGCCTGGACGGCCCAGGCGCCGAGGTCGGTGGGTACGGGCTGGGTCAGGCGATGGAAGGCACCGACCGCGGCATAACTCGGCAGATAGCCGGCACAGGCATCACCGCTCGTGATGCCGCAGTTGCTGTTGTAGTCCAGGGCGGGCGACTGCAGCACAAGGCCGTCCAGCATCACACCGGCTTCCTGGAGCCGCCGCGCGAGCACGGCGGTGCGCGGACCGCCGTAGCTTTCGCCATAGAGGACCTTGGGCGAGGCACCGCGGTTGTTGACGGCCAGGTAGCGCTGGATGAAGTCGCGGAACAGCGCGGCATCGGCATCCACGCCCCAGAAGCTGCGGTTGGTGAACGGGGCGATGGCCTGCGAGTAGCCGGTACCGACCGCGTTGATGAACACCAGGTCGCTCTGGCCGAGCAGGTGCTCGGCGTTGTCCACCATCGGGAAGGGGCGGGCCGCGGTGGTGTCGGGTGCGTGGGTCACGAGCCGTTTCGGCCCGAAGCTGCCGAGTTGCAGCCACACCGAGGCCGAGCCCGGACCGCCGTTGTAGAAAAAGGTCACGGGGCGCGTGGCCACATCAGCGCCGGGCAGCGTGTAGGCCACGTAGAACACCGAGGCCTCGGCCGCACCAGCCGGGTCGCGCGCGATCAAGTGGCCGGCCGTGGCCGTGTAGGCGAGCGTGGCGCCGTTGACGGTCAGCGTCTGCGAGCTGACGGCAGCCGCCTCGACAGCGCCCGGCAGCGCGGCGTCGGGCGCCGACGAATAGACGGTGGTGTCGGTCAGGCCCGGCGCGTTGTCGACCGGTACGGTCGGCGCAGGCGAGGCGCCACCGCCCCCTCCCCCGCCGCCTCCACAGGCCACCAGGGCAAGGCTCGCCAGGCACATCAGGAGAGTCGCACGCATGACGGCGAGTCTAAACAGCGCGCACTACCATGGCCAAAGACACAGCGCGGAGCACACCCATGGCCCAGATCCTCTACCTGACCCGCATCGAGCTGGACTTCGGCGCCAGCCGCCTGCTACCGGCCGAGTGCGAGCGCATCGGCATCCGCCGCCCGCTGGTCGTCACCGATGCAGGCGTGCGCGCCGCGGGCGTGCTGGACGAAGCCCTGGCCGCCTTCACCACGCCGCCGCCCATCTTCGACCAGACACCCGCCAACCCGACAGAAGCGGCCGTGCGGCTGGCCGTGCAGGCCTGCGAGGCCGGCGGCTGCGACGGGCTGATCGCCATCGGCGGCGGCTCGAGCATGGATCTCGCCAAGGGCGTGGCCATTGCGGCCACGCACGAGGGGCCGCTCAAGCGCTGGGCCACGATCGAGGGCGGTGCGGTCAACATCAGCTCGCGCGTGCTGCCGCTGATTGCCGTGCCGACCACCGCCGGCACCGGCAGCGAGGTGGCGCGGGGCGCCATCATCATCGTGGACGACGGCCGCAAGCTGGGCTTTCACAACTGGGAGCTGCTGCCCAAGGCGGCGATCTGCGATCCGGCGCTGACGCTCAAGCTGCCGCCCGGCCTCACCGCCGCGACCGGCATGGACGCCATCGCCCACTGCATCGAGACCTTCCTGGCCCCGGCCTTCAACCCGCCGGCGGACGGCATTGCGCTGGAGGGGCTGCGCCGGGGCTGGGCCGCCATCGAGCGCGCCACGCGTGATGGCCAGGACCGCGACGCCCGCATGGACATGATGTGCGCCAGCTTGCACGGTGCCATGGCCTTCCAGAAGGGCCTGGGCGCGGTGCATTCGCTCAGCCATGCGCTGGGCGGGCTGAACCCGCGCCTGCACCACGGCACCTTGAATGCCGTGTTCCTGCCGGCCGTCATCCGGTTCAATGCGGACGCCGACAGCGTGCGGCGAGACCGCCGCATCGAGCGCCTGGCGCAAGCCATGGACCTGACCGGCCGGGACGCCGATGCCGTCGCCGATGCCATCACGGCCATGAACGCGCGGCTGGGCCTGCCAGCCGGCCTGGCGGCGATGGGCGTCGGGGCCGAGCTGGACGGCGCCATCATCGACCGGGCGCTGCTCGACCACTGTCACAAGACCAATCCGCGCCTGGCCACGCCTGACGACTACGCGGCGCTGCTGGCGGCCTCCCGGTAGGAGGCGCCGCGGGCCGCGGGCCGGCGTGATCACTTTCATTTGCGGTCCCCGTGACCGATGTCCCAGTCTGCGCACCGAACCCGACATCTGGGCGGACTAGCATCGTCGGCGGGCTCGGCCCTGCCTCATGCATTCACAAGAACTGGAGACCCCATGATCAAGCTATCCATCGGCAAACGGCTGGGCGCCGGCTTTGCGTTGGTGCTGGCCCTGGCCGGCTGCGTGATCGCCCTGGCGTCCTGGCGGCTGGAGAGCACGGCGGCAGCCACTCGTCAAATGATGGCGGAACCGCTCGCCAAGGAACGGCTCATTTCGGACTGGAGCCGCAACATCAGTGCCGGCGTGCGCCGCACGATGGCGATCGCCAAGAGCTCGGACGCGTCGCTCGTCGAGCTTTTCAAGGAAGACCAGGCGCTGTCCACCAAGACCTCCGGCGAGATGCAGGAGAAGCTGAAGGCGCTGATCCGCTCGCCCGAGGAGCAGGCCCTGTTCGATGCGGTGGGCGCCGCGCGCAAGGTCTACCTCGAAGCGCGCGACAAGATCGTGCAACTGAAGAAGGACGGCCAGGCCGAGGAGGCGGACAAGCTCTTCACGGACGCCTTCGCACCTGCCGCCAAGGTCTACCTCGCCCGCATGGATGAATTCCTCGTCCACCAGCGCAAGGACATCGACGCCACGGCGGCCGGCATCGACGCCGCCAACGGCAGCGGGCGCATGCTGCTGCTCGGCTTCGGCCTGCTGATGCTGGTGCTGGGCGCCGGAGCGGCCTGGCAGATCACGCGCAGCATCACCGTGCCGCTGGCTGCGGCCAACGAACTGGCGGAGCGCGTGGCGGATGGCAACCTGATGCGCTCCGGCCAGGGCATGGTCGCGCGGGATGACGAGATCGGCCAGTTGCAGACCACGCTGCGGCGCATGCGCGAGACGCTGGCCCAGACGATCGGCAGCATCCGCGATTCGGCGGAGTCGATCGGCACGGCGTCCAACGAAATTGCCAGCGGCAACCACGACCTGAGCGCGCGCACCGAGAAGGCCGCCTCCAGCCTGGAACAGACGGCCAGCGCCATGGAAGAGCTGACGGGCACCGTGCAGCACTCGGCCGCCTCGGCCGGCCAGGCCAACCAGCTCGCGGTGTCAGCCGCCAGCGTCGCGCAACGTGGCGGTGAGGTCGTGGCCCAGGTGGTGCACACGATGGACGAGATCAACGCCAGCTCGCGCAAGATCGCCGACATCATCGGCGTGATCGACGGGATCGCGTTCCAGACCAATATCCTCGCGCTGAATGCCGCGGTGGAGGCGGCGCGCGCGGGCGAACAGGGTCGCGGCTTTGCCGTGGTGGCCGGCGAAGTGCGCTCCCTGGCGGGCCGCTCGGCCGACGCCGCCAAGGAAATCAAGAGCCTGATCGGCAGCAGCGTGGAGCGGGTGGAAGCGGGCGCACGGCTGGTGTCGGAGGCCGGCAAGACGATGGACGAGCTGGTCGGCGCCGTTCAGCGGGTGAAGGACATCATGGGCGAGATCACGACCGCCACGGCCGAGCAGTCCGACGGCATCGCACAGGTCAACATCGCCATCGCCCAGCTCGACCAGGTCACGCAGCAGAACGCAGCGCTGGTGGAGGAGTCGACCGCCGCCGCCGAAAGCCTGCGCGAACAGGCGGTGGCGCTCAACAGCGCGGTGGGCACCTTCCAGGTGGCGCGCCGCTGACGCGCGGGCCGCGCTCAGCTTCCGCCGCCGCCACAGCCACTGCCGCCGCAACTGCTGCCGCCGCAGTCGCCACTGCTGCCCCCATCGCAGCTGCCGCCGTCCGACGCGGCCACGCCGCTACCGCAGCTGCTGCCGCCAGACGAGGCCTGCTGGCGGCGCCAGGCCTGCAGTTCCGCCTCGGCGAGCAGGCCCATGCCGACGAGGGCGCTGCCCGCCACCGCTGCATGGAGCACGCCGCTGCCCTGCGTGCGGCCGAAACCATCGATGTCACGATGCACGAGCCCCGGGCGCTCGAAGCGGTAGGCCCAGCCGGTCGGCACGGCCAGCATGCCGTCCAGTGCGAACACGAGCGGCAGCCGCGGCCCGAGCGGGCTCAGGCCTTCACTGCTGCAGGCACCCACCCAGGTGCGGGCCAGGCAATCGTCCAGCGGCGCGCCCAGTGCCGCCGCCTCGCGGTGCGGCACTGCCAGGTCGAAGTAGCGCTGCTGCCAGGCCGCCAGGCTGGCCGGATCCGTCGCCAGCCACACGTGCCACACCGAATCGGCCGCCTTGCTCGGCAACGCGCAGGCGCCGTGGGACTGCTGCAGCCGGCATGCCTCGAAGAACTGAGCCAGCGCCAGCGAACACCGCAACCAGGCGTCGTCGTCGACCCGCAGGCCCGGGCACTCGTCGGGGGCCTGCTGCGCCCAGGCCGCCCGCACGCTGGCCGGAATCTCCGTCGCCGCCGCGGTGGCCGGCGGGCAGCGGCGCAGCAGCGCAGGCCGCTCGCGCGCATGGCGCCGTTCGCGCCACCAGGCGCCGACGCGCTGGGGCAAGCTCTGTGGGGTCGTGTGTGACGGGGTGTCCATGGCGCCATCCTGTGACCGGAGTATGGCGCGCCCATGACGGGCAAAAAAAGACCCGCCGAGGCGGGTCGTGAAAGTCAGGCCTTGAGTCTGACTGTGATTGCTCGGAAGGCTCAACCGTGCTTGGCGTCGAAGAACTGCTCGTCTTCCGTGGAGCCCTTGAGGGCCGCGGTGGAGGCATTGGCTTCGATCGTCGTCGTGACCGCATCGAAGTAGCCCGTGCCGACCTCGCGCTGGTGCTTCACCGCTGTGAAGCCCTTCTCGGCGGCAGCGAACTCGGCCTCCTGCAGTTCGACGAAGGCGCTCATCTGGTTGCGGGCGTAGCCGTAGGCCAGGTTGAACATCGAGTAGTTCAGGCTGTGGAAGCCGGCCAGCGTGATGAACTGGAACTTGTAGCCCATGGCGCCCAGCTCGCGCTGGAACTTGGCGATGGTGGCGTCGTCCAGGTTCTTCTTCCAGTTGAACGACGGCGAGCAGTTGTAGGCCAGCAGCTTGCCCGGGAACTTGGCGTGGATGGCGTCAGCGAAGGCCTTGGCGAAGGCCAGGTCGGGCTTGCCGGTCTCGCACCAGATCAGGTCGGCATAGGGCGCATAGGCCAGGCCGCGGCTGACGGCCTGGTCCAGGCCGTTCTTCGTGCGGTAGAAGCCTTCCACCGTGCGCTCGCCGGTGCAGAAGGGCTTGTCGTTGTCGTCGATGTCGCTGGTGACGAGGTCGCCGGCTTCGGCGTCGGTACGGGCCACCAGCAGCGTGGGCGTGCCCATCACGTCGGCAGCCAGGCGGGCGGCGACGAGCTTGGCGACGGCTTCACGGGTGGGCACGAGCACCTTGCCGCCCATGTGGCCGCACTTCTTGGCGCTGGCCAGCTGGTCTTCGAAGTGCACGCCGGCAGCACCGGCTTCGATCATGGCCTTCATCAGCTCGAAGGCGTTCAGCACGCCGCCGAAGCCGGCTTCGGCGTCCGCCACGATCGGGGCGAAGAAGTCGATGTCGTCCTTGCCTTCGCTCCATTGGATCTGGTCGGCGCGCTGGAAGGTGGCGTTGATCTTCTTGACGACCTTGGGCACCGAATCCACCGAGTACAGGGACTGGTCGGGGTACATCTCGCCGTTGGAATTGGCGTCACCCGCGACCTGCCAGCCGGACAGGTAAATGGCCTTCAGGCCGGCCTTGACCTGCTGCATGGCCTGGTTGCCGGTCAGGGCGCCCAGGGCGTTGACGAAGGGCTCGGTGTTGACGAGACCCCAGAGCTTCTCGGCGCCGCGCTTGGCCAGCGTGTGCTCGATGGCGATGCTGCCGCGCAGGCGGACGACGTCGGCGGCGGTGTAGCCGCGGGTGATGCCCTTCCAGCGCGGGTTCTCGGCCCAGTCCTTTTCGAGGGCGGCGATTTGTTGTTCACGGGTGAGGCGGGTCATGCAGAACTCCTTGGCAAGAACGTTGAAAACCGATGACTCAAATCTAGGGCCTGAGCCTCCGTGACGCAAGCGAAAGTCTTATACAAGACAAAAATCTTTGTCTTTCAAAATCAATCACTTACTAGATTCATGTCAAATCATGAAACTCGATTCTCCATAATGAGAAATCTTGCGGCAGTGCAGCAAGGTCGGCTTTCACGATCTGAAATGTGACTTTCGAATCGTGAGAACGGCGCCGCCAGAATCCGCGCTCCCGCACTTTTGCCCCAGCGCCTGATGTCCGTCCTGCTGACCCCACGCCTGCGCCTCGAACCGCTGGACGACGTCCACTTCGACGGCCTGTACCGCCTCAACCGCGACCCCGTCGTCATGCGCTACATCACCGGCCGCCCCGACACCCTGGTCGACACCCGTTCGATGATCGAGCGCGTCAAGGCCCGCTGGGCGGAGTTCGGCTACTCCTGGTGGGCGTTCATCCGTCGGGAGGATGGCGATCTGATCGGCAGCGGCTGCATCCAGCACCTCAACCGCGACCCGGCCGGCCCGCTGGAGACCGGCTGGCGGCTGCGCCAGGACGTCTGGGGCCAGGGCTACGCGAGTGAAGCCGCCCGCCACATGGTGGGCTGGGCGTTCGACAGCCTCAAGCCCGACCTGATCTGCGCCGTCTGCCAGCCTCCGAACACCGCCTCGGCCGCCGTCATGGAGCGGCTGGGCATGACCTACACCGGCCTGGGCCGCTGGTACGACATGGAGTGCAAGCGCTACGACGTCACCGCCGCGCAATGGGCGGAAAGCCCTGCCCGCGAGCGCTACAGCGCTGAGGCATAGTTCCAGGTCAATCTTTTCACCTTGCAAGGAGGACTCATGGCCAACACCGAACAACGCGGCAACAAGATGACGAAGAAGCCCAAGAAGGATGCCCCTCAGGGCAAGACGGCGGGCTCCGACCGCCCGGTGGCGCCGATGACCGCGGTCATCCCGAAGGGCAAGGAAGCCAAGAAGGCCAAGTGACCCGCACGTCGGCGGGTGGGGCTCACAGCCCGCCGACGAAGTAGCGCTTCAGGCCCGCCAGGATCATCTCCACGGCGATGGCCGTGAGCACCAAGCCCATCAGCTTCTCGATGGCCGACACGACCGAATCGCCCAGCAGCTTGCGGATGCGGTCGGCGAGCACCAGCACCAAGAACGACACCAGCATCGCCGCGCTGAGTGCGCCGATCCATTCATAGATGCGATCCGGCTGGCGCGAGGCCAGCAGCAGCACCGTGGCCATGGCGGACGGTCCGGCCAGCAGCGGCACGGCCAGTGGAAAGATCAGCGGCTCGCGCCCCGGTTCCACGCCGTAGGCCGACTCGCCCGAGCTGCCGAAGATCATGCGGATGGCGATGATCACGAGGATCACGCCGCCGGCCACCTCCAGCGAGCGCTCCGACAGGTGCATCACCCGCAGGAAGCCCTCGCCCAGGAACATGAAGGCGAACAGCACGCAGAACGCGATGCCCACCTCGCGCACCGCCACGCGCGTGCGCCGCTCCTTGGGCACGGCGCGCATGATGGGAATGAAGATCGGCAGGCTGCCGAGCGGGTCGAGCACCAGCAGCAGCAGGATCAGGGCAGAGAGAAAACTATGGTCCATCGGCCCTGATTGTCCGTCCGCTGCGGGGTCAGCCCATCAAGCGGTCACGGCTTGACCGCTTCCGCCAGGCCCGGCACGTGCTCGGCGCCGGCCACCACCTTCGCACTGGAGCGCTTGACGGTGTCGCCCACCGGCTCGACGCGGCCACCCAGGCATTGGCCCAGGAAGGCTTCCGTGACGGCATTGAACGCGATGCGGTTCTCCGGCCGGGCGAAGCCGTGGCCCTCGTCCGGGAAGAGCACATAGCTCACCGGGATCTTCTTGGCCTGCATGGCCTGCACGATCTGGTCGCTCTCGGCCTGCTTCACGCGCGGGTCGTTGGCGCCCTGCCCGATCAGCAGCGGCCGCACGATGCGGTCGGCCTTGTACAGCGGCGACGCCGCACGCAGCACGGCCTTGCCCGCGTCGGTCGTGGGATCGCCCATGCGGCTGTACATCTGCTTCTTGCCGGCTTCCCAGTACGGCGGGATCGTGGACAGCAACGTCTCCAGGTTGGACGGCCCCACGATGTCGACCGCGCAGGCGAACTTGGTCGGCGTGAAGGTCACGCCGGCCAGCGCCGCATAGCCGCCGTAGCTGCCGCCCATGATGGCGACCTTGTCCGGCGTGGTGACACCCTGCTTCACGGCCCAGTCCACGGCGTCGATGAGGTCGTCGTGCATCGACAGGCCCCACTGCAGGTTGCCGGCGTTCAGGAACTTCTTGCCGAAGCCCGTGGAGGCGCGGAAGTTCACGGCCAGCACGGCATAGCCGCGGTTGGCGAGCCACTGGTGATAACCGTTATAGCCGTGCTCATCACGCGCCCAAGGGCCACCGTGCACGAACAGCACCAGCGGCACGGCCTTGTCGGCCTTGCCGCCCTGCCAGGTCACGCCGCGGGGCAGCGTCAGGTAGCTGGGCAGGGTGAGGCCATCACGCGCCTTGATCTCCACGCCGTGCATCCCCACCAGCGGCGCGTCCTTCAGCTCGGGGCGGGAGACATAGAGCGGCTCCAGCTTGCGGGCCTTGCGGTCGTAGAGGTAGGTGGCCGCCACACGCGACACCGGGTCGATGCCGACGATCCACTTGTCATCCGCCTGGGTGCGGCTGGCAACAAAGATCTCACCCTCGCCCAACTGCTTCTTGAGCCAGTCGAAGTCGGCCTGCAGCCCGCGGTCGATGAACTTCCACTCGGTCTGCAGGTAGTTGACGGCATAGGCCTGCACGACGCCTGTGACCGGGTCGCGCAGCGTGTCGCCGAGGTCGGCACGGGCATCGCGGGCCAGCACGCTGCGCTTGCCGCTGGCCACATCCTCGGCAATGACGGTCGTGGTGTCGCTTTCGCGCGAGTCCATCCAGTACAGCGTCTTGCCGTCGGCGGTGTAGCCAAGCGGTGAGGTCGCGCTGTCTTCCAGTGCGGTGCTCAGGAAGGGCTTGTCCTCGACCTTGCCGTCGGCCAGCTTGAAGAAGTCCGAGCCGCCGGCCGCGTTCGGGCGCTGGGCCAGGCGCAGGGTCAGGCTGTCGTCGGCCAGGAAGCCGGCATAGCCATCGCCCTGCAGGACGAGCTTGAGCTCGCCGCTGCGCAGGTTGAGCAGGTAGACGTCATGCCAGCGCGGATCGCGGTTGTTGATGCCCACGAGCAGTTCGTCCAGGCGCACGCGCGAACGGCCCACCACGCGGACGCGCACCTTGTCGAAGGGCGTGTAGTCGCGCTGCTTGCCGGTCGCGACATCCACGCCGTAGAGGCGGAAGTTCTCGTCGCCGGCCTGGTCCTTCACGAAGAGCACCTGCTCGCCGTTGCCCGACCAGAAATGCGTCGGGATCGGGCGGTCCTTCGAGTCGGTCAGCGCACGGGCCTCCTGCGGCTTGTCGCTCGGGGCCACCCACACGTTCATGACGCCGGCGACCGGCGCCATCCACGACAGCCACTTGCCGTCCGGGCTGAGCTGGGCACCACTCTTGACCGGGTTGCCGAACAGCGCCGCACGCGGGATCAACGGCGTGTCGGCCGGCGTCGCGGCGGTGGCGGCCAGGCTGGCCAGAGGCAGCGCTGCAGCCAGCGCCAGGGTCAACAGAGGCAGACGAACAGTGCGAGAAAGGTTCATGCGTGTCTCGAATCGAAGTTGGGCGAGGCAGCGAGCATAGTCACAGGCTGGCCACCTGCCGAAGGTCAGAAACGGTAATAGGCCCGCGCGTAGTAGGACGCCCCGTTCAGGCCGAACTGCACGCTTTCGTAGATGAAGCTGTTGTCGGTTTCGCTCGCGTCCTGTTTGGTGGGCTTCACGTTGAACACGTTGTTGCCACCGGCGCTGAGCTTGAGCGCTGGTGTGACCTGCCAGCTCAGGCCCAGGTCCATCGAGGTCTTGGGCTTGTAGTGCGCATTGGGCACGGGCGGGCCATCGAAGGTGCCCAGGGTCTGGCTGCCGAAGTGGATGACCTTGGCCTCACCCGTCCACGCGCCCTGGCTGTACTCAAAGCCCAGCGTGCCCTTCGCGCGGGGGCCGCCTTGCTCGATGTAGAGCCGTTCCTTCTCCGACAGGAGCACGTCGGTGAAGTTCTGCAGCTTGGGCGGCGCATTGACGGCCGTGACGCGGGTGCGGCTGATGTTGAGCGCCAGGAAGGTGTTGAGCTGGCCGGGGCCGAGCGTGCTGCGGTAGGCAGCCGTCAGGTCGAGGCCGCGCGTGCGGGTGTTCACCGAGTTGACGAAGAAGGCGGTCTGCTCGACGCCCAGGCTGTCCAGCAGCGGGGCGAGTACCGGGAAGTTGTTGGCATCGAAGCGTCCCGACAGCACGATGCGGTCGCGGATCTTGATCTGGTAGAGGTCAACCGTCAGATCGAAGTCGCGACCGGGCTTGAAGGTCGTGCCCAGCGACAGGTTCCGCGACTTCTCCTGCTTGAGCGGCGGCACCCCGGCCGCGTTGGTGATGGCGCTGCCGTTGGGGGCCAGTTGCACCGGCACCGGCCGGTCGCCGATGAAGTCGGTGAAGGTCGACGAGAAGTAGAGCTGTTGCAGGCTCGGCGCACGGAAGCCGGTGCTGGCCGCGCCTCGCAGCAGCCATTGCGGCGTCAGGCGGTAGCTGCCCGAGAGCTTGCCGATGGTGCTGGAGCCGAAGTCGCTGTAGTGCTCGGTGCGCAGCGCGGCATCCAGCGTGAGCGCCTCGGTCAGTGTGACTTCCCAGTCGGCATAGCCCGCATAGCTTGAACGGCGGCGATTGGTGACGTCGGCCGGCTGGAAGCCGGGGAAGCCTTGGCTGCCGGCGTTGCCGCCGAAGTTCAGGCCGTCGGCGTCGATGTAGGAACCCGGCTCGCCGGCGAAGATGTTGTACCGCTCGCTGCGGTACTCCGCACCAAAGGCCACGTTGCTGCCGCCCAGCAGGTCGGGGAAGAAGCGCGACACGTCGAGATTGGTGGTCGCCTGCTTGAACTCGAAACCACCGGCGTCGAAGCGGGTGGCGCTCACGCCCTTGCCGCCGGACAACAAGTCCTTGTTGGCGATCGAGGCGTTGAGCGTGTTGGAGACGTTGTAATGCAGCCGGTTGGAGCCGTAGGTCTGCGACAGGTCGGTGTCCCAGCCGGAGATCTGGGAACGCCAGCCGGCGATGAGGGCGCGGTCCTCGATCTTGCCGTTGATGAACGGGACGAAGCCGTCGGGGTACATGGCCGCCGAATTGCGCTTCGGGATGTCCGCGGAACCGACGCCGCCTCGGCCGTAGGCTGCCGACGAGGCATCGCGGTTCTGGGCCCCCGCCGTGACGTACAACTTGTCGGCGCCGGACAGCGGGAATTCACCGTTGAGGTAGATCGTCGAGTTCTCCACCTTGGTGTCACCGATGATCCGCGGGAAATCCTCGGGCCGCGCACGGTTGGAGCGCCCGCGGTCCTGGTATTCGCCGGTGATGCCGAGCACGCCACCGCCCAGCTTCACGCCGCAGTAGGCCGAGGCCAGGTAGTTCTTGCCGTCACCGGCAGAGTACTGCCCGTAGCCGGCCACCGCCTCGCAACCCGCCTTCTTCTTGAGCTGGATGTTGATGACGCCGGCGATGGCGTCCGAGCCGTACTGCGCCGCTGCGCCGTCGCGCAGCACCTGCACGTTGTCGATGGCCAGCAGCGGCAGGGCATTCATGTCGGTGCCGGTCGCGCCGCGGTTGCGGGCGCCGAACAGGTTCACCAGCGCCACCGTGTGGCGGCGCTTGCCGTTGACGAGCACCAGGGTCTGGTCGGAGCCCAGGCCGCGCAGCGCCGCGGAGTCGATCAGGTCGGCGCCGTCGGCGCCCGTCTGCCGGGTGGAATTGAAGGACGGCGACAGGTACTGCAGCGACTGCGCGAGGTCGAACTGGCCACCGCCCTCGGCGACCTTGCCCATCGAGTAGATATCCACCGGCACCAGGGTCTCGGTGGACGACGCAGCCGGCAGCGACTTGCGCGAACCGACGACCGTCACCCGCTCCAGGCTGCTGGCCTCCTGGGCCAGCGCGGCGGTGGTGGAGATCAGCGTCAGGGCGGCAAGGGCCGTGGGCAGCAGGCGGATGGCGTGCATGAGAGGGCTCCGGAAACGTTGTGTGATGGCCGCGGAGTTTGCCCCTGGCAGAAGGGATCCCGAGGCGCGGTGTTGTGGCCCGCCGACATCTGACCGGGTCATCCCGCACCCCGGGAAAACACCGGCCCGGCAGCCTCAGCCCCGCGGATGGTGCGCCGCGTGCAGGGCCTTGAGGCGTTCGCGCGCCACATGGGTGTAGATCTGCGTCGTGGAGAGGTCGGCATGCCCCAGAAGGAGTTGCACGGCGCGCAGGTCCGCACCATGGTTGAGCAGGTGCGTGGCGAAAGCATGGCGGAGTGTGTGCGGCGACAGCGGCGCTGTGATACCCGCCGCGAGCGCATGTCGCTTGATCAGGGTCCAGAACATCTGGCGCGTCATGCCGGCGCCGCGGGCGGTGACGAAGAGGTCGTCGCTGCTCTGGCCGGCCAGGATCTCGGCACGGGCCTCGCGCAGGTAGCGCATCATCCAGTCGCGGGCATGCTCGCCAAACGGCACGAGGCGCGCCTTGCTGCCCTTGCCGGTGATGTGCAGCACGGCGTCCTTGAAGGCCACGTGGGCGCTCTTCAGCGTGACCAGCTCGCTCACCCGCAGGCCGCTGGCATACATCAGCTCCAGCATCGCCCGGTCGCGCAGGCCGAGCGCCGTGTTCACGTCGGGCGCGGCCAGCAGCGCGCTCACCTGGGCCTCGCTGAGCAGCTTGGGCACCCGCAGCGGCTGCCTGGCCGCGGTGAGCTTGAGCGTGGGGTCGGCCTGGATGCGGCCTTCACGCAGCGCCCAGCGGAAGTAGCGCTTGAAGACCGACAGGCGCCGGTTCGCCGTGGTGGCCTTGCCCGCCGGCCGGGCCGCTGCGTACTCGAACAGCTTCAGCTCGGTGCAGGCCTCAAGCGGCGTGGGCGCAAGCCAGGCTGCCAGTGCCGCCAGATCGCGGCGGTACGCAGCCTGGGTGTTGGCACTCAGGCCGTCTTCCAGCCAGAGCGCCTCGATGAAGGCTTCGATGGAGGCATCCATGGCACGTCGGCGTATTCAACCGTGCCGAGCGCCGGGCCGCTCCCAAGCCGGCACGGCCTGGCGATGTGCTTGCCGGTCAATCCGGCAAGCATCGCCGTCCCCAAGGAGTCTGCGCGGCAGAGCGTGGCACCCGCGCCGGGGCGAGTTGCGGGGCCAGGCCAGGCGCCGGCGAGGCGTGGGTCGGGACCCACAACGAGCCGGCAACGCCGCATGGCCCCGCAAATCGCCCCGGCCCGCAGGGTTGGGCCTGGCCGGGGCGCAGGCGGCGTTGCTCGTCGTGGCGGGCGCGAGCCCACGGCCTCCTCGCGCCTTGCCTGCGCCCCGGCCAGGCCCAACGCGGGCGCCACGCTCTGCCGCGCAGACTCCTAGGGGGACCGACCAAGGCTCGCCTTGGGCGAGGGGCGTCACGTCAATCAAGCTTGAGTTTTTGCTGGGCCACAACTTTTTTGTAGACGTCGAACTCGGCCGCGATCTGCTGGGCGAACTGCTCGGGCGTGTTGGCGACGATCAGCGAGCCGGTGTCCTCGATGCGCTTCTTCACGTCCGGCAGCTCCAGCGCCTTGCGCACGGCGGCGTTGATCTTGTCGACGATGTCCCGCGGCAGGCCCTTCGGGCCGTGGATGCCGTAGTAGGCCATGCGGTTCACAGGGTCGAGGCCGACTTCCTTGAAGGTCGGCACGTTCGGCAATGCCGCCACGCGCTGCGGTGCGGCCACGACGATCGGGATCAACCGGCCGTCCTTGATGAACGGCAGCGCGGACGGCAGGTTGTCGAAGATCATCGGCACCTGGCCGGCCACCGTGTCGTTGAGTGCCGGGCCGGCGCCGCGGTACGGGATGTGCAGCACGAAGACGCCGGCCAGGGTCTTGTACAGCTCCATCTGCAGGTGGCCGATGCCGCCGGTGCCCGAGGTGGCGTAGCTGTGCTTGGCCGGGTTCTTCTTGAGCTCGGCGACGAAGCCCTTGTAATCGCGCGCCGGGAAGCTCGGGTGCACGGCGATCACGTTCGGCGTGGCCGCCATGTTGATGATCGGCGTGAAGTCGGTCAGCGGGTTGTAGGCGATCTTGGGGTTGATGGCCGGGTTGGCGGCCGTCGTCGAGACGGTGGCCACGCCCAGGTTGTAGCCATCGGGGGCCTGCCGCATGATTTCGGTCGCGCCCACGGTACCGCCGCCGCCGGCCTTGTTGTCGACGACCATGGTCTGTCCCAGGATGCCGTTCATGCGCTCCGACACGATGCGGGCAATGATGTCGGTCGTGCCGCCCGGTGCGAAAGGCACGATCAGGCGGACCGGCTTGCTCGGGTAAGTGTCGGCCCAGACCCGCGGGCTCAAGGATGCGAGGACGGCGGCCTGCAGGACGGAACGGCGTTGCATGAGGGCGGTCTCCGTGGTGTGGTGATGGCGCGATGCTAGCCCGGCCGCTGACCCAGCAGGCCGGTGCGCAGGCGTTCGTCGCTGTTGTGGTCGCCGAGGAACACCTTCAGGAAGGCGGTGTAGAAGTCCTGCCCCTCGATCGGCTTGCCCCAGACCTTGCCGTTGACCGTGAGGATGGTGCCGCCCTGAGCCGGCAGGTAGTCGATGTGCAGCAGGTCGCCCTTCTTGACCCGCCCCACTTCGGCAATCGCCGCATTGAACTGCTTGAGGCGCTCCTCCACCGCCGCCTTCTCGGCGTCCGTGGAATTGCGGTTCACGCCCTTGTTGATGGCCTTGACGAACTCCTGCGTGGAAACGTCCTTCACGAGGGGAATGACGATGCGCATCTCCAGTCGCTTCGGCCCCGGCTGGGCATAGATCGCGTCGGCCGCCGAGGCCTTCTGCGGGACGTACAGCGCCGCGAGGTAGAGCGGGTAGATGGCCACCTGGCGCTTGCCCGTGCCGTTCAGCGTGAGGGTGCTGCCGCCCAACGACAGCGTGTCCGGGAAATCCTGGCCCTCGTAGCGCACGGCCTGGGCGGGCAAGGCGGCGACAGCCAGGGCGAGCACGGCAGCGCGGCGGCGGATGGAAGGCGACATTCAGACAACTCCAACATGAGGCGGGCCGGACGATAACGCGCCGCCGGTGTCCGGCGCGGACAGGGCCCACGCCACGTGTTCAGCCACGACGTCGTCCGCGGCCTCGACGACCCGATGCAGTGCAGCCCTCAACGCGGGATCGTCACGCTGGCGGAGTGCATTGCCCGCCGCAACGGCCAGGTTCCGTTGCCACCGGGTGAATCCGATGCGCCGGATCGCCGAGCCCTCGGTGCGGCGCAGGAACTCGGCTTCATCCCAGCCCAGCAGCGCGGCAATCGAGTTGCCGGCCAGGCCCGGACGCACGTCGAAATCCGCCAGCACCGCCGGCTGCGCAAACTTGTTCCAGGGGCAGGCCAGCTGGCAGTCGTCGCAGCCATAGACGCGGTTGCCCATCAGCGGGCGCAGGTCCTGCGGGATCGGGCCATCGTGCTCGATGGTCAGGTAGGAGATGCAGCGGCGCGCGTCCACCCGGTAGGGTGCCGTGATCGCGCCGGTCGGGCAGGCATCCAGGCAGGCCGTGCATTCGCCGCAGTGCGCCGACACCGGCTCGGTGAGCGGCAGGGCCAGGTCCACGAAGATCTCGCCCAGGAAGAACATCGAGCCGCCGTCACGATGCAGCGCCAGCGTGTGCTTGCCGCGCCAGCCCAGGCCCGAGCGCGTGGCCAGCTCCACCTCCAGCACGGGCGCCGAGTCGGTGAACACCCGGTAGCCCAGCGGGCCGACCGCCGCGGCCAGTTCGTCGGCCAGCTTCTGCAGGCGCTGGCGCAGCACCTTGTGATAGTCCCGCCCCCGGGCATAGAGCGAGATCTGCGCCTGACCGGGCTGCGCCAGACCCGCCCATTCCACCGCCTGCCAGCCCGACTCCGTGCCCCGCGGCAGGTAGTCCATTCGCGCCGTGATGACCCGCAGCGTGCCCGGCACCAGCTCCGCCGGCCTCGCCCGCTTCAGGCCATGCGCGGCCATGTACTGCATGCGGCCGTGGCAACCGGCCTCCAGCCAGGCCAGCAAGCCGGGCTCGGCACTGCGCAAGTCCACATCCGCCACCGCGATCTGTGAGAATCCGAGGCCATGCGCCCAGCCGCGCAAACGACCCAACAGCGCGGCGGCATCGACAGTGGACGGGACTTCCTGCATTTGGCCGCGATTCTAGAAACCCAGCTCCTGTGGCCCGACGAGGCCGCAGCCCAGGCCAGCGCCGAGCGACTGGCGAGCGCTCTCCTCCCCGCCCCTGACGCCGTGATCGAGCTGCACGGGCCGCTGGGTGCCGGCAAGACGACCTTCGTGCGTCTGCTGCTGCGCGTACTTGGCGTGGCAGGCCGCATCAAGAGCCCGAGTTACGCCGTCATGGAACCCTACGATCTGCCCGCTGGCGGCACGGCGAGCCACTTCGACTTCTACCGTTTCGGTGACCCGCGCGAGTGGGAGGACGCCGGCTTTCGCGACGTGTTCGCCGCACCGGGCCTGAAGCTCTGCGAATGGCCCGAGAAGGCAGCCGGCCAACTGCCGCCGGCCGACCTGCAACTCTTCATCGACCTGCTGCCCGACGACACCCGCCGCGTGCGTGCGGTCGGCAGCGCCCGACTGGTGGAGGCACTGGCATGAAGCGCCGCCACGCCCTGGGCTGGACGGCCCTGCTGCTGAAGGCACCCGACACCCTCGCCGCGCCCGGTGCGCCCGGGCAGGCCAGCATCATCGCGGTGCGTGTGTGGCCAGCGCAGGAGTACACGCGCGTCACGATCGAGTCCGACCAGCCGCTGTCCACCCGGCACTTCCTCATCGAGGCCCCGCACCGGCTCGTCATCGACGTGGACGGCCTGGAACTCAGCCCCGGCCTGCGCGAGCTGATCGGCAAGGTGAAGGCCGACGACCCCTACATCAGCGGCGTGCGCGTCGGCCAGAACACGCCCACGGTCGTGCGCATCGTGCTAGACCTGCGCCAGCCCGTGGCACCGCAGATCTTCACGCTCGGGCCGGTCGCTGCGTACAAGCACCGGCTGGTGTTCGACCTGCGTCCGAAGGTGGAGACCGACCCGCTGCTGGCCCTCGTGCAGGACGGCGAGCGCAAGCCTGCACCGGCCGCCGCGCCCTCCTCCACCCAGCGCGCCGAGGCGGCGGCCAGTGCGGTCAACGACGCCCTGGGCGACCTGATCCAAAAGATCGAGCGGCCGCCTGCCCCATCGCCCGCACCGGCCCTGCCGCCGCCGGCGCCACCGGCCGCTGCCTCCCGGCCGCCCGCGCCTGCGGCACCAGCGCCCTCGACCGAGCCCAAGATCGACCGCCTGATCATCATCGCGCTCGACCCCGGCCACGGCGGCGAAGACCCCGGTGCCATCGGCCCCTCGGGCCTGCGCGAGAAGGACGTCGTGCTGGCCGTGGCCCACAAGCTGCGCGAACGCCTGACCGCCAATCCCAACATCCGCGTGCTGATGACGCGCGACGCCGACTTCTTCGTGCCGCTGCACGAACGCGTCCGCAAGGCCCGGCGTGTGCAGGCCGACCTGTTCGTGTCCATCCACGCCGACGCCTTCATCACGCCGCAGGCGCGCGGCGCCTCGGTCTTCGTGCTGAGCGACGGCGCCGCCACGAGCGCAGCCGCCCGCTGGATGGCCGACCGCGAGAACGCGGCGGACATGGTCGGTGGCGTCAACGTCGGTGCCGCGACGAAGGATGCCAACGTGCTGCGCGCGCTGCTCGACATGAGCACCACCGCCCAGATCAAGGACAGCCTCAAGCTCGGTGGCGAGGTGCTGGGCCAGATCGGCAAGGTCGGCAAGCTGCACAAGCCCCGCGTGGAACAGGCGGGCTTCGCGGTCCTCAAGGCGCCGGACATCCCGAGCATCCTGGTCGAGACCGCCTTCATCTCCAACCCCGAGGAGGAGAAGAAGCTGCGCGACCCCGAGTACCAGGACGAACTCGTCGACGCGCTGGCCACCGGCATCGCGCGCTACTTCGCGAAGAACCCGCCGATGGCGAGGAAGCGCAGCACGACGCTGTGAGGCGGCAAACTTGCCGCCTCACAGCGTCAGTTCGCGACGACCAGCGGCAGCTCGATCACACTGCGCCGGTACACCCGCTGCGTGGCGGCCTTGTAGTCCGCCGGCCGGGCTTCGAAGATGCTCGGCACGAAGGTCTGCGGATTGCGGTCGTAGAGCGGGAACCAGCTGGACTGGATCTGCACCATGATGCGGTGGCCCGGCAGGAAGACGTGGTTGGCGTTCGGCAGCGAGAAGGTGTAGCTCAAGGGCTCGCCGGGCTTCAGGGCCTTGGGCTGCGACCACGACTCGCGGTAGCGGCCGCGGAAGATGTCGCCCGACACCATCAGCTGGTAGCCGCCCAGCGCGGGCTGGGCAGGCACCTCGTCGGGGTAGACGTCGATGACCTTGACGACCCAGTCGCTGTCGGTGCCGCTGGTCGACGCGATCAGCCGGGCGATCGGCTCGCCGGCGATCTTGACCGGGGCCTTCAGCACGTCGCTGGTGTAGGTCAGCACGTCGGTACGTCCGGAGGCCTCGCGCTGGTCGTCCACCAGCCAGCGCGGCCAGGTCATGCCCTTGTTCTCGTCGTAGCCGGCGGGCCGGATCGGGCGCTGCCGGTAGGGCACAGGCTTGGCGGGGTCGGACACGTACTCGTCGAAGCCTGCATCGGCGGCGGCCGGCGCAGTGTCGAGCTGGAGCTTGAAGCCCGGCTGCAACGCCAGCGGCGTCGGCTGGATGCGGCAGCCGCTGACGCATCCCCGCGGCCAGCCGTCCAGCGCCAGCCAGCGGCCGCTGCCGGTCTCGTAGGCCGCGACCCGGGCCGGCGGCGTGGCCAGCGCGATGCCCTTCAGGTGCTCGTCCAGGAAGGGCTTGAGCACCTGCTGACGGAACTCCCAGGCGGTGTCGCTGCGGAACTTGATCGCGCCGATGAAGCTGCCATCGCCGATCGCGCCGCCGTGCACCCACGGGCCCAGGGCCATGCGCACGAGCGGCGCGGAGTCGGGGCGCGCCGTCAGCGCCTTGTAGACGGCCGGGGCGCCGTAGATGTCTTCGGCATCCCAGAGGCTGTGCACGAGCAGCGTCGGCACGGTCAGCGGCTTCTGGGCCAGCAGCTTGTCCATGGCCTGCTGCTGCCAGAAGCTGTCGTAGCTCGGATGCGCCAGCACCTTGCGCCAGAAGCCGCTCTGCTCCAGCCCATGCCTGCGGCCGAGTTCCCCGGCCGAGCCGGCCTGCAGGTAGGCGTCGTAGTCGTCGTAGTGGGTCGTGAACCACTTCGCCTCGTTCTTGCGGGTGACGACCTGCTCATACATGTAGCCCAGGTTCTGCTGCCGGAAAGCGCCATGGTGGAACCAGTCGTCGCCGCGCCAGCCGTCCACCATCGGATTCATCGGCACCGCCGCCTTCAAGGCCGGGTGCGGGTCGACCAGCGGCGCGAGCGACAGGAAGCCGTCGTACGAAATGCCGATGATGCCGACGCGCCCATTGCTCTCGGGCAGGTTCTTGACGAGCCAGTCGATGGTGTCCCAGGTGTCGGTCGCGTGGTCGACCGGTGTCGGGTTGAGCGGCCCGCGGAAGGGCCGGTTCATGACGTAGTCACCCTCGGACTCGTACTTGCCGCGCACGTCCTGCACGACGCGGATGTAGCCGCCTTCGATGATCACGTCCGACGCGTGGTCGTAGCCCTGGATGAGTGCGGCCATGTGCGCGCTCTCGTTGTGGCTGGTCAGTTCGCCGGCGTTGTAGGGCGTTCGCGTGAGCAGGATGGGCGCGTTCTTCGCGCCCTTGGGGATGAGGATGACGGTGTTGAGCTTGGTGCCGTCGCGCATCGAAATGGGCACGATGCGCTTTTCGTAGTCAAAGCCCTCTGTCGACGGCTTGAGCTCAGCTGGCGTTTCGCTCGGCAGCCCGGGGTAGCTGGGCGGCTCGGCGGCTCGGGCGGCGCCAGCGGCCAGGCCGAGGGCCAGGAGCAGGCAGGGCAAGGTCTTCATCGTCATCCAAACTCTCCAAGGCAGTGCCATGGATGCTAGGGCGACGCTGCCCCGCCCCACCACGGGGTTCACCCTTCAACAGCAACGCCCCTGCCGGCTCGCATAGCGCGCGGCCTGACGCTCCCGGAAAAAGTCCTCGTAGCTCATCGGCGGGCGCTCCGGATGCGTGGCCTGGTGGTGGGCCAGGTAGCTACCGTAGTCCGGCACGCCCACCATCAGGCGCAGGCTCTGCGTGAGATAGCGCCCGGCCTGCGCCAGGTCGCGCCGCAACTCACGCATGCTGACCCTCGGGCAGCGCCACGAAGCTGGCCTCCTGCGCCGTGGGCTGGCCACTGCGCCGCGCGGCGAGGATGGTCTTCACGCTGTAGACCAGCACGCTCAGCACCACGCCCATGAAGAGCATGCACAGCGCCGCATCGAGCCGGTCGTTGAACACCACGCGCTCCATCGCAGCCAGCGTCTTGGCGGGTGCCAGCACCTTGCCCTCGGCAATCGCGGCGGCGTACTTGTCGGCATGCGCCAGGAAGCCGAGCCTGGGGTCGCTGGAGAAGATCTTCAGCCAGCCCGCGGTCATCGTGCAGCACAGCAGCCAGGCTGCCGGCACGGCCGTCACCCAGGCGAAGCGGTCCTTCTTCATCTTGAAGATCACGACCGTGCCGAGCAGCAGCGCCACGGCGGCAAGCATCTGGTTGGCGATACCGAACAGCGGCCACAGCGTGTTGATGCCTCCCAGCGGATCGACCACGCCCTGGTAGAGGAAGTAGCCCCAGGCCGCCACGCACAGGCCGGTGGCGAGCAGGTTGGCCACCCAGCTCTCGGTGCGCTGGAGCGACGGCACGAAACTGCCCAGCAGGTCCTGCAACATGAAGCGGCCCGCGCGGGTGCCGGCGTCCACCGCGGTCAGGATGAACAGTGCCTCGAACAGGATGGCGAAGTGGTACCAGAAGGCCATCATGGCCTTGCCGCCCACGACCTGGTGCAGGATCTCGGCCATGCCCACGGCCAGCGTCGGCGCACCGCCGGCGCGGGCCAGGATGGTCTTCTCGCCGACGTCGGCGGCCGCCTGCGTCAGCATCTCGGGCGTGACGACGAAGCCCCAGGTGGACAGCGTCTGGGCGACCGTCGCGGCGTCCTTGCCGACGACGGCGGCCGGGCTGTTCATCGCGAAGTACACGCCCGGCTCGATGCAGGAGGCCGCCACCAGCGCCATCACCGCCACGAAGCTCTCGGCCAACATGCCGCCGTAACCGATGTAGCGCGCATGGGTCTCGTTCTCCAGCAGCTTGGGTGTCGTGCCCGACGAGATCAGCGCATGGAAGCCCGACACGGCGCCGCAGGCGATCGTGATGAACAGAAACGGGAACAGACCACCAGCCCAGACCGGGCCGTTGCCGGCAGCGAACTGCGTGAAGGCCGGCATCTTCAGGGGCGGCGCGACGATGACGATGCCGATGGCCAGCGCGACGATGGTGCCGATCTTCAGGAAGGTGCTGAGATAGTCGCGCGGCGCCAGCAGCAGCCACACGGGAATGCAGGCCGCCACGAAGCCGTACCCGATCAGCGCCCACACCAACTGCACCGGCGTGAACGTGAAAGCTGCTGCCAGACCCGGATGCTCGCTGACCCACTGGCCACCGAAGATCGCCGCCATCAGCAGCGCGAAGCCGATGACCGACACCTCGCCGATGCGGCCCGGGCGAATGAAGCGCAGGTAGACGCCCATGAAGAGCGCGACCGGGATGGTGGCTGCCACGGTGAAGGTGCCCCACGGCGAATCGGCCAGGGCCTTCACGACGATCAGTGCCAGCACGGCCAGGATGATGATCATGATCATGAAGGCGCCGAACAGCGCGATCAGACCCGGCACCGTGCCCATCTCCTGCTTGACGAGGTCGCCCAGCGAGCGGCCGTCACGGCGCGTCGAGATGAACAGCACGATGAAGTCCTGCACCGCACCCGCGAAGACGACGCCCGCCAGGATCCACAGCAGGCCGGGCAGATAGCCCATCTGCGCGGCGAGCACGGGGCCGACGAGCGGGCCGGCACCGGCAATGGCGGCGAAATGGTGGCCGTACAGCACGTGCTTGTTGGTGGGCACGTAGTCCAGCCCGTCGTTGTACTTCCAAGCGGGCGTCTGGCGGTTGGCATCGAGCCCGAGCACCCGGTGGGCGATGAACAGGCTGTAGTACCGGTAGGCGATCAGGTAGGTGCATAGGGCGGCGGCCACGACCCACAGCGCGCTGATCGTCTCGCCGCGGCTCAGGGCCACGGTGGCGAGGGATGCAGCACCCAGGACGGCAACGCCCGCCCACGCAAGGTGGCGGCGCAGATTCATGAGGTTTGTCTCCGTGTCGGTACACACCTCGACATGGGGCGCGACCGTGCCGGAAGTCTCGGCAAACCGGCGCCCCGGGGCATCGGTCAAGCCACGCGGGCCCGGCACGCGGGATCACCTAAGGGTCAACCCCGACTACAAGCACTTACGAATCCGGCCATCCCGGCGTCAACGCGTCAGCGCGTATGCCGTTGATGACACATCGCCAAATCCCGTATTGCTGGAGGCCTTCCATGATCCGCTCCCTCGCCGCCGCCACCCTGGCCGCCGCCGCCCTGCTGGGCGCCGGTGCCGCTCACGCCGGCACGCACTGGTCCATCGGCATCAGCCTCCCGCCGGTCGGTGTGGTGGTGGCAGAGCCCGCCCCGGTCTACTACGCCCCGCCGCCGCCCGTCTACTACGCCCCGCCACCGCCCGTCTACTACGCCCCGGCCCCGCGCTATGTGGAGCGCGAGGTGGTGTACGCCCCGGCGCCGCGCGTCGTCTTCGAAACCAGCTACCGCGAGCGCCGCTGGGAGCGCTGCGACGACCGCTGGGATCGCCGCGGCGAGCGCTGGCACGAACGCCACGAGCGCTGGGACGGCGGCCGGGACTACGGCCCCTACCGCGGTCGCTGATCGCACCGCCGGCGGCGCTCAGACGCCGCCGGGGTCACGCGCATGCTCCACGGCATAGCGGATCAGCTCCGCCTGACCGTCGAGTTCGAGTTTGCGCTTGATGCTCTGGCGGTGGGCCTCGACCGTGCGCACCGACAGGTCCAGCTCGCGGGCAATCTGCTTGCTCGACGCGCCGCGGCCGAGCGCCGACAGGATCTCGCTCTCGCGCGGCGTCAGCACGGGCTTGGGCGCCTGGCCGCGGAATAGCCGCCCCGACACCGCGGCACTCAGGAAGGTGCCCCCGGCGGCGACCGCATCGATGGCCGACACGATCTCCTGCGCCGGTGCGTCCTTCAACACGTAGCCCCGCGCACCGGCCGTCAAGGCGCGCTGCACGTACTCGGGGTTGTCGTACATGCTGAACATCAGCAGCTTGATGGCCGGGCGCGCCGCCAGCATCTCGGCGCCCAGCGCAATGCCGTTGACGTCCTTGAGGCCGACGTCCATCAGCACCACATCCGGCTGGGCCTGATCCAACTTCGCGAGCGCCTCGGCCCGGTGGCCCGCTTCGCCCACCACCTCGAAGCGCGACACCGCCTGCAGCCGCGCGACCAGCCCTTCACGCACCATCGGATGGTCGTCGACGATCAGGATGCGGATGGGCGGTGTCATGCGAGGGCGCGTGCGAGCGTGGCTGGCGAGAGTGTCACGGCAAGCCGGCAACCCTGGCCGGGCGACGTGATCAGGCTCAGGCGCGCGCCCAGCGCGTCGGCACGCTCGCGCATGCTCCGCAGCCCGAGGCCCCGGTCGGCCACGGCTTGAGCCGCGACCGCGTCGAAACCCCGGCCGTCGTCCTGCACCTGCAGCGCGAGGCCCCCGTCCCGCTCAAAGCGCAATACAAGCGACACCTCCCGTGCATGGGCATGGCGGGCCACGTTGTTCAGGGCCTCCTGCGCGATGCGGAACAGCGCCGTCTTGACAGCGTCCGGCAGGTCGATTTCCTCGCCTTCGATCGAAGCCTTGAAAGCCGTGCCACCGGCCGCGTCGAACTCGCCGGCCAGGTGCTGCAACGCCGCGGGCAGGCCCAGCGTGTCGAGCAAGGCAGGTCGCAGCGCATGGGACAGGTGACGCACCTCGGACAGCGTGCTGTTGAGCCGCTTCAGCGCCAGCTCCTGCAGCCGCGCCGCCGAGGCCGGCTCGGTCTGGGCCGACTCGATCAGCAGCTTGGTCGCCACGAGCGCCTGGCTGACGCCGTCGTGCAGGTCACGCGCCAGGCGCGCCCGCTCGTCTTCCTGGCTCTGCACCACTTCGCGGGCCAGCGCCCGCAGCTTGGCTTCGGCGCTGCGATGCTCGCTCAGGTTCAGCACCAGGGCGCCCGCGCTGATGAGGCCGATACCCAGCACCGCCACGGCACCGACCCAGAGCATCGTGTCGGTGATGTTCTGCCGCGCGCCGCGTTCCAGTTCGGCCATCGTCGCCTCGATGCCGTCGAGATAGAGCCCCGTGCCGAGCATCCAGCCCCACTCGGGCACGGCCACCACGTAGCCGAGCTTGGGCGCGAGCTGGCTGCTCGACGGTTGGCGCCACAGGTACTCCACATAGCCACCCCCCGCCTTCGCCTGGGCGATGAGCTGCTGGATCGTGGGCCGCCCCTTCGGATCGCGCAGCCCCCAGAGGTCCTGCCCGATCAACTCAGGCTGGCGCGAGTGCATCAACACCCGACCCCGCAGGTCGTACACGAAAAAGTAGCCGTCCTGGCCGTAGTCCAGCGACTGCAGGATGGCCAGCGCCCGGTCCTGCCCGCCGGGCTGGCCGAGCAGCGGCTGAATGGTGCTGGCGGCCAGGTCCACATAGTGCTTGAGCTCGGTCCGCCGCGCATCCATGTAGCTGGCGCGCACGAGGGCATGCTCGCGCGACGCCAGCTCGCTTTCCTGCTGCCGAACCGCCAGCGCGATGAGCGCGAGCGACAGCAGCAGGGGCAGCAGCGCCAGCAGCAAGAGCTTGCTGCGCAGCGACAGCGGCCTCATGCGTCGTCGCATGCGCTCACCGGCTCAGCCCCTCACTGGCCCAGCTTGGCCGCGGGCGGCGGCGTCTTGCGCTGGATCGGCTTCCAGGTCTCCAGGCGCTTCATCACGTTGGCAATCGCCGCGTCGAGCTGCGTGTCCTCGCCGCGGTTCACCGCTGCGGGGTCGAGTTCAACGTCGATGTCCGGCGCCACGCCTTCGTTCTCGACGCGCCACTCGCCGTCCGGCGTGTAGAAGCGGAAGTACGGCACCGTCAGGAAGCCGCCGTCGATCAGCGCAGGGTTGGCCGAGATGCCGATCAGCCCGCCCCAGGTGCGCTTGCCGATCAGCGGCCCCAGGCCCACGCGCTTGAAGGCGTAGGGCATGAAGTCACCGCCCGAGCCGGCGTCCTGGTCGATCAGCATGGCCTTGGGGCCGTAGATGGCGCCGCCCGGGGTTTCGAACACCAGGCCATCGCGGTCCTTCCAGCCCGCGAGATAGGGGCGCGCCAGCAGCTCGGTCACGTAGTTCGCCGCCTGGCCGCCGCCGTTCTTGCGGTCGTCCACGATCAAGGCCTGCTTGTCGATCTGGGCGAAGAACATGCGGTTGAAGTGCTCGTAGCCCTGGCCCGCCGTGTCGGGCATGTACACGTAGGCCACCTTGCCGCCGGTCTTCTGCTCGACCTTCTTGCGGTTGCCCTCGATCCATGCCCAGCGGCGCAGCAAGGCTTCGTTCGCGATCGGCTCGACCGTGATCTCGCGGCGTCCCTTGCCGGCCGCATCCTGGGCCACGGCCAGCACCACCTGCTTGCCGACGGTGTTCTCCAGCAGCGCGTAGACGTTGGTCTTGTCGTCGAGCTCATGGCCATTCACGGCCAGCAGGAAATCGCCCTCCTTCACCCCGAGGCCGGCCACCGCGAGCGGCGAGCGCAGGTTGGGGTTGAGGCGGTCGCCCGGGTAGAGCTTGGCGATCTTGTAGCGGCCCTGCTCCACGGCGAAATCGGCGCCCAGCAGCCCGACCGCCACCGGCGTTTCCTGATGCACGTCGCCCTGCCCGGCGCGGTTGTGGCCCACCTGGAACTCGCCGATCATCTCGACGATCAGGTCGTTCAGGTCTTCCCGGCGTTGCACGTGCTTCAGGCGCGGCAGGTAGCGGTTGTAGACCGCCTGCCAGTCCAGCCCGTGTAGGGCCGGGTCGTAGAAGAACTCCTTCTCCATCCACCAGGCCTCGTCGAAGATCTGCTTCCACTCGGCCTTGGGGTCGACGCGAGCGCGCAGGCCGGAGAGATCGACCGGCTTGCCGTCGGCCTTGTCGTTGGCATCGGCCACTTCGAGCTTGTTGCCGGCCAGGGTCAGCAGCAGCTTCTTGCCGTCTTCGCTGAGCGAGAACTCGGCCACGCCGGCGCGCAGCATCTTGGGCTTGCGCTCCTCGAAGTCGAAGCGCCACAGCTCGGCCGTTGCGCGGCGCTCGGCCTGGGGCGGCTCGGTGCTGGCACCGGGTTGCGGGCGCTGCAGGTAGAACAGCGCGCCGTCCGACGCCACCGCCAGGTTGTCGTAGTTGCGCTCGGCCAGCGGCAGGGCCACGATGCGGTCGGCCAGGCCGTCGAGATCGATGCGCACCGGCTTGACAGGCTCGGCCTTGGGCTTGTCGTCCTTTTTCGCGTCGGCGGGCTTGGCGTCCTTCTTGGGCTCGTCCTTCTTGTCCTCCTTCTTGGCCTCCTCGTCGCCCGCCTTGGGCGCCAGCGGCGACTTGCCGTCGGCGGCGAGCACCAGCGCATAAACCCCCGCACGGTTGGGGCGTTCCTGCGTGGACAGGTCCAGCCCCACGCGGCTTGGGCCGGCGTTGATGGAGGCGGTGAAATACAGGTAGTCACCCTTGGGCGAGAAGGCCGGATTGGCCGCGTGCGCCAGCCCGTCGGTCGCGACGTGGTTGCGGCCCGTGGCCAGCTCGTGCAGCACGATGCGGCCGAGGTAGTTCTCCCCCGACGTGGTGAAGGCCAGCCAGCGGCTGTCCGGCGAGAACGACACCGAGAAGCCATCCGCGCCCAGCCGACGCACGTCGGTCGCGATCTTGACGAGCTGGCCGCGCTGCGGGCCGGCCGCCAGGCTCAGGCGGTACAGGTTCAGGTGGTTGTCATGGATCACGAGCTGCTGGCCATCCGGCGACCAGTCCAGCAACGTGAAGTAGCCGTCCTTGGGCAGCAGGATGCGCTCCTTCGCACCCAGGCCGTTCTGCGCCTGCAGCACCAGCTCATGCCGCATGCCCGGGGCGTCGGAGAGGTAGGCCACGCGCTGGCCGTCGGGGCTCCACAGGGCATCGGACTCGCGCACGCCCGCGGTCTCGGTCAGGTTGCGCACGGTGCCGTCCTTGACGGGCACGGTGAACACCTCGCCGCGAGCGGTCACGACGACGCGCTTGCCGGTGCTGGACAGGCGCGCGCGGGTGACGGTCTTGCTCGCGTCCTTCCATTGCTCGCGCGCCTGCGGTGCGGTGGCCTCCAGGCGGATGTCGAGCACGCGCGGCGCGCCGCCGGCGAGATCGATCTGCTTGATGACGCCACCGGCCTCGTAGACCAGCGTGCTGCCCAGCGCATCGACGCTGCGAACGTCCCACTGCGTCTCGCGGGTGAGTTGGCGCAGTGCCTTCGTCACCGGGTTGAACGCGAACAGGTTGGCCGCGCCGTCCGCGCGGTCGGAGATGAAGACCACCTCGCCGCCGGCCCAGATCGGCGCATGGTCGGTGGCGTTGACGTGCGGAATCTGCTCCCACTTCTGGCTCGCCATGTCCATGATCCAGACGGGCGGCGTGGAGCCTCCCCGGCTCTGTCGCCAGCCGCTCACGCCGACGTGGGCCGCGTTGTAGGGCCGGTAGGCCAGCTGGCGGCCATCGGCCGACCAGGCCCCCTCGAAGGCCACGGCCTTCATGACCTGCTTCTCGTAGCCGCCGTCGACGCTGACTTCGTAGAGCTGGTTGCTGCGGTTGTTCAGCACCTCGCGCGGCGATGCGAACAGCACCCGCTTGCCGTCCGGGCTCCAGCCGCTGACGACGTCCGGGCTCGGATGCCAGGTCAGGCGGCGCGGCGCGCCACCGTCCAGGCCGATCACGTAGACGTCCGTGTTGCCGTCATAGCTCGCCGAGTAGGCGATGCTGCGACCATCCGGCGAGAAGCGCGGCGCGAATTCGCTGGCCGCGTGCGTCGTCAGTCGGCGGGCATTGCCGCCGTTGCGGTCGGCGAGCCACAGGTCGCCGGCGTAGACGAAGGCCAGGTGGTCCTTCGAGATGGCCGGCTGGCGCAGCATCAGCGTGGGCTCGGCGGCAGCGGCCACCTGGGCCAGGCCGGAGGTCATCCAGGCCACGGCAAGGGCAAGTCGGGACAGGGTCATCGGGATCTCCGATCGAGTCGCAAAACCCGCAACTCTAGGCGCCCTGTGCCGCCCATTCGGAAAGTCAGGCCGAGGGTTGTCCCTTGAATCGCGCCTTCAAGGCACCGCCGATCACCACCAGCCCGGGGATCAGGATCATGGCCCAGATGATCTTGTCCAGATGGGTCTTGACCCAGGGCACGTTGCCGAACAGGTAGCCGATGAGCGTGATGCCGCACACCCACAGCACGCCGCCGGTCACGTCGTAGAAGGTGAACTTGCGCCGCGTCATCTGCGCCACGCCCGCCACGAAGGGCGCGAAGGTGCGCAGGAAGGGCATGAAGCGCGCGGCGATCAAAGTGAAGCCACCGTACTTTTCATAGAAGGCATGGGCCTTGTCGAAGGCCGCCTTGTTGAAGAAGCGCGAGTTTTCCCACTGGAACACCCGCGGCCCGAAGTAGCGGCCGATCGTGTAGTTGCACTGGTTGCCCAGGATCGCGGCTGCGGTCAGCAGGGCCATCGCGGTGCCCAGGTCCATCAGCCCCACGCCACACATCGCCCCCACGACGAACAGCAGCGAATCGCCCGGCAGGAAGGGCATCACCACGACACCCGTCTCGACGAAGATGATCAGGAAGAGCAGCGCATAGACCCAGGCGCCGTACGCCTGGACGAACTCGGCCAGATGGCGGTCGACGTGCAGGATGAAGTCGATGAGGAAGGGCAGCAGATCCATGGCGCGGCATTATCCCGGGCGCTGCATGACAGCCCGCCGATAATCCGGCCGATGGAGTCCCCGCTGCCCGACACCCCTGCCCCGCGCCCGATCCGCGAACTGCCCGACGAGCTGATCAGCCAGATCGCCGCCGGCGAGGTGGTCGAGCGGCCGGCCTCCGTCGTGCGGGAGTTGGTGGACAACGCGCTCGATGCCGGCGCCCGGCAGATCCAGGTCAAGCTGATGGCCGGCGGCGTCCGCGCGATCGTTGTCGAGGATGACGGCTGCGGCATCCCGGTCAAGCAGCTGCCGATGGCTCTCAAGCGCCACGCCACCAGCAAGATCGCCAGCCTCCACGACCTCGAATCGGTCGCGACCATGGGCTTCCGGGGCGAGGCCCTGGCGGCCATCGCCTCGGTGTCGGACATGACCATCGCCTCGCGCACCGCGGCCGACGCCCATGCCCACCGGCTCGACGCCCGCAGCGGCGAACTGCAGCCGGCCGCGCGCTCGCGCGGCACCAGCGTGGAGGTGCGCGAGCTTTTCTTCGCCACGCCGGCACGCCGCAAGTTCCTGAAGACCGACGCCACCGAACTCGCCCATTGCGTGGAAGCCGTACGCCGCCATGCGCTGGCCCGACCCGATGTGGGCTTTGCGATCTGGCACGAAGGCAAGCTGGTGGACCAGTGGCGCCCCGCGTCGACCGAGCAGCGCATCGCCGACGTGCTGGGCGAGGACTTCATCGCCGAGAGCCGCGCGTTCGAGCACAGCGCCGGTCCGCTCGCGCTGACGGGACGTGCCGGCCTGCCCGAAGCAGCGCGCTCGCGGGCGGACCAGCAGTACGTCTGGGTCAACGGCCGCTACGTGCGCGACAAGCTCATCAGCCACGCGATCCGCTCCGCCTACGAGGACGTGCTGCACGGCCAGCGCCAGCCCAGCTACGTGCTCTTCATCGAGATCGCGCCCGAACTGGTCGACGTGAACGTGCACCCGACCAAGATCGAAGTGCGCTTCCGCGATGGCCGGGCCATCCACCAGAGCGTGCGTCGGGCCTTCATCGACGCGCTGGCCCAGTCGCGCAGCGCGGACACCTCCGGCATCGAATCGGTCATGGCGCCGCTCGGTTTTGCCCCGACGATGCCGGCGACGCTCTACGTGGCCGAGCCGCGCCCCGCCTACGTCGCCCCGGTGCCGCCCACGGCGGAACAGGTGCGCCTGTCGCTCGTGCAGCACGAGGCGCTGTGGGAGCCCGCCCAGCTGCCCGCCGCGCCGGCGCCCTCCGCGAGCGCACCGGCCCTGCCGATCCAGCGACTGCCCGACGAAGACTGGCCCCTGGGCCGGGCCGTGGCGCAGATCCAGGGCGTGTACATCCTGGCGGAGAACCAGCAGGGCCTGGTCATCGTGGACATGCATGCGGCGCACGAACGGGTCGTGTACGAGCGGCTGAAGGCGCGTCTGGGCGCAGCACAGATCGAGAGCCAGCCGCTGCTGATCCCGGTGAGCTTTGCCGCCACGGCCGAGGAAGTCGCCGCCGCCGAGCAGCATGCCGACACGCTCGCCCGCCTCGGCCTGGACGTGGCCCCGCTGTCCACCCGCACGCTGGCCGTGCGTTCGCGCCCGGCGCTGCTGGCGGCGAGCGATCTGGTCGCACTGACCCGCGAATTGCTCGCCGAGATGGCGCAGTTCGACGCCAGCTCGGTCCTGGAGCGTGCCCAGCACGAAATCCTCGCCACGATGGCCTGCCACGGCGCCGTGCGCGCCAACCGCCAGCTCACGCTCGACGAGATGAACGCCCTGTTGCGCGACATGGAGGCGACCGAGCGCGCCGACCAGTGCAACCACGGCCGCCCCACGTGGCGCCAGCTCGACATGCGCGACCTGGACGCCCTCTTCCTCCGCGGACGCTGAACCCATGGCCACCCTGACCCTCAAGAACAAGAAACCCGCGGCCAAGACGCGGTCCGCTGACGGCGAGAAGCGCAGCCCCTTGCGCGGCAAGGGCGTCTCCAAGCCCCGGCCGACGCTGGCCAAGGCCCAGGCCGAACGTGCCGAACGCCAAGCCGCTTACGAGCAGAAGGCCGAACGCAGCGCGCCCAAGCCGGCGCGACCGGCGCGCACCGAGCGGTCCGCCTTCGACGACCGCCGCCCGGGCCCGAAGCCGGCGGCGTTCACGCCCGAGCGACCGGCCGCACCGCGGGGGGACGACCTGCCCCGCCCCGAGCGCGGCCCGCGCGTGGACCAGCGCCGCTCGTCCAACCGCCCGCCCGAGTTCGAGGCCCGTCCGCAGCCCGCGCGCCGCGCGCCGGTGCGCCAGGCCGAGTCGGAGGACGGCGAGCGCCTGTCCAAGCGCATGAGCGAGCTCAAGCTCGCGTCGCGGCGCGAAGCCGATGAATGGATCGCCGCCGGCTGGGTGCGCGTGGATGGCCAGGTCGCCGTGCTCGGCCAGCGCGTCGGGCCGGACGCCCGCATCGAGATCGACCCCGCGGCCCGGCAGGCACAGTCGCAGCTCGTCACGGTGCTGTTGCACAAGCCCATCGGCTACGTCTCCGGCCAGGCCGAAGACGGCTACGAGCCCGCCGTCGTGCTCTTCCAGCCCGAGAACCGCTGGAAGGACGACCCGTCCGGCATCAAGCCGCATCCGAACCACCACCGCCACCTGGCGCCTGCCGGCCGGCTGGACATCGACTCGACCGGCCTGCTCGTGCTGACGCAGGACGGGCGCATCGCCAAGGCCCTGATCGGGGACGACTCCGACATCGAGAAGGAATACCTGGTGCGCGTGGAGTTCGTCGGGCACCCGGTGCCCGAGGGCACGCTGCCCAATGCGGCGCTGGCACCCGAGCAGCTCGCGCTGCTGAACCACGGGCTGGCACTCGACGGCGAGCTGCTCAAGCCCGCCAAGGTCAGCTGGCAGAACGAGCAGCAACTGCGCTTCGTGCTGCGCGAGGGCAAGAAGCGCCAGATCCGCCGCATGTGCGAATTGGTCGGCCTGAAGGTCGTGGGCCTCAAGCGCGTGCGCATCGGGCGAATTCCGCTGGGCCACCTGCCGGTCGGCCAGTGGCGATACCTCGCGCCGTGGGAGCGGTTCTGAGCGCACCGATCTGCCTCGCCGGCCCGACCGGCTGCGGCAAGACGGCGGCGGCACTGGCCATCGCCGAGGTGCTGCCGGTGGAGATCATCAGTGTCGACTCCGCGCTGGTCTACCGCGGTATGGACATCGGCACGGCCAAACCGACCGCGGCAGAACAGGCCGCGGTGCCGCATCACCTGATCGACATCCTCGAACCCACCAACAGCTACTCGGCGGCCGAATTCGTGCGCGATGCGAAGCGGCTGGCCGCCGAGATCACCGCCCGCGGCCGCCTGCCGCTGCTCGTGGGCGGCACGATGCTGTACTTCAAGGCGCTGTTCGACGGCCTCTCTGCGCTGCCCCAGGCTGACGCGGACCTGCGCGCCGCGATCGATGCCGAGGCCGCCGAACGCGGCTGGCCGGCGATGCACGACGAGCTGGCGCGCCTGGACCCGCCCACCGCCGCACGCCTCGCCCCCAACGACAGCCAGCGGATCCAGCGCGCGCTGGAGGTGATCCGCCTGACCGGCCAGCCGCTCAGCGCCTTGCATGCCGCCTCGCGCGACGAGGGCGTCGACTGGCCGCTGTTCTCGCTCGAACCGAGCGACCGGTCCTGGCTGCACGAGCGGCTCGCCCAACGCTTCGACGCGATGCTGACGCAAGGCCTGGTCGACGAGGTGAAGGCGCTGCGCAAGCGCGGCGACCTGAGCCTGGCGCTGCCCTCGATGCGCTGCGTCGGCTATCGCCAGGTCTGGGAAGCGCTGGACGCCGGCGATTTCTCCGACCTGCGCGAGCGCGGCATCGCGGCCACCCGCCAGCTTGCCAAGCGGCAGGTGACGTGGCTGCGCAGCATGCCCCGCCGCCAGGTGGTCGCCTGCGATGGCCCGCAGCCGCTGCCCGAACTCCTCGCCGGCCTCCAACGCCTGATGGGGTGAAAAAAACCGCTTGCGGCTGCGGTCAAGTCCGCCTAAAGTGATATCACTTTGATTCACTTTTGAGACAGGTTCATCCATGTCCACCTCTTCTGACAAGCGCCCGGTCATCAGCGAGCAGGCCGCTCGCGCCGGGAACGGCTACCTGATGGCCGCCGTCGGCCTGGCCCTGGGCGGCCTCGGCCTGGCGCTGCTGACCCGCGGCGTCCCCCTGATCGGCATCCCGCTGGCCGTGCTGGGCGGCCTGACGCTGGCGGGCCTGTACATGCTCAACCCGAACCAGGCGGCCGCGCTGACGCTGTTCGGGGCCTACATCGGCAGCGACCGCGGCGCCGGCCTGCGCTGGGCCAACCCCTTCGCGCTCAAGAAGCGTGTCTCCCTGCGCGACCGCAACCTGAATGCGCCGGTGCTGAAGGTCAATGACCAGCGCGGCAACCCGATCGAGATCGCCGCCGTGGTGGTCTGGCGAGTGCGCGACACCGCGCAGGCCCTCTTCCAGGTCGACGACTACGAGGCTTACGTGCGGGTGCAGGCAGAGGCCGCCATCCGCCATCTGGCCGCCTGCTATGCCTACGACCACGCCAACGACGACGGCGAGCCCGACGCCGTGACGCTGCGAGGCGGCCAGGACGCCGTCGCCCAAGCCCTGCGTGCCGAGCTGCAGGCCCGCTTCGCCGATGCCGGCGTGGACGTGCTGGACGCCAAGATCAGCCACCTCGCCTACGCGCCGGAGATCGCCCAGGTCATGCTGCGCCGCCAGCAGGCCGAGGCCATCATCGGCGCCCGCGCCAAGATCGTGCAGGGTGCGGTCACGATGGTCGAGACCGCGCTGCAGGGCCTGAGCGAACGCGAGATCGTCGTGCTCGATGACGAGCGCAAGGCGGCGATGGTGAGCAACCTGCTCGTCGTGCTGTGCTCCGACCGCGAGACGCAGCCGGTGGTCAACACGGGCACGCTCTACACCTGAGGCCCGGCCATGCGCATGAGCCGCCTTTTCCTGGCCGTGTGGCTGCTGACCGCCGCCCTGATCGTGGGCAGCGCCCCGTGGCTGCCGGCGCAGGTCGGTGACCCCGGCAAGGCGATGTCCCGGACGGCGTTCATCGTCACGATGCTGCTGCCGCTGGCCACGGCCCTGCTGTGCAGCAAGGCCTTCGTGACCTGGCTGGGGCGCGTCGCCCCGGGGCAGGTGAAGCTGCCGCACCGCGATTACTGGATGGCTGAGCCCCGGCGCGAGGCCACGCTGGCGCGCGTGGGCGAGCATGTCGCCGGCCTCGGCGTGATGGTGCTGCTGATGTCGGCCGGCTCGCACGTGGTCGTGCTTCTGGACGCCCACCCCGACTGGCCGCAGCCGCCGCAGGCGGTGGGCTGGTGCCTCGGCGCGCTCTGGCTGGCCGGGCTCGCGAGCGCGGTGTGGCGCCTGCATCAGGCGTTCCCGGCGCCGCCCACGGATGAAGCGACACCGCGGCGCCGGCCGCGGCGCCCAGGAGCGCACGACTGATGGCCAGCCCCGACAAGAAGGCCTTCCCGCTGCGCGTGGACCCGGCCCTGTGGGCCGAGGTCGAGCGGCTGGCAGCGAGCGAGCTGCGCAGCGCCAATGCGCAGGCGGAGTTGCTGCTGCGCGAGGCCCTGACCCGCCGCGGCGTCAAGCTCGATCCGCCCAAGGGCCGGGCGGGGGCATTGCGCAAGGGGCCAGAATCCGGGGCATGAGTCTTCTGAGTGCGCGCGGCCTGGCCAAGTCCTACGGAGAGGTCGCGGTGTTTGCCGGGGTCGACCTCGACCTGCAACCCGGCGAGATCGTGGCCCTGCTCGGCGAGTCGGGCAGCGGCAAATCCACCCTCCTGAACTGCCTGGCCGGCCTGGACGAGGCCGACGCCGGGCAGATCGTGCTCGACGGCGCCGACCTGCGCGCGCTCGACGACGAAGGCCGCTCGGCGCTGCGGCGTCGGGCACTGGGCTTCGTGTTCCAGGCGTTTCACCTGCTGCCCCACCTGAGCGTGGCGGACAACGTCGCCCTGCCCCTGCGGCTGCTGGGTGAGGCGGACGACGGCCGCGTGGCGGCGATGCTGTCGGCCGTCGATCTCGCCGGTCTGGCCGGGCGCATGCCGCGGCAGCTCTCGGGCGGCCAGCTGCAGCGCGTGGCGATTGCCCGCGCCCTCGTCCACCGACCGCGGCTGGTGCTGGCGGATGAACCCACCGGCAACCTGGACCCGCGGCATGCCGGGGAGGTGCTGACGCTGCTGCGGCAGTGCACGCGCGATGTCGGTGCGGCGTGCTTGCTGGTGACGCATTCGGAGGTGGCGGCGCAGGCGGCGGATCGGCGGCTGCGGCTTGATGAAGCGGGGTTGCATGAGGCTTGAGGTGAGCCGTCAAGCGGCATCTTGCGGGCTGCTTTTGCGGTCGGTCTTTGGACTCGATGCACCGTGCCGGGACGTCGCCCCGGCGGGCGACCTTCTTTTTGAGCGACCAAAAAGAAGGCAAAAAGTCGCCCCTGCAAAACCGCCCCTGCGCTGCGCTTCGGGGTCCCCTGCGATGCTCGCAACCCAGGGCTCGCCCGGAACTCGCTTCGCTACGCTGCGCTCAAACAACCGGGCGAAGTCAGATGTTGAAGCGTGCTGCGCACGCGCCCTGGGTTGCTGCGCTTCTCGGCGGTTTAGAAGGGGAGAGCCCAAACAGCCGAACAGCCGCACTGCCAACCGCAGAGGCCGGGCGCTTGAGGTATTTCGTCTTCCCCCCTTGAGCACCGCCGAGCAGCGGAAGGCCTTGCGGGCGTGCGCGCAGCGCACTTCAACCTCTGACTCCGCGCAACTGTCTGACCGGAGCGTAGCGGAGGGAGTTTTGCGCGGGCCCTCAAGGCCTGAGCAGCGCAGGGCACCCGCAGCGAAGCGAAGGGCGGTGCGGTCGGGGGTCGTTTTTTGCCTACTTTTTGTCGACACAAAAAGTAGGTCGCCCGCCGGGGCGACGTCCCGGCATGGGCCGTGCCTTGCAACCGACTGCCCGCGAAGCGAAAGAAGGCTGCCCCGCTGATGCTCTGGCGCCACTTCTCCTGGCCCGCCTGGCGCGCCCACCCCACCCGCATCGCCCTGGCGCTGCTCGCCGTGATGCTCGGCGTCGCCCTGGCCTTCGGCGTGCACCTGCTCAACGGTGCGGCGCTGGCCGAGTTCGCCCGTGCCGCCCGCGGCGTCAATGGTCAGGCGGACCTGCTGCTGCAAGCCCGCAACGGCAGCCTCACCGATGCCGACCTGACCGACGTCCTCAACCGCCCCGGCGTCGCCAACGTCAACCCCGTCATCGAAGCCGAAGCCCTCTGGCCCGGGCAGCCCGGCCCCGCTGGTCGGGGCATCTCCGTGCACCTGATCGGCCTGGACCCGCTGGCCCTCTATGCCTCGGCCGCCGAAGGGCGGCCGCTGGCGCCGGAGCTGACGCCGCAACTGGACGGTGGACCGATGGACGCCGTCGCGGCGGTGACGCTGCACCTGAACGCCGCCGCGCGCAGCCGCCTGCCGGCCGGCACCACGCACATCACACTGCGCCTGCCGCAGCCGGGCGGTGCGCCGCCGCGTGATGTCGAGTTCGCAATCGGCGGCCGCATTGCCGCCGGCAACTCGCCGCTGGGCGTGCTCGACATCGCCGACGCCCAGGCCGTGTTCGGCCGGCTGGGCAGCCTGGACCGCATCGACCTGCAGCTGCAGGCGGGGACCGATGCCACCGCCTGGGCCGCCCGGCTGCCCGAACGCTGGCAGGCCCGCCCGCCGCAGGACGAAGGTGCCCGGCTCTCCGACCTCACCCGCGCCTACCGCGTCAACCTCGGCTTGCTCGCTCTGATGGCCCTGTTCACCGGCAGCTTCCTCGTCTACGCGGTGCTGTCGCTCAGCACCGCGCAGCGCCTGCCGCAGTGGGCACTGGTCGGCGTGCTGGGCGTGTCGGCCCGCATGCGCTGGAGGCTGATCCTCGTGGAAGGCGCCGTCATCGGCACCGTAGGCACGGGGCTGGGCCTGGCCCTGGGGGTGGGGCTGGCCGCGGGCGCGCTCAAGCTCCTGGGCAGCGACCTGGGCCTGCACGGCGGGGCGAGTTCGTCGACGGACCTGCTCTTCAACCAGCCGCTGCTGTTGCCGGCCGGCGTCTACGGCGGCCTGGGCCTGGCGGCGGCGCTGGTGGCGGCACTGGCGCCCGCACTGACCGTGCGCCGGATCGCACCGGCCCTCGTGCTGAAGGGGCTGGGCCTGCCTTCGGGGCGCACGCTGCCGGCGGCGGCGGGCGGGGCACTGATGGCGCTGGGCGCAGGCCTGGCCTGGCTGCCGCCGGTGTGGGGCGACACGCCGGTCGCGGCTTACCTGTCGATGCTCTTCCTGCTGCTCGGCGGCATCGCGCTGGTGCCGGCGCTGGTCAGGGGCCTGACGGCGCTGCTCGCGCACCTGCCCACCGGCCCGCTGCTGCTGCTGGCCCGCGAGCGCAGCCGCGACCAGGCGACCGAGGCCCGCCGCTCGCTGGCCGGCGTGCTGGTAGCGCTGGCGCTGGCCGTGGCGATGACGGTGATGATCGGCAGCTTCCGGCAGTCGCTGATGCACTGGCTGGACGATGCCCTGCCGGCCGACCTCTACGTGCGCAGCACCCTGCGCCTGGCCAATGGCGCGCAGACCGTGCTGCCCTCGGACGTGGTGGCCGGCCTCGACCGACTCCCCGGCGCGGCCCGCGCGACGCCGCAGCGCACGACCGGCCTGCGCCTGGCACCCGGCGCCGAGCCGGTGGCGCTCACGGCCCGGCCGATCGAGGCCGGGGGACTGCCGCTGGTCGAGCGCTGGACAGGTGCGACGGCACCGAATGCGGTGGCGGTGTGGGTCAACGAAGCCGCCCGCGATCGCGACGGCCTGGTGGTGGGCCGCGTGTTCACCGCCGAGCTGCGCGACACCGGACGGCTCGTGACGCTGCAGGTCCGAGGCATCTGGCGCGACTACTCCCGCCAGGCCACCGCGTTGTGGATGGACCTGGCGGACTACCGCCGCCTCTCGGGCGATGACACCGTCACCGAAGTCGCGCTGTGGCTCGCGCCGAACGCGTCGCTGGACGCCGTGCGCGCTGCCGTGCGCGGGCTGGCGGGCGACAACCTGGAGATGGCAGCCGCCGGCGAACTGCGCGAGCTGTCGCTGAGCATCTTCGACCGCAGCTTCGCCATCACGGTCTGGCTGCAGGCGGTGGCACTCGCGGTGGGCCTGTTCGGGGTCATCGCGAGCCAGTCGGCCCAGGCGCTCGCCCGCAAGCGCGAGTTCGGGCTGCTGCGGCACCTGGGCCTGTCACGCCGCCAGTTGATGCGCCTGCTGCTGCTCGAAGCCAGCCTGACCGGCGGTGCGGGCGCCCTGGCCGGACTGGGCCTGGGCCTGGCCTTGAGCGCCGTGCTGGTGTTTGTCGTCAACCCGCAAAGTTTTCACTGGAGCATGGACCTGCACCTGCCGCTGGGCCGGCTCGCGGCGCTGGTGGGCCTGGCCTTCGTCGCGGCCGTCGGCGCGTCGGCCTTCGCCGGGCGACAGGCGCTGGGCGCCGATGCGGTTCGCGCCGTGAGGGAAGACACCTGATGATCCACCGCCGCACCCTGCTGCTGACGGCCCTGCCGCTGGCCTGGCCCGGCCTCGCGCAAGCCGCCATGAGCTTCCCGGCCGACTTCGGTGCCCACCCGGCACAGGCCATCGAATGGTGGTACCTCACCGGGCTGCTGGGCGACCGCGACGGTGCGCCGCCGCGCTACGGCTACCAGCTCACCTTCTTCCGCGTGCCCGGCCCCGCAGCCGCCGATCACCCAAGCGCCCTGGCGGCGCGCCAACTGCTGCTGGGCCACGTGGCGCTGTCCGACCTGACGGCCCGCCGGCAGCGCCACACCCAGCGCCTGAGCCGCACCCTGCCCGGCGCCGTGAGCGCGCGCGAGGGCGACTGCGACGTGCGGATGCGCGACTGGTCGCTCAAGCGCGAAGGCGATGGCTACCGGGCGATGTTCAACGGCCCGGGCTTTGCGCTGGAGCTGGAGCTGGCCTCGCCCGACACGCCGCTGCTGCAAGGCGAGGGGGGCATCTCCCGCAAGGGGCCCACGCCCCAGCAGTTCTCGAACTACTACTCCCGCCCGCAGTTGCTGACCCAGGCTGCGCTGACGCTGGACGGCGGCCGCCACAGCCTGACCGGGCGGGCCTGGCTGGACCATGAATGGAGCGACCGCTACCTCGGCGACGCCCAGGGCTGGGACTGGCTCGGCATCAACCTGCACGACGGCCGGGCGCTGACGCTGTTCCAGCTTCGCCGCAAGGACGGCAGCCGCGACTGGGCGGGCGGCAGCCTGCGCACGCCGGGGCAGCCCGACCGGAGCTTTGCGCCCGGGGAGGTCGACATGACCCCGACCCGCCACTGGACGAGCCCCGCCACCGGCGCCCGCTGGCCGGTGGCCTGGCGGCTGAAGAGCCCGGCGGGCGAGATGCTGCTCAGCGCCGCCTTCGATGCGCAGGAGATCGACGCGCGCCGCAGCAGCGGTCTCGTCTACTGGGAAGGTGCTGCCACACTGTTCGACCCGCAAAACCGACCACTCGGCGCAGGCTACCTGGAACTCACCGGCTACATCGGCAAGCCGCCCATGGCCTGACCCACAATCCGGCGCCAATGCCCCAACGACAACCCACCCGGCCGACCTTCGGCTGGGACAACCTCAGCGGCGCGACCGCCGCGGGCCTGCCCGCCGTCGACGACCTGCCCCACACCCGGCTGCTCACCAGCGGCCGGGCGGCGCTGTTCGCCGCGATGAAGGCCCTGGGCGTGGGCACGGGCGACACGGTGCTGGCACCGAGCTACCACTGCCCGACGCTCGTGGCCCCGCTGCGGGCGGCGGGTGCCACGGTGCAGTTCTATCCGCTGGGCGCCGACGGCCTGCCGCAGCTGGACGACATCACGCCCGCGGCCGGCACGCGGGCCCTCGTCGTGGCGCAGTTGTTCGGCCTGCCGCGCTCCCTCGCGGCCGTGCGCGGCTGGTGTGATGCGCACGGCATCGCGCTCGTGGAGGACTGCGCCCACAGCTTCTTCGGGCAGGCCGGTGAACGCGCGGTCGGCCACTGGGGCGATCTGGCCACGGCGAGCCTGTCCAAGTTCTTTCCGGTCCCCGAAGGCGGCCTGCTCGCCAGCGCCCTGCCGCTCCCGCCCCAGGCGCTGGGGCCGGCAGGCGCCAAGGCCCAGGTGAAGGCCTGGGTCGACCTGCTGGAGCGAGGCAGCGAGCAAGAGCGCCTCACCGGGCTGAACGCCGGCCTGCGTGCGCTGTTCCGCCTGAAGAACGGGCCGCCCCGCCCCGGCACCGCCGGCGCCACGCCACGCCCGATGACCGAAGCCGAGATGATGGCCGACTGCGACCTCGCCCGCAGCGAGCAGGCGCCTGCGGCCCTCACGCGCTGGCTCACCGGCCTGCCGCGCGAACGCATCGTGGCGCGCCGCCGCCGCCATTTCGGCCGGCTGCAGGCGCGCTGCAGCCACCTGCACAACGCCCATCCCTTGATGGGGCCGCTGCCGGCCGACGCGGCGCCTTATGTCCTGCCGCTGTGGGTCAATGCGCCTGAACCCGTCTACACCGCGCTGCGTGAGGCCGGCTGTGCCGTGTTCCGCTGGGACCGCATCTGGCCCGGCGTGCCCGACTTCCCCGGCGACCATGGGGCGCTCTGGCGCACCCACGTGCTGCAACTGCTCTGCCACCAGGACCTGACCGACGCCCAGATCGACCACACGGCCGACCTGCTGGCCCACCACCTGCATCCATGAGTTCCAACACCGACCGTCCCGCTGCCAAACACGCCCGCTCGCTCAGCGGCCTGGCGCCCTTCCTGCGCCCCTACCGCCTGCGCATCGCGCTCGCCATCCTCACCCTGCTGCTGGCCGCGCTCGCCACGCTGGCCTTTCCGCTGGCGCTGCGCGGCCTGATCGATGCCGGCTTCGAGGCCGGCAACCCCGGCGAGCGGCTGATGGCCTTGCGCGAGCACTTCCTCGCGATGTTCGCTGTCGGCGCGGCGCTGGGCATCTTCTCGGCCTCGCGCTTCTACATGGTCACCTGGCTGGGCGAACGGGTCACGGCGGACCTGCGCAACGCGATCTACACCCACGTGCTGAAGCAGAGCCCCGAGTTCTTCGAGACGACGCAGACCGGCGAGGTGCTGTCGCGCATCACGACCGACACGACCGTCGTGCAGACCGTGGTCGGCTCCAGCCTGTCGATGGGCCTGCGCAACGTGGTGATGGGGGCCGGCGCACTGATCATGCTGGTCGTCACCAACCCCTACGTGATGGGCCAGGTGCTCGGCATCCTCGTGCTCATCGTGGCACCGGCGCTGTACTTCGGCCGTCGTGTGCGCAAGCTCTCCCGCGCCAGCCAGGACCGCGTGGCCGACACCTCGGCCATTGCCGCCGAAGTGCTGAACGCCGTCAGCGTGGTGCAGAGCTACACGCAGGAGGCAGCCGAGGCCCGTCGCTTCTCGTCGGCGAGCGAAGCCGCCTTCGACACCGCCCGCAAGCGCACCAAGGTGCGCAGTCTGCTGGTCGCCTTCATCATCACCGGCGTGTTCGGCGCCATGCTGTGGGGCCTGTACCAGGGCACGCAGGCTGTCATCGCCGGCAAGATCTCGGCGGGCCACCTCGGGCAGACCGTGGTCTACGTGACGCTGCTGGTCAGCAGCGTGGCCGTGCTGGCCGAGGTGTGGGGCGACGTGCTGCGTGCGGCGGGGGCGACCGAGCGGCTGATCGAGCTGATGCACGCGCGCTCGCCGGTCGCCGACCCGCCGCAGCCCCGACCGCTGCCGGCCACGCGGGGCGGCAGCCGCGTCGAGTTCGACCGCATCGGCTTCCACTACCCCTCACGCCCCGGCACACCGGCGCTGGATGGCCTGAGCCTGACGATCGAGCCCGGCGAGACCGTGGCCCTCGTCGGCCCGAGTGGCGCCGGCAAGACGACCGTCTTCCAGCTGCTGCTGCGCTTCTACGACCGGCAATCCGGCGAGATCCGCGTCAACGGCGTGCCCACGCAGCAACTGAAGCTCGCCGACCTGCGCGCCAGCGTCGGCCTCGTGCCGCAGGACAGCGTCATCTTCTCGACGACCGCGATGGAGAACATCCGCTACGGCCGGCCGACCGCGACGGACGACGAGGTCATGGCCGCCGCCCGCGCCGCCTTCGCCGACGACTTCATCCGCGCGCTGCCCGACGGCTACCACAGCTTCCTGGGCGAACGCGGCGTGCGGCTGTCCGGCGGCCAGCGCCAGCGCATCAGCATCGCCCGCGCGATGCTCAAGAACCCGCCGCTGCTGCTGCTGGACGAAGCCACCAGCGCACTGGACGCCGAGAGCGAACGCGTCGTGCAGGCCGCGCTCGAAGCCGCCATGCTGGACCGCACCACGCTCGTCATCGCCCACCGCCTGGCCACGATCCAGAAGGCCGACCGCATCGTCGTGCTGGAGGCCGGTCGCATCGTCGACATCGGCCGGCATGACGAACTCGTCGCGCGTGGCGGGCTGTACGCCAAGCTGGCGGCCATGCAGTTCGGACTCGAAACCGAGGGTGCCGCTGCCGCGGCCGTGGCGGCATGAACCCGCCCGTGCCACCCGCCGCCCAGCCGCTGACGGCCCGGGACAAGGCCCGCCTGAGCCAAGACCGCAAGACCTACTACGTCGCCGCCGTGCTCGACAAGGCCAGCAGCGCCCGCCTGCTGGCCCCCCTGCCCGGCCAGGTGACGCTGCCGGGCCCGGATGGCGCGTCGCTGGTGCTGACGCTGCCCGTGCCGAACCGCGGACAATGCCCCCCATGAGCACGACGCCCCGCCAATACGAAGACTTCATGCGCCATGTGTTCGAGCATGGCGTGCAAAAGAGCGACCGCACCGGCACCGGCACGCGCAGCGTGTTCGGGCATCAGATGCGCTTCGACCTCGCCGCCGGTTTCCCGCTGGTCACGACCAAGAAGGTCCACCTCAAGTCGATCATCCTGGAACTGCTGTGGTTCCTGCGCGGCGACAGCAACGTCAAGTGGCTGCAGGAGCGCGGCGTGACGATCTGGGACGAGTGGGCGCGCCCCGACGGTGACCTCGGCCCGGTCTACGGCGTCCAGTGGCGCTCCTGGCCCACGCCCGACGGCGGGCACATCGACCAGATCGCCGATGTCGTCAAGACCCTCAAGACCAACCCCGACAGCCGCCGCATCATCGTCAGTGCCTGGAACGTGGCGGACCTGCCCAAGATGGCGCTGATGCCGTGCCATGCGTTCTTCCAGTTCTACGTGGCCGACGGCAAGCTCAGCTGCCAGCTCTACCAGCGCAGCGCCGACATCTTCCTCGGCGTGCCCTTCAACATCGCCTCCTACGCGCTGCTGACGATGATGCTGGCCCAGCAGTGCGACCTGCAGCTCGGCGACTTCGTCTGGACGGGTGGCGACTGCCACATCTACGACAACCACGTCGAGCAGGTGCAGACGCAGCTCGCGCGAGACCCGCGGCCCTACCCGACGATGACGATCAAGCGCCGCCCGGCGTCGATCTTCGACTACGCCTTCGAGGACTTCGAGCTGAGCGGCTACGACCCCCATCCCGCCATCAAGGCGCCGGTGGCCGTATGAGCCGCATCACGCTGGTGGCGGCCGTGGCGCGCGACGGCGCCATCGGCCGGGACAACGCGCTGCTGTGGCACTTGCCCGACGACCTCGCGCGGTTCAAGGCCCTCACGCTCGGCAAGCCCGTGATCATGGGCCGCAAGACCTGGGATTCGTTGCCGCCGCGCTTTCGGCCGCTGCCCGGGCGGCGCAACCTGGTGGTGAGCCGCCGCCTGGCGGACCTGCCGGGTGCCGAGGTCGTGCCGAGCGTGGAGGCGGCCCTGGCCGCCTGTCCGGAACCCGAGGTGTGCGTCATCGGTGGCGGCGAGATCTACGCCTTGGCCCTGCCCCTGGCCGACCGACTTGCGTTGACCGAGGTGGACGCCACCTACCCTGATGCCGACCGCCACTTCCCGGCCTGGCCGCGCGACCGCTTCACCGAGGCCTCGCGGGAAGCCCGCACCAGCGCTGACGGCCTCCGCTACGCTTTTGTCGACTACCTTCGCAAGGAGTAACTCATGTCCGGAAACGGCTTTCACGTCCACGGTCCGCATGACCACGAACTCGAACACGCCGCCCAGCACGAGCCCAAGGGCTTCGCGGGCCAACTCGCGGTCATCACCGCCATCCTCGCCACGGTGGGCGCCTTCTTCTCATACATGGGCGGTGCCACGCAGGCCAATGCAGCCCTCTACAAGAACGACGCGGCCATCAAGAAGACCGAGGCCAGCAACCAGTGGAACTACTACCAGGCCAAGAGCAGCAAGCAGAACCTGGCAGAGCTGGCCCTGGACCTGAGCGGCAACGACGACCAGAAGGCCAAGTATCGCGACAAGGTCGCGCGCTACGAGAAAGAAAAGGCCGAGATCAAGGAAAAGGCCGAGGCGCTGGAAGCCGAGTCCAAGCACTTCGACGAACTCAGCGAAGCCCAGATGCACCAGCACCATCGCTGGGCCCAGGCCACCACGGCGCTGCAGGTGTCCATTGCCGTCGCGGCGATTGCGCTGCTGACCAAGCGCCGCTGGATGGAGTGGGCAACGATCCTGGTCGGCGGCGCCGGCTGTGTGTGGGGCGGCCTGGCCGCGGCACACATCATCTGAGCCGGCTGCGGCCGCGCCCTAGCGGGTGACCTCGCGCCACCAGCGCGAGAACGAGCTGCAAACCCTCGGCACCGCAGGGAAGTACAGCGGCTCATCAGCCACGGTGGCCTGCCGCGGCAGCCAGCGGTTGATGTGCGGATTGCCGACGGTCTGCACGCGAGCGACGTGGGCCAAGGCGGCCGCCACCTGGCCGGCCTGACCGACCCAGCAGGTGTCGGTCATGGCCGCCAGCCGGGTCATCACCCAGTGCCAGCGCGCCTCGCTCCAGGGCTGGTGCGCATGGGCTTCGCTGATCACGACGGCAATCACGCGCACGCCGGGCGGCGGGTCGCCCAGTGCCCACGGGTGAGCCAGCCAGACGGCGTCGGCCTGCACCGCGCTGGGCAATTCGCCGTGGGCAGGTCGCGCCCTCAGCGGCGGTTCGGCCACGGCGGGCGCATCGGCGGGCCCGCCGGGCAACCGCTGCCGGCTGCGCGCGAAGTCGTCCCAGGCCTCGTAGCTGAGGTCGACCGCACTGCCGCCGCTGTGCCAGGCCCGCGGGGCGAAGCGCGCCACGTTGGCGGCGTCGAACAGGTAGGGTTTGTGGCTGCCGGTGCCGGCGACCCATTGCCAGCTCAGGTGGTTGCTGGCGAGGTCGCCGTCGAGCAGGTGCGCGTAGAGCCAGTCGGCCCCGGCGCGCCAGTGGACCTTGCGGCCGTGAACGACATAACTCGCCAGCCACATGCGGGCATGGTTGTGCAGCGTGCCGGTGGCGTAGAGCGTGCGCACGGCCTGGTCGACGACCGGCACGCCCGTGGCGCCCTGCCGGATGTCGTCGGGCAACTCGCGGGCGTAGGCGCTGTCGGGCAAGGGCCCCTCGTGCAGGCTGCGCAGGATGCCGTCGCCCCGGTGTGCCCACACATGCCGGAAGAACTCGCGCCAGCCGAACTCGTAGACAAGCTTGTGTTCCGTCGGCAGGCGCAGCGCGGCCAGGCATTCCGGCACGCTGAGCAGGCCGTGGGTCAGGTAGGGCGAGAGCCCGGTCACGGCACCTTCGAGGTGGTTGCGGGTCCGGGCATAGGCCGAGGCGTCCACGGCTGCGAGCCGGGCGAGTGCAGCCTCGCGGGTGGGTGGCAAAGGGTGCGGGTTCAACGTGCGCTCCGGATCGCCTGCGCCTGCGCACGGATGCGCTCGCGCTCGGCCTCGGCGATGCGGCCCACGCCGCGCACCTGAAGCGCCAGGCGCGGATGGTCGGCGAAGCGCTGCTCGTGGCGCAGCAGGAAGTCCCAGTACAGCGTCGTGAACGGGCAGGCGCGCTCGCCCACGCGCTCGTCCGGACGGTAGCGGCAGCTGCCGCACAGCGGGCTCTGGCGCGAGATGTACTTGCCGCTCGCGATGTAGGGCTTGCTCGCCATCAGGCCGCCGTCGGCGTACTGGCTCATGCCGATCGTGTTGGGCAGTTCCACCCACTCCACGGCGTCCACGTACACGCTCAGGTACCAGGCATGCACCTGCGCCGGTTCCACGCCGTACAGCAGCGCGAACAGGCCGGTCACCATCAGGCGCTGGATGTGGTGGGCGTAGCCGTGCTCCAGCGTCTGCGCGATGGCGTCACGCAGGCAGGCCATGTCCGTGTCACCGGTCCAGTAGAACGCGGGCAGGTCGTGGTGGGCCTCCAGCGCATTGCCTTCGGCATAGGCGGGCATGCGTGTCCAGTAGATGCCGCGCACGTACTCGCGCCAGCCCAGGATCTGCCGGATGAAGCCCTCGCCGCTGGCAATCGGCACGCGGCCCGCGCGCACCTCGGCCTCGGCGGCGGCAACGACCTCCTGCGGCGTCAGCAGCTTGAGGTTCAGGGCCGCCGACAGCTGGGCGTGATAGAGCCACGGCTCGCCGGGCCAGATCGCATCCTGGTACGGCCCGAAGAGCGGCAGTCGCTCGCGGATGAAGGCATCCAACGCCTGCAACGCCTGCGCCCGCGTGAGCGGCCACGCAAAGCTGTCGAGCCGGCCGGGATGCGCGCCGAAGCGCTCGCGCACCAGGGCGATGACCTCGCGCGTGACCGCGTCGGGCTCGAAGCGCGGCGGCTGCGGCAGGTCGAAGCCCGGGCCCTCGGGGCCGAAGGCTTCGCGGTTCTCGACGTCGTAGTTCCACTCGCCCCCCAGCGGCTTGCCGCCGTCCATCAGCACGCCGAAGCGCTTGCGCAGCTCGCGGTAGAAGTACTCCATCCGCAGCCCCTTGCGGCCTTGGGCGTGGGCGGCGAAATCGGCGGGCGTGGTGTAGAAGTGGCGGTCCTCGCGGAGCTGCAGCGGCACGCCCGCTGAGGCGGCCACCGCCTGCAAGGCCTGCAGCACGCGCCAGTCGCCAGGGCGCGTCAGCACGAGGCCCTGCGGTTTCAGCCTGGCCAGGTCGGCGGCCAGTTGCTCGGCAAGGCCGGCACGCGTGGCCGGGTCGTCCAGGCGCTGGTAGTGCACCGGGCGGCCCGCCTCGCGCAGGGCCCCCGCGAAATGGCGCATCGCCGCGAGGAAGATCGCGATGCGGGGCTGGCTGCTCCAGACGTGGGTCGACTCCTGCGCCACCTCGGCCATCCAGACGGCGTCCTGGGCCGCGTCGAAGCCGTCGAAGGCGGTGGCGTCCAGATCCAGCTGGTCGCCCAGCACGAGCACGAGGTGGCGCACGGGCTCAGGCATCCGGTGCGCTCGGACCGGGCTTGTCCCGGCGGCAGCGGTCGCTGCAGTACTTGACCTCCTCCCAGTTGCGCGCCCAGGCCTTGCGCCAGGTCATGGGTCGGCCGCAGGCCACGCAGGGCTTGCTGGGGAGGTGGGACTTGTTGCCCTTGAAGGCGCTGGTGGAGGCTGGCATGCGGTGGGGGCTGTCACGCGACGGCCGCGATCATCCCGGCCTTGCCCACCCGCTGCAGGCGCGCAGCAAAAAGCCCCTGCGGGTCGCTGACCTGCAGGGGCTCTTGACTGGTGGGCGGTGCAGGGTTCGAACCTGCGACCCCTGCCGTGTGAAGGCAGTGCTCTACCGCTGAGCTAACCGCCCGAATTCATGGGCGCTGGTCTTCAGGTCACCAACCGGGAGTTGGTGGGCGGTGCAGGGTTCGAACCTGCGACCCCTGCCGTGTGAAGGCAGTGCTCTACCGCTGAGCTAACCGCCCTGAAAACCACCAGGTTCGCACCTGGCTTGCGGCCCCGTGTGTCGGGAGCCCGCGATTATGCCACGGGTTCGGCCGGTTCCAGAGAACGCCATTTGCTGGCGCCCCCGGCAGCCTTGTCGAGGTCGGCGAGCATCTTCGCGTGGGCGGCCGCTTCGGCCTCACTCGCGCGCAGCACCGGCAGCTCGAAACGGCTCAGGTCCACGGCCTCGACCGTGGTCTGCCCGTCGGCGCCGCCGCCGTGGTCGCCGTGCTCGTCCATGAGCAGCGCGTCCTGGCCGCGCGTGAGGCGGATGTAGACGTCGGCCAGCAGCTCCGCGTCCAGCAGTGCGCCGTGCAGCACGCGCTTGGTGTTGTCCACCTCCAGCCGGCGGCAGAGCGCGTCCAGCGAGTTGGCCTTGCCGGGGTAAAGGTCGCGCGCCATCAGCAGCGTGTCGCGCACGCCGGCCACGTGATCGGTCAGCACGCCGCGCTTGAGGCGCTTGAGCTCGGCGTTCACGAAGCCGATGTCGAACGGCGCGTTGTGGATGACGAGTTCCGCCCCGGCGAGAAAGGCCAGCAGCTGGTCGACGATCTCGGCGAATTTCGGCTTGTCCGACAGGAAGGCCTCGGTCAGGCCGTGCACCTTGAGCGCATCCTCGTGGCTGGCGCGCTCGGGGTTGATGTAGAGATGCAGGTTGTTGCCGGTGAGCTGGCGGTTGATCATCTCCACGCAGCCGATTTCGATGATGCGGTCGCCCTTGTCAGCCTCCAGGCCGGTGGTTTCCGTGTCGAAGAAGATCTGTCGCATGGCGGTGCTCAGGCAGGGCGTTGGTTGCGGCGCGTGGCCCAGACGAAGATGGCGACGCCGGCCAGGATCATCGGCAGGCTCAGCCACTGGCCCATGCTCAGGCCCGTGCGGGCGGCGAAATCCATCAGGAAGGCATCGGGCTCGCGGAAGAACTCGGTCACGAAGCGCTGCGAGCCATAGCCGATCAGGAAGAGCCCGGAGATCTGCCCGGTGGCGCGTGGTTTGCGCGCGTACAGCCACAGCAGCAGGAACAGGAAGACGCCCTCGCCGAAGAACTGGTAGAGCTGCGACGGATGGCGCGCCAAACCCCCATCCTGCGCCTGCGGGAACACCATGGCCCACGGCAGATCAGGAGGCGCTGCGCGGCCCCACAGTTCGCCGTTGATGAAATTGCCGATGCGGCCCGAGGCCAGGCCCGTCGGCACGCAGGGGGCGATCAGGTCCGCCACTTCGAAAAAGCCGCGCCTGCGCATGCGGCCGAAGACTGCCATGGCCGCGATGACGCCCAGCAGACCGCCATGGAAGGACATGCCCCCCTTCCAGACGGCAAACACCTCACCGAGATGGTCTGCGTAGTAGTCGGCCTTGTAGAAGATCACGTACCCCAGCCGCCCGCCCAGCACCACGCCCAGCACGCCATAGAACAGCATGTCGTCGACGTCCTGCCGCGTCCAGCCCACGGCAGCGTGCTGCGGCATGCGCGAGCGCCGGCCGGCCAACCCGATGAACAGCCCGAAGGCGATCAGGTAGGTGATGCCGTACCAATGAATGGCCAGCGGGCCGACCTCGAGAGCGACGGGATTGAACTGCGGGTGGACGAGCATGGCTGGGTGTCAGAGGAGCGGCGCGCATCATAGCCAGCGCCCTCCCCCGCCCGGCCGGCGGCCGCGCTCAGGCCAGGCCGGCGAGCAGCTTCTTCGCTTCTTCGATGTTCCGTGGATTGGCGCGCTTGTTCTGCACGAAGCGCTCCAGAGCCGCCTTGGCAGCGACCTTGTCGCCCTTGGCCAGCAGGGCCTGGCCCAGGCGGTGGTCGATGGGCATGCGTTCCGCGCCTTCCAGGGTGCGGGCCCGCTCCAGGGACTTGACGGCCTCGTCGGCCTGGCCCATCTCGGTGAGCACGCGACCCAGGCCGTAGGGTCCGACGGCATGGCCAGGGTAGTCCTTCTGCAAGGTCTCGAAGATGCCACGCGCCTTGGGCAGGTTCTTCTGCTCCATGAACTCGAAGCCCAGGCGCGACCAGCTGCCGCGCAACTCCCGCAGCACGGTGCGATCGTCACCCGGCTTCACGCTGGCCAGTTCACGCTCGGCTGCGCCCCAGTCCTTGTCGTTCATGGCCAGCAAGGCCCGCAGCAGCTTGGCGTGCTCCGGCTGCCGCGCCTGGGCCTCCACCGCCAATTCCTTGGCCTTGGGCACGCTACCACCCGCGAATCCGGGGGCCATCAGGTAGAACTGGGTCAGTCCGACGCGCGCCTCGTAGAGCGTCGGATCCAGTTCCACCGCCTTGACGAACTGCTCCTTGGTCTTGCTCGCCAGGCCCGGCATCTTGAAGACGCTGGCGGTCATGGCCTGCTGGCCGTAGACCCGCCCGAGCGCGTAGCTGCACGCGGCCTGCGGGCGCTTGTCGACGCAGGCCTGCAGTGCCGGCACGGCCGCTTCCAGGCGTGCTGCATCGTTGTCGTCGACCGCTGCCATCGCCAGCGCCACGGCGGCTTGGTCGTCGTCGGGCTGGACCTTCGCGCGGGCCTGCGCCGCGCGGACGAGGTCGACCGACCTGCCGCCATCCAGCCAGGCCTGCCACTGCGGGTCTTTCAGAAGGTCCGCCCGGGCAGCGCCGCCAAGGATCAGCAGGTGGGCGGCGAGGGCCAGGAACAAAGGGCGACGCGTCATGCAGAGGTCTCCAGGTGGGGGCACGTTGAACGCCCCGCCCGGCTCGGTCGACGCCCGGGTTTGCCCGGTGTGGCTTTCGTCACGCCCGGCGCGCTGAGTGGTGAATCAGCGGCGATGCTTGCCACTGCCCTTGGACTGGCCGAGATTCACCATGTGCTGCTCACGGCGGGCTGCCTTGCGCTCATCCATGGCCTGCATGGCTTTGCGTTGGGTGTACCCGGTGCTGTCCGCCCACATCCACCACAGCACCGCCCCGAGGAAGGGCGACAACACGATCATCCAGGCCCACAGGTCGTCCTTGTGGAACTGCACCCAGCCGCCCAGGCGAAGCACGACGAACAGCACGCCCAGCAACACGAATCCCATGCAGCCTCTCCTTCAGGTATCTTCATGAGCACTGTAGTTCAACGCCTCGAAAGGTACGCATGAAGTCGTTCGTGATGCTCAGTCTTGCCCTGGTGGCCTCGCCGGCCGCTTTCGCCAGCCTGGATCTGGCCCAGAAAAAGAATTGCATGGCCTGCCATGCGGTCGACAGGAAGCTGGTCGGCCCGGCCTACAAGGATGTGGCCGCCAAATACGCCAACGACAAGGAAGCGTACAAGAAGCTCGCCGAGAAGATCATCAAGGGCGGCAAGGACGTCTGGGGCCCGGTGCCGATGCCGGCGAACTCGCAGGTCACGCCGGCCGAGGCCGAGACGCTGGCCAAGTGGGTCTTGACGCTCAAGTGACGGCTCAGGCGGCCGGCTCAATCCGGCCGCTGCCGCATCAGTAAGCCTGCCCGAGCTGTTCCAGGATGGCCGGGTTCTCCAGCGTGCTGGTGTCCTGCGTGACGGACTCGCCCTTGGCCACCGAGCGCAGCAGCCGGCGCATGATCTTGCCGGAGCGCGTCTTGGGCAGGTTGTCGCCGAAGCGGATGTCCTTGGGCTTGGCGATCGGGCCGATCTCCTTGGCCACGTGGTCGCGCAGCTGCTTGGCGATCGCCTTGGCCTCGTCGCCGCTCGGGCGCGGGCGCTTGAGTACGACGAAGGCGCAGATGGCTTCGCCGGTGGTGTCGTCGGGGCGGCCCACGACGGCGGCCTCGGCGACAAGTTCGGTGCAGCTGACCAGCGCCGACTCGATCTCCATCGTGCCCATGCGGTGGCCGGACACGTTCAGCACGTCGTCGATGCGGCCGGTGATGGTGAAGTAGCCCGTCTCGGCGTCCCGGATGGCACCGTCGCCGGCCAGGTAATAGCCCTTGAGCTCGGACGGGTAGTAGCTCTTCTTGAAACGCTCCGGGTCGCCCCAGATCGTGCGGATCATGCTCGGCCACGGCTTCTTGACGACGAGGATGCCGCCCTGGCCGTTGGGCACGTCATTCCCGGTTTCGTCGACGATGGCCGCCTGGATGCCCGGGAAGGGCAGCGTGCAGGAGCCGGGCACGAGCGTCGTCACGCCGGGCAGCGGCGTGATCATGTGGCCGCCCGTCTCCGTCTGCCAGAAGGTATCGACGATCGGGCAGCGGCCGCCGCCCACGTGCTGGTGGTACCACTCCCAGGCGGCCGGGTTGATCGGCTCGCCCACCGAGCCGAGCAGGCGCAGCGACGACAGGTCGTAGTTCTTGGGGTGCACGGACTCGTTCGTCTCGGCCGCCTTGATCAGCGAGCGGATGGCCGTGGGCGCCGTGTAGAAGATGCTGACCTTGTGCTTCTGGATCATCTGCCAGAAGCGGCCCGCGTCCGGATAGGTGGGCACGCCCTCGAAGACGATCTCGGTGCCGCCCAGGGCCAGCGGGCCGTAGGTGATGTAGCTGTGGCCGGTGACCCAGCCGATGTCGGCGGTGCACCAGAAGATGTCGTCGTCCTTCAGGTCGAAGGTCCACTGGGTGGTGAGCGCCGCATGCAGCAGATAGCCGCCGCTGCTGTGCTGCACGCCCTTGGGCTTGCCGGTGGAGCCGGAGGTGTAGAGCAGGAACAGCGGGTGCTCCGCCTCGACCCATTCCGGCGCGCAGGTGGTGGAGGCCGCCGCCATCAGGTCGTGCAGCCACAGGTCGCGGCCGTCCACCCAGGCGATGCTGCCGCCGGTGCGCCGGTAGACGATGACGTCCTTCAGCGTCGGGCAGGCGTTGTCGGCGAGGGCTTCGTCGACGATGGCCTTCAGCGGCAGCGACTTGCCACCGCGCTGCTGCTCGTCCGCGCAGATGAGGGCCACGGCGCCGGCGTCCTGGATGCGGTCACGCAGGCTTTGCGCCGAGAAGCCGCCGAACACGACCGAATGCGTCGCACCGATGCGGGCGCAGGCCTGCATGGCCACCACGCCCTCCACCGACATCGGCATGTAGATGACGACGCGGTCGCCCTTCTGGATGCCGCGGGCCTTGAGCGCATTGGCCAACTGGCTGACCTTGGCCAGCAGTTCGGCATAGGTGACACGCGTGACGGTGCCGTCATCCGCTTCAAAGATGAGTGCCGTCTTGTCGCCCTTGCCGGCCTCGACATGGCGGTCCAGGCAGTTGTAGGAGACGTTCAGCCTGCCGTCCTCGAACCACTTGAAGAACGGTGCCTCGCTGTCGTTGAGCGTCTTGGTGAACGGCGTCTGCCACGTCACCAGTTCACGCGCCAGGCGGGCCCAGTAGCCGGCGTAGTCGCGCTCGGCCTCGGCCACCAGGGCGGCATAACCGGCTTCACCCTTGACGTGGGCGTTGGCAACCCATTCGGGGCTGGGGGCATAGGTGTTCAGCGTGCTCACGGGTGTCTCCTGAAGTGGCTTGGGTGCACTGTGCGGCGGGCGACTGACGATGCCCTGACGGCGTGAGATCGGTCACAATCCGCCGCCTTTCGCGACCTTCAGTCTGCCCTGCCGCCATGAGCACCCCGCCCAAGATGCGCCCCCTGCCCCGCATGATCTTCGCGAGCCGCTGGTTGCAGTTGCCCTTGTACCTGGGCTTGATCCTGGCGCAAGCGGTGTACGTCTACCAGTTCTGGACGGAGCTGGTCCACCTGATCGAGGCAGCGTTCGGCAACCAGCATGCGCTGGAACTGCTGGTCAAGAGCATCGGCTACAAGTACGACTCGCTGCCGGACAAGCTCAACGAGACCGTGCTGATGCTCGTTGTTCTCGGGCTGATCGACGTCGTCATGATCTCCAACCTGCTGATCATGGTCATTGTGGGCGGCTACGAGACCTTCGTGTCGCGCATGGACCTGGACGGCCACCCCGATTCACCGGAATGGCTGAGCCACGTGAATGCCTCGGTGCTCAAGGTCAAGCTGGCCACCGCCATCATCGGCATCAGCTCGATCCATCTGCTGAAGACCTTCATCAACGCCGGAGCCTACGAGGACAAGGTGCTGCTCTACCAGACGGTCATTCACCTGGTTTTCCTGCTGTCCGCGATCGCCATCGCCTACACCGACCGGCTGCTCGCACCGCCCGCTGATCACCACTGACGGGCTGGCGGCCGCTCACCGCCCGACCATCGCCGCCGGCACCACCCAGGCATCGAACTGCTCGGCCGTCACATGGCCCAGCGCCAGCGCGGCATCGCGCAGGCTGGTGCCTTCCTGGTGGGCCTTCTTGGCGATCTGCGCGGCACGGTCGTAGCCGATGTGCGTGTTCAGCGCCGTCACGAGCATCAGTGACCGCTCGACCAGCTCCGCAATGCGCGCCTCGTTGGGCTCGATGCCCGCGGCGCAGTGGCGGTTGAAGCTCGCCATGCCGTCGGCCAGCAGCCGCACGCTTTGCAGGAAGTTGTGGATGACCATCGGCCGGAACACGTTCAGCTCGAAGTTGCCTGACGCCCCGCCGATGTTGATGGCCACGTCGTTACCCATCACCTGAGCGGCGAGCATCGTCACCGCCTCGCTCTGCGTCGGGTTGACCTTGCCGGGCATGATCGACGAACCGGGCTCATTCTCCGGGATCGTGATTTCGCCGATGCCGCTGCGCGGGCCGCTGGCCAGCCAGCGCACATCGTTGGCGATCTTGTTCATGCTGGCGGCCAGCGTCTTCAACGCCCCATGGGCATGGACGAGCGCATCGCAGGACGCCATGGCCTCGAACTTGTTCGGCGCCGTCACGAACGGATGGCCAGTCAGACGGGCCAGTTCCGCCGCCACCTGCTCGGCATAGCCTGCGGGCGCGTTCAGTCCGGTACCCACGGCCGTGCCGCCCAGGGCCAGCTCATGCAGATGCGGCAGGGCTGCCTGCACATGCCGCTCGCCTTGGGCCAGCTGGGCCACCCAGCCCGAGATTTCCTGCCCGAGCGTCAGCGGTGTGGCGTCCTGCAGGTGCGTGCGGCCAATCTTGACGATGCCCGCAAATGCCTCGGACTTTTGCTGGAGCGTCGCCCGCAGCGCCCGCAGCGCCGGCAGCAGGCGCTCCTGCAAGGCCTGAACAGCCGCCACGTGCATGGCCGTGGGGAAGACGTCATTGCTGCTCTGGCTGCGGTTGACGTCGTCGTTCGGATGCACCAGGCGCCCCTCGCCCCGAGGCCCACCCATCAGTTCGCTGGCCCGGTTGGCGAGCACCTCGTTGACGTTCATGTTGGTCTGCGTGCCCGAACCCGTCTGCCAGACGACAAGCGGAAACTCCTGCGCGTGCAGGCCGGCGATCACCTCGTCCGCGGCCACCACGATCGCCTGCGTCTTGTCCGCGGCCTGCAGACCTAGGCTGTGGTTCACGACTGCCGATGCCCTTTTCACACGTGCCAGCGCCTGGATGAGTTCAGGTGCCTGTCGCTCGCCGGAGATGTCGAAGTTCTGCAGGGATCGCTGGGTCTGCGCCCCCCACAGGCGGTGGGCTGGCACGTCGATGGGTCCAAAGGTGTCGTGTTCGATGCGGAAGGTCACGAAACCGCTCCTGCAGCTGTGCAACCGCCAGCATAGCCCTTGCGGGCCACGCGCCGCGGCCACGCTGGAACACCCGGCTTACTCCAAAACGGACATGCCAAAGAACCTCAATCATGGGATGTCGAATCCACTTACACCTCCTGAACCAAAGATGCCAAGTTCACACACAAGTGATTGATTTAATTGACTTATTCAACGCTGGCACGGTGTCTGCTTGAGCGGCTGCGGCTCTTAACCTGCCTTTCACCTCAGTGGAGATCTAACCATGCGTATCCAAAAGTTCGCGACCGCCGTGTCCCTGGCCTTCGCGGCCGCCACGTCGGCCATGGCCGCCCCCGTGGTCTACAACCTGGCCCTGCCCAGCATCTCGACGTTCGACAACGTCATCACCGGCACCGGCGCCTCCGTCACGACCGCGAAGGTCACCACCGGCGCCAGCGTGTTCAACTACGTCGACCTGAACGGCAACGCCGCCACGGTCACCGTGACGCGCACGCTCGACGGCTCGGCGGCTGCCGCTGGCGGCGGCTACAGCAGCAACGGCCAGTCGCTGTCTGGTTCGGTGTGGGACATCAGCCCGAGCACGGCAGGCGGCGCTGGCGGCGGCGCAAACGGCAAGCCGGACATCGACGGCTACCACAGCGGCCTGACCTTCACCTTCTCGTCGCCGGTCAACGCCTTCGGCTTCGAAATCGGTGACTGGGCCACCTGCTGCACGGGCGGCAACCGCTCCGCGGCCGTCCAGAACGCCTACGGTGTGGGCGCCCAAGGCTCGGGCCTGTGGATCGCCTTCGACGGCGGCGCAGCCACCCTGCCGGCCAACGCCCTGAGCGCCAACGACAACCCCGGCTATGCCCAGTTCGGCAGCTTCACCAACTTCATCGGCGCCATCGACTCGTCGAGCACGTTCAGCAAGATCACCTTCTTCGGTGACGGCTTCGGCGAGTTCCTGGTCGCCGGCGGCACGCTGCGCTTCGCCTCCGTCAAGGTGGGTTCGGTCGGCAACCTGCCGGAGCCGGGCTCCATCGCCCTGGTCGGGCTGGCCATCGCCGGCCTGGCCGCAGCTCGCCGCCGCAAGGCCGCCTGAGCCGCCGGCTCGTCTCACCGCCCTGCGTGGCGGTGAACGGCTGACCCGCTGAACACGCCCCCCGGCAGCGCCAGTTGCCGGGGGGCGTTCTCTTTGACGGTCCGGTCCCGGCCAAGCTTGGCGTCAGGCACCCTCCCCGATAATCCGGTCCGATTCCACATCGAGCCCTCGGGACACCATGAGCACCACGATCAAGTACGCCGACCTGGTCGACAGCGTCGCCGCCGCGCTGCAGTACATCAGCTACTACCACCCCGCCGACTACATCGCCCACCTCGCGCGCGCCTACGAGTCCGAGGCCTCGCCCGCTGCCAAGGATGCCATCGCGCAGATCCTGACCAACAGTCGCATGTGCGCCGAGGGCAAGCGCCCCATCTGCCAGGACACCGGCATCGTCAACGTCTTCCTGAAGATCGGCATGGACGTGCGCTGGGAAGGCTTCACCGGCAGCATCGAGGACGCCGTCAACGAGGGCGTGCGCCGCGGCTACCTGAACCCGGACAACAAGCTGCGCGCCAGCGTCCTGGACGACCCCATCTTTGCCCGCAAGAACACCAAGGACAACACACCGGCCGTCGTGCAGATGGAGGTCGTGCCCGGCAACACCGTGGACGTGATCGTCGCGGCCAAGGGCGGCGGCTCCGAGAACAAGAGCAAGGTCTACATGCTCAACCCGAGTGACGACATCGTCGACTGGGTGCTCAAGACCGTGCCCACCATGGGCGCCGGCTGGTGCCCGCCGGGCATGCTCGGCATCGGCGTGGGCGGCACGGCCGAGAAGGCCGCGCTGCTGGCCAAGCAGGCGCTGATGGAAGACATCGACATGTACGAGCTGCTGCAGCGCGGGCCTCAGAACAAACTGGAAGAGCTGCGCATCGAGCTCTACCAGAAGGTCAACGCGCTGGGCATCGGCGCGCAGGGCCTGGGCGGCCTCACCACCGTGCTGGACGTCAAGATCAAGACCTTCCCGACGCACGCCGCGAGCAAGCCCATCGCGATGATCCCGAACTGCGCGGCCACGCGGCATGCGCACTTCGTGCTGGACGGCAGCGGCCCGAGCTACATCGAGCCCCCGAGCCTGGACCTGTGGCCGGACGTGAACTGGGCGCCTGACTACAACAAGAGCCGCCGCGTCGACCTCAACACGCTCACGCCGGCCGAGGTGGCCAGCTGGAAGCCCGGCGACACGCTGCTGCTCAACGGCAAGATGCTCACCGGCCGCGACGCGGCGCACAAGCGCATCCAGGACATGCTCGCCAAGGGCGAACCGCTGCCGGTGGACTTCACCAACCGTGTCATCTACTACGTCGGCCCGGTGGACCCGGTGCGCGACGAGGTCGTCGGCCCGGCCGGCCCGACCACGGCCACCCGCATGGACAAGTTCACCGACATGATGCTGGCCAAGACCGGCCTGATCGCGATGGTGGGCAAGGCCGAACGCGGCCCGGTGGCCATCGAGTCCATCAAGAACCACAAGAGCGCCTACCTGATGGCCGTGGGCGGCGCCGCCTACCTCGTCAGCAAGGCGATCAAGGGCGCCAAGGTCGTGGGCTTTGCCGACCTCGGCATGGAGGCCATCTACGAGTTCGACGTGGTCGACATGCCCGTGACCGTGGCCGTCGACGCCAGCGGCACCAGCGCCCACATCACGGGCCCGGCCGACTGGCAGGCGCGCATCGCCTCCGGCAAGGCCGTCGGCATCCCGGTCACCACGGCCTGAACCTCAGCCGCTCAGCGCTTCGGGGGCGGTGCCGACGCACTGCCGGCCGGCGGCGGCGGCATGTCCTTCGGTCGGCAGGCCAGCGGCTTGCCTTCCGGCGCCCAGCAACTGCCCTTCATCGTGCGGTCGCCGACGCTGAAGCTGCACTCGGCACCGGCCTTGGCGGTCTTGCAGGCCGTCAGCGCCTCGGGCGGCGGGCCGCGGTGTTCACCGTCAGGCGGCGGGCCGCCCTGAGGCTGGGCAAACGCAGCGGCGGAAGCCAGCAGCACCGTGGCGTAGAAGGCGTTTTTCATCATGCATCCTGGGTGAGTGATCGACCCCCAGGATGCTGTGCGCCAAACGTGTAGCCAATGTAGGCATCGGCTCCACAATGCTTCACGATGAACACCGTCACGATCCGCCCCCTCCTGCGCACCGACCGCGCCGACTGGCAGCCGCTCTGGGACGGCTACAACGCCTTTTACGGCCGATCCGGCGAGACGGCCCTGCCCGCTGCCATCACGGAAACCACGTGGGGCCGCTTCTTCGACCCCTACGAACCGATCCACGCGCTCGTCGCCGCCGGCCCTGACGGACGCCTGCTCGGCCTCGTTCACTACCTCTTTCACCGCAGCACCACGCGCATCGAACCGACCTGCTACCTGCAGGACCTGTTCACCGCCCCCGAAGCCCGCGGACAGGGCATCGGCCGGGCGCTGATCCAGGGCGTGTACGCCGCGGTGCAGGCCGCCGGCGGCCGGCGCGTCTACTGGCAGACCCACACCACCAACGCGGCGGGCCGCGCGCTGTACGAGCAGGTCGCGCGCCACGACGGCTTCATCGTGTACGGCACCGAGGTCTGACCCGTCAGCAGCGGCCCCCGATCACCGCGCCGGCACGGCCCCCGCCTCGGATCTGGGCTGCCGTTGCACCTGCTGCGGGTACGGAATCTCCACGTCCAGCCGGTGCAGCGTGCGCAGGATCGCCAGATTCACGTCGGAACGCACACCGCCGCTGCCGTTCTCCGGGTCTCCGATCCAGAAAAACACACTCAGCTCCAGGCCGCTGTCGGCGAAACGGGTGAGTTGCACGGCCGGTGGCGGGTCGCTCAGCACCCGCGGCACCTGCACGACCTCCGCCGCGAGCGCGGCCATCACGGCATCCACGTCGCAGCCATAGTCCACCTGCACGACCGTGGATAACAGCACCCGTGGATCGGCGAGCGACGAGTTCTCGACACGCTGCGTGATCAGCAGCTCGTTGGGCACGATGGCTTCCTTGCCACCCAGCGAGCGGATCACGGTGTAGCGGGTCTTGATGTCGGTCACCCGGCCCTCGAAGCCGTCGACCTTGACCATGTCGCCGATGCGCAGGGACCGCTCGGCCAGGATCACGAAGCCGCTCACGTAGTTGGCCGCGAGCTTCTGCAGACCGAAGCCCAGGCCCACGCCAAGCGCCCCGCCCAGCACACCGAGCGCCGTCAGGTCGATGCCCGCCGCCGACAGCGCGAACAGCAGGCCGACGAAGAGCAGCAAGGCGCGGATCGCGTTGGCGGCGATCTTGCGCATCGACAGGTCCATCGTCTCGCGGCGCATCAGCCGGGACTCGATGCCGGCGGAAATCCACAAGGCCACGACCAGCACCAGGGCGGCCGTGAGCCCGCCTTCGATCAGGTTGCGCAGCGTGAGCTTGACGGTGCCGAATTTCCAGCCGATGTCGTCCAGCTCGTCCATGATGACGGGCAGCAGGCCCGTCACCCACAGCACCGCGCAGATCCACACCGCCCAGGAACCCAGGCGCTCGACCAGCCGGATCGGCGCCGAGTTGGGCCAGGCGGCCGCCAGCACGCGGGCAATCACCCGGATGACGGCGAGCGACACCAGCACCGGCAGCGCCAGCTTGAACAGCGCCGGCGCCAGGCCCCACAGCGGCAGCAGCCGCCGCGCGCCGAAGGCCAGCGCCAGCGCCAGCAGCGGGAAGAGCGCGCCATCGATGACCCGCTCACCGAAGAAGACGCTGTTGACCCGCTGCGTCACCGCGCGCGCCAGCGCCCAGCTGACCGCGCCGGCGATCGCCAGGCAGGCCAGCAGCAGGGCCCATTCACCCAGGGCGTCGGGGCTGAAGACACGGGAGAGCAGCGCCTGCAGTTCGTTCAGGCTCAGGGGTTGATGCATGGGATTCATGGAAGCGCCGCACCCGCTCGTCCGGGGCGCGGAAATCAGGACACCGGATTAGACGTCAGCCAGCGCGCGCAGATGCACACCCACACTGCGGGCCAGCGCGTGCAGGTTGTAGCCCCCCTCCAGCACCGAGACGATGCGGCCCTTGGCGTGGCGGGCGGCCACGTCCTTGAGCTTGAGGGTGATCCACTCGTAGTCGGCCTCGACCAGCCCGAGCTGGCCCAGGTCGTCGTCGCGGTGGGCATCGAAGCCGGCCGAGATGAAGATCATCTGCGGCTTGAAGCGCTCCAGCGCCGGCAGCCACATGGCCTCGACGATCTCGCGCACCTCGCCGCCGCGCGTGTAGGCCGGCAGGGGCACGTTGACCATGTTCGTGCCCTTGGGCACCGCGCCGCTGTACGGGTAGAGCGGGTGCTGGAAGAGGCTCACCATCAGCACGCGGTCATCACCGGCAATGATGTCCTCGGTGCCGTTGCCGTGGTGGACGTCGAAGTCGACGATCGCCACGCGCTTGAGTCCGCGCCGGTCGAGCGCATGGCGGGCGGCGATGGCCACGTTGTTGAAGAAGCAGAAGCCCATGCTCTGGTCGCGCGTGGCATGGTGCCCCGGCGGGCGCACCGAGCAGAAGGCGTTGTCGGCGGCGCCGTCGATGACGAGATCGGTCGCCTGCACGGCGGCCCCTGCTGCATGCAGCGCAGCCGACCAGGTGTGCGCATTGGCCGAGGTGTCCGGGTCGACGGCGAAGTGCCCGCCGCGCTCGGCACAGTCCCTCAGCCGCGCCCCGATCTCGGCCACGTAGCCATGGGTGTGGGCCAGTTCCACATCCTGCAGGTCCGCCGGGCGGGCCTGCACGTACTGCAGCGCCTGGTTCAGGCCGGAGCCGATCAGCCAGTCGTCGATGGCGGCCAGCCGCTGCGGGCATTCGGGGTGGCCCTCGCCCATGTCGTGGCGGCGGCACTCGGGGGGATTGAAAAACGCGGTGGGCACGGACCGTTGTCTCTTGCTATGGTCAGGGCCATGACGACGCAATCACGCAGCCTGTCGGCGCAACTGCAAACCCTGCAAACCCAGATTAGCACGGTCATCAAGGGCAAACCCACCCAGATCGCCGATGCCCTCGCCTGCCTGATCGCCGGCGGCCACCTGCTGATCGAGGACCTGCCCGGCGTGGGCAAGACGACGCTCGCCCACGCGCTGGCCATTTCTCTCGGCCTGAAGTTCTCCCGCCTGCAGTTCACGGCCGACCTGCTTCCCAGCGACCTGCTCGGCGTGTCGGTCTACGAGCGGGAGAAAGGCGGCTTCGTGTTCCACCCCGGGCCCGTCTTCGCCCAGGTGCTGCTGGCCGACGAAATCAACCGCGCCGGCCCCAAGACGCAGAGCGCGCTCCTGGAGGCGATGGAAGAGCACCAGGTCAGCATCGAAGGCGTGAGCCACCCGCTGCCGCAGCCCTTCTTCGTCATCGCGACGCAGAACCCGAGCGAGCAGCTCGGCACCTTCCCGCTGCCCGAATCGCAGCTGGACCGCTTCCTGATGTGCATCTCGCTGGGCTACCCCGATGCCGCCGCCGAGCGCGAGCTGTTGATGGGCGGCGACAGCCGCGAGCAGCTCAAGGGCCTGCAGGCCGTGATGACACCGCCCGAGCTGCTGGCGGTGCAGGCCGCCGTGAAGGCCATCCACGCCGCGCCGCCGCTGCTGGACTACCTCCAGGCCCTGATCGCCGCGACTCGTTCGGGCCAGTGGTTCACCGAGGGCCTGTCGCCCCGCGCGGGCCTGGCCGTGCTGCGCGCCGCCCGCGCCCGCGCCTTGCTGCAGGGTCGTGACTTCGTGTCGCCCGACGACATCCAGGCCATCCTGCCCCAGACCATCGCCCACCGCCTGCAGCCGCGCGCCGGCGCCGGGCGTGGTGCGCGCGAGCAGGTGCGCGCGATGATCGAGGCCATTCCCTTGCCATGATCCCGGCGGTTCGCCAGCGCTGGCAGGCGTGGTGGCAATCTCGCCAGCCCCCGGCCGACACCCACGAGACGACACAGCGCAACGTCTACATCGTGCCCACCTGGGCCGGCATCGCCTTCTGCTGCACGCTGGGGGTGCTGCTGCTGGCCAGCATCAACGAGCAGATCAGCCTGGGCTATGCGCTGACCTTCGCGCTCACCGGTGCCGGGCTGGCCTCGATGCACACGACCCATGGCAACCTGCGTGGCCTGCAGATGGACCTCAAGTCGCCCGAGGGCGTGCATGCCGGCGACGAGTACGTGCTGGAGTTGCGCCTGCACAACCGCGGCCGCGCGCGCTTCGGCATCGCCGTCAGTGCGCAGCTGGACACCGGCGCCACCGAGCCTGCCTGGGTGGACGTACCGGCCCTGGGCCATGCCACGCTCAAGCTGCGGCTGCCCGCCACGCGGCGCGGTCTGCAGGCGCTGCCGCGCCTGATCGTCACGACACGCTTCCCGCTCGGCTTCTTCCGCGCATGGAGCTACTGGCGGCCGGCGAGTGCGGTGTGGGTCTACCCGCAGCCGGAAGTCGCGCCGCCCCCCTTCCCGGCGCAGGCCGAGGCCGGTGCGGGCGAGGCGGCCTCCAACCGGCAGAGTGCGCGGGGCACCGACTTCTCCGGCGTGCGCAGCTACCGGCGGGGCGACTCGCTCAAGCAGATCCTGTGGCGCAAGTCGGCGCTGGCGCTGGACCAGGGCCTGACCCCGTGGGTGCGCGAGACCGAGGCGCCGCTGGCCCGTGACCTGTGGCTGGACTGGCGGGACACCCAGGGCCGCGATGTCGAAGCCCGGCTGTCGCGGCTGACCGCCTGGGTGCTGGCAGCCGAGCGCCTGGGGCAACCCTATGGCCTGCGACTGGCCGGGCAGGAGATCGCGCCCTCGCTCGGCCTGACGCATCGCCAGGCCTGCCTCGAAACCCTGGCGGGGTTCGGCGCATGACGGCGCTGGCCCGCTGGTGGAACCGGCTGCCTCGCGACACGCGGGACAGCTATTTCCTGCTGGCCGTCATCACCGCCGTCATCGCACCCCACGCCGACCACCTGCCGCTGTGGAGTTCAGCCCTGACGGCCCTGATGCTGGGGTGGCGGGCCGTCATCGCCGCACAACAGCGCACGCTGCCCAGCCGGTGGTGGCTGGCACTCATCATCGTGCTGTACACCGGCCTCACCGGGCTGACCTTTCGCACCCTGATCGGCCGCGAGGCCGGCATCACGCTGCTGGTCATGCTGATGGCGCTGAAGACGCTGGAGCTGCGCGCCCGGCGGGACGCCTTTGTCGTGTTCTTCCTGGGCTTCTTCCTGATCCTCACGCAGTTCCTGTACTCGCAGGCCCTGCTGATGGCGGTGTGGTCGCTGCTGACGCTGTGGGGCCTGCTTGCGGCCGTGGTGCTCGCCCAGATGCCCTCGACCGATGCCAACGGCCTGCCCAGCATCGGCATCGCCGCACGTCGCGCCGCCAGCACGACGGCACTCGGCCTGCCGGTGATGGTGCTGCTGTTCGTGCTCTTCCCGCGGATCGCGCCGCTGTGGGGCGTGCCGACGGAGGCCATCGGCAAGACCGGGCTGTCCAACCAGCTGGAGTTCGGGGCGATGAACGAGATCGCGAACGACGACAGCATCGCCATGCGCGTCCGCTTCGACGGCCCCCTGCCGCCGCCGGACCAGCGCTACTTCCGCGGGCCGGTGTTGACGCGCTTCGACGGCAAGACCTGGCGCGCCCCGGACCCGCGCGTCAGCGAAGGCTGGCTGCGCGGCCGCGACGACATCGCCACCCGCGGGCCGGCGCTGAGCTACGAGATGACGCTGGAGCCTCTGCGCATCCCGGTGCTGCCGCTGCTGGAGATGAGCCCGGGCCGGGTCGGCGCCGAACTCGCCCTGCCCGACCTGACGCTCGTGCGGGGCCCGGAGATGCAGTGGCTGGCCCCGCGCCCGATCACGGAGCGCGTGCGCCTGCAGGCCACCGCTCATCTGGGCTGGCTGGTCGGCGAGCGGCGCAACCGGATCCAGCGCGCCGTCGATGTCGATCTGCCTCCCAGCCGCAACCCCCGCACGCTGGCGTGGGCGGCCGCCCTGGCGGCCGAACCCCGTTTCGCCAACCTGCCCCCCGGGCCGCGGGCCGAGGCCCTGGCCGCAGCGCTGCTTGCGCACATCCGCAGCGCCGACTTCGTCTACACCCTGACCCCCGGCCGCTACGGCGAGACCACCCCGCACGTGATCGATGAGTTCTGGCTCGACCGTCGGCTGGGCTTCTGCGAGCACTTCGCCTCGGCGTTCGTCGTGCTGATGCGGGCGATGGACGTGCCCGCCCGGATCGTCACCGGCTTCCAGGGCTGGGACCCGGAACCCCAGGATGGTTACCTCGTCGTGCGCAACGCCAATGCCCATGCCTGGGCCGAGTACTGGGTCGAGGGCAAAGGCTGGCTGCGCAGCGATCCCACGGCGGCCGTCGCCCCCAACCGCGTCAGCCAGGGCGTCGCCTTGCGCCCGCAGCCCGGTGTGCTGGGCCAGCTCAACCCGACCCTGTGGCGTGCGCTGCGCACCGGCTGGGAGACGCTGAACAACCGCTGGCAGCAGCTCGTGCTGAACTACTCGCGGCAGAACCAGTTCGATCTGCTCAAGCGCCTGGGTTTCAGCCAGCCCGACTGGACGGCGCTGGGCCAGGCGCTGGCCGGCGTCATCCTCGTGCTGGCGCTGGCCGGTGCGGCCTGGATCCGCTGGAGCAGCCGCCCACACGATGCCTGGAGCCGGCAGCGCGCACGCATCACCGCCCTGCTGCGGCGGGCGGGCGTCGTGCTGCCGGCCCATGAAAGCCCGGCCGCGTGGGCGCGCAACCTGCGCCGCCAGCACGGGCAGAAGGCAGAGCCCGCCGCGCAGTGGCTGGAGCGGCTGGAGCGGGCCCGCTATGCGCCCGATGCCGAGCCACCGCCCTGGGGCGAGCTGCGGGCCGCCGCCCGTATGCTGCGCGCCTGAGACGGCCTGGCCCGTCACCTGACTCGCGCTTTCTCCCGATGACCTCGTTGACCTCGCGCCTCGGCGCCGCCCTGATCCTCACCGCCTGCCTGGCATCTGCCCACGCCAAGCCGGTGCACGTCAAGCCCCTGCCCCCAGCGCAGCCGCTCGGCCCGCGCCCGGCGCTCGTGGCCTTCGCCGACGAGTTGGCCGCCAGCCAGCAATGGGATGCCGCCGCGCTGCGCGAGCAGCTCAGCCAGGCGCTGGACCTGCCGCGCGTGAAGCAGCTCATCCTGCCGGCTGCGGTCGGCACGGCCAAAAACTGGACGGCCTACCGCGACCGCTTCATCGAGCCCCGGCGGCTGGAGGCCGGTGTGGCCTTCTGGGCCGAACATGCCGACGCGCTCGCCCGCGCCGAGAGCCGGTACGGCGTTCCGGCCGAGATCATCGTGGGCATCATCGGCGTGGAGACCTTCTACGGCCGCATGACCGGCGGGTTCAAGGCGCTGGATGCGCTGGCCACTCTGGCCTTCGACTTCCCCACCGAACATCCGCGGGCCGCGGAGCGTCAGGCGTTCTTCCGCCACGAGCTGGCCGAGTTCCTGAAACTCTGCCGCGAGAACGGCCTGGACCCGGCCGAGGTGCGCGGCAGCTATGCCGGCGCGCTCGGCTGGCCGCAGTTCATGCCCGGCAGTTGGCGCCAGCATGCGGTCGATTTCGACGGCGACGGCCGCATCGATCTGATGGCCAGCCCGGTGGATGCCATCGGCAGCGTGGCCCACTATCTGTCCGAGTACGGCTGGAAGCCGGGGCAGACCACGCACTACCACATCCAGTTGCCGACCGACGTCCGGGCGCGCGCGCGGCTGCTCGCCCCGGACATCAAGCCCACGTTCACCGCGGCGGACCTGATCGCCGCAGGCGCCCAGCCGTCGGAAGCCGCCCGCGACCACGACGGGCCGATGGCCGTCATCGAACTGCAGAACGGCCCCAAGAAGCCGCCGACCGTGCTGCTGGGCACGCAGAACTTCTGGGTGGTGACGCGCTACAACTGGTCGGCCTACTACGCGCTGGCCGTCATCGAGCTCGGCCGCGCCGTCAAGGCCAGGCGTCCTCCGCCTCCTCCGGCGCCGGCAGCGCCGGCCCCATCGGCAGCACGCTGACCGCGCTCGGGGCGCTGTCCTGCCAGTAACGGCGCACGCGCTCGCGTTCGCAGGTGGCCGCGCGCGTGGCACTGTCCCATCGCCAGGCGCCGCAGGCCGGCGTGACGACCACCGGGATGCCGAGCGCCTGGTAGCGCGCCAGCACGGCCGGCGCCGGATGCCCGAAGCGGCTGCGGTAGCCCGCCTGGACCAGCGCCGTGCGCGGCTGAACTGCCGTCAGCAGTGCCAAGCTGGACGAGGTCTTGCTGCCGTGGTGCGGCACCAGCAGCACGTCGGCGCGCAGGTCAGGCTCGCGCTGCACGAGACCCCGTTCCTGTTCGGCCTCCAGGTCACCTGCCAGCAGCACGCGGCGGCCGCTGGCGGACGTGATGCGCAGCACGCAGGACAGGTCATTCGGTCTGAGGCTAGCCGCGTAATGCGCGGGCATGGGGTGCAGCAGCTCGAATCGCACCCCGTCCCACTGCCACTGCTGGCCGGCCTCGCAGCGCCGCCCGGGCGGCCCGGCCTGCTGCAGCGGATGCGTCGCCTCCAGCGAGCTGCGCAGTTCGGCCACGGCCAGCCCGCGCATCAGCACCGCGGCACCCCCGACATGGTCCGTGTCCCGATGGCTCAGCATCAGCATGTCCAGCCGCCTGACGCCCAGGGCGCGCAGCAGGGGCAGCAGCACGCGCTCACCGGCATCCGCCCCGGGCGCGTAGACCGGGCCGGCGTCGAACAGCAAGACATGCCGCGCGGTCTGGATGAGCACGGCATTGCCCTGGCCGATGTCGGGCGCCAGCAGCATGAACTCGCCCGCAGGCGGCACGGCGACGGCGGGCCACAGCAGCGGCAGCATCAACAGCAGTCCGGCACCCCGCAGCCGCCACGGCAGCCGCAGCACCATCAGCACGGCACCCGCGAGGCCGAAGGCTTGCGCCCAGACCGGCGCAGCCGGCAGCCACCAGACGGCCGCCGGCCAGGACGCCAGCCAGCCCAGCCAGGCCATCAGGCCGTGCGTCACCAGCACGGCCAGCGCCCAGAGCGGCGCCACGAGGCCGCCAAGCAGCGCCAGGGGCATCAACACGAAGCTCACGACCGGGATGGCGACGAGATTGGCCAGCAGCCCGACGAGCGACCACTGCGAGAAGCAGATCAGGCTCAGCGGCGCGAGGCCCACGGTGGCGACGAGCTGGGTGCGCAGCGCGGCGCGCAGCCGGGCACGCCAGCCCCGACCGTCGTCGCCGCCGGCCGCCATCAGCAGCCCCACGGCACCGAAGGAGAGCCAGAAGCCCGGCTGCATCAAGGCCCACGGGTCGAGCGCCGTGACGGCCACCGCCGCACCCAGCAGTACCAGCGGCCACGGCCAGGGCAGTTGCGGGCCACGAAGCACAGCCACGGCGGCGAGCATCAGCACGGTGCGCTGGGCCGGCACCCCCCAGCCGGAGAAGAAGGCATAGCCCAGCGCGGCCCCGACGCCCACCCAGCGCGCCGCGATCGGCGCCGGCACCCGCAGGCAGAGCCAGGGGCTGCGCCGCCACAGGGGTGCGACGACGGCCGCGGCGAGCCAGGCGAACAACGTCACGTGCAGCCCTGACACGCTCAGCAGATGCGCCACGCCCGTGTCGCGGAACAGGCCCCAGTCGGCGCTGCCGATCGCGTTCTGGTCGCCCAGGCTGAGCGCCGCCAGGACGCCGGCCACCGACGGGTCGGCCACCCGGGCGCGGATGGCGTTGCGCAAGGCCTGCCGCGCCGCGTCCAGCGCCCACCACGGCGCCGGCGCCAGACGCTCGGCCGCCCGCACGACGCCCGTGGCGCGCAGGCCCTGCTCGAACAGCCACAGCTCGGCGTCGAAGCCGCCCGGGTTCACGAGGCCGTGCGCGCGCTTGAGCCGTGCGGTGAAGCGCCAGCGCTCACCGGCCGTGATGGGCGGCGCGTCGTAGGCCAGCAGCATCAGCCGCGGCGGCACCTGCGGCGGCAAGGCAGTGCCCGTGGGGCCGATCGCCTCGACCGCGAACTCGAACCGCCACCCCGGCACGCCGCCCTGCCCCGTCACGGCCACCGGCAGGCTGTCGACCAGGCCGGTGAGCTGAAGGTCGCGGCCTTCCCAGGCCGGGTGCAGCGCTGAAGCCAGCCGCTGCTCGGCTCGCCAAGCGGCCTGCGAGAACGCCAGGCCCGCGGCGAACAGCCCCATCCAGGCCCAGTGCCGATGGCGCCAGCCCCAGGTGACGGCGAGCACGGCCACGAGCACGCCGAACTCGGCGTGCGTCGGCAGCCGTTCGCTCCGGTGCAGGAGCGCCAGCCCAGCCAGCCAGCCACCGCCCGCGGCGCCCAGCGCTCGCGGCCCCCAGCGCCCTTGCGCCACCCTGTCTCCCTGGCCTGCGCCTGTTGGGTCGGGGTGTAGCATGCCGGCGTTTTTCGAACGCGCACCAGCGCTCCCCCCGCATGACCTCCTCCACCATCCAGGCCAAGCTCACCGAGCTCGGCATCACGCTGCCGCCGCTGGCCGTGCCGGCCGCGGCCTACCTGCCCTTCACCCGCACCGGACAGCTGCTGTTCGTGTCGGGCCACATCGCCAAGAAAGACGGCAAGCCCTGGGTCGGCCAGCTCGGCAAGGACGTCGACACCGCCACCGGCCAGGCTGCCGCGCGCGCCGTCGCGATCGACCTGCTCGGCACGCTGCAAGCCGCCACCGGCGACCTGGCCAAGGTGCGCATCGTCAAGGTGATGAGCCTGGTCAACAGCACGCCCGACTTCACCGAGCAGCACCTCGTGACCAACGGCTGCTCCGAACTGCTCGCCACCGTGCTGGGCGACGCCGGCAAGCACGCCCGCAGCGCGTTTGGCGTGGCGCAGATCCCGATGGGGGCGTGCGTCGAGATCGAGCTGATCGCGGAAATCACCGACTGATGTTCATCCAGCCTTCCAAGCTGCCGGCCCGCGTGCTCGCCGGCATGGCGTTCATCAGCTTCGCCGCGGTGGGGGTGGCCCTGGTGGCACAGCACCAGTTCGGGGTCAAGCCCTGCCCCTGGTGCGTGCTGCAGCGGGGCATCTTCCTGCTGATCGGCAGCTTTGCGCTGCTGGGCTGGCTGTTCAGCGGCCGGCGCCCGTTGCGCCAGGCGGCGATCGTGGCCAGCGTGCTGCTGTGCGCGGCGGGTGTTACGGCAGCCGTGTTCCAGCACGAGGTGGCCTCGCAGAGCGCGAGCTGCGCCATGGGGCTGGCGGACCGCATCATCACGGCCCTCGGCCTGGAAGAGCTGTGGCCGTCGGTCTTCATGGTGACGGCCAACTGTGCCGATGCCGCCGCGTACCGGCTTGTCGGCCTGCCCTACGAGGTCTGGAGCGGCCTGCTGTTCGCCGGGCTCGCGGCCGTCGGCCTCGCGTTGCTGGGCCAGCGGCGCTGACGCCTGGCCTCACTGCCCGCGCACGACGCCCTCGCGGCGCGGGTCGGCCCCGCCCACCCAGCCGCCTGGCACGCGCAGCAGCACCTGCAGGCCGCTGGTGAGGTCGGTCTCCACGACCTGGTGACCGCGGCCGCGCAAGTCGGCCAGTTGCTCGGCCGACAGTGCGCCGTTCTCGACGATCAGCGAGCCGCTGTTGAAATGGCCGAAATTCGGCAGGTCCACAGCTTGCTGAACCGGCAGCCCCCAAGCCAGCGTGCCGGTGATGACCTTGGCAACGTAGTGGATGATGACCGGCCCACCGGGCGATCCGGCGGCCATCAGCAGCTGGCCCTTGCGGTCGAACACCAGCGTGGGCGCCATGCTGGAGCGCGGGCGCTTGCCGGCTTCCACGCGGTTGGCCACCGGCTTGCCGTCGGCACCCACGGGGTTGAGCGCAAAGTCCGTCAGCTGGTTGTTCAGCACGAAACCGCCTGCCAGGCCCGTGCCGCCGTCGCTCATCATGCGGTTGCCAAAGGCCGATTCGACACTCGTCGTCATCGCGACCGCATGCCCCTGGGCATCGACGATGCTGATGTGGCTGGTGCCCGATTCGAGCTGATCTGCCTGCGGTGCCAGCGCCTGCTGCACCGGTGCCGGGTTCCCGGCCGTGGCGATGCCGCTGGCGCGAGGGCCGATCAGCGCGCCGCGCTGGCGCAGGTAGGCCAGTGACAGCAGGTTCTGCCAGTCGCCGCCCGGGGCGGTCACGAAGGCGGGATCGCCGATGAACTGCGCGCGGTCGGCAAATGCCAGCTTGGCGGACTCGGCGTAGGCGTGCATCCAGTCTGCGGTGATGGCGCTGGCTGCCCGTGCAGCCGGCTGGGTGTCCAGCAATCCGAGGATCTGCATCAGCGTCAGGTGCCCGGAGGTCGGCGGCCCGAAGCCGCAGATGCGCCAGGCGCGCCAGTCGTTGCACAGGGGCGCGCGCACCACCGGCCGGTAAGCCGCCAGATCCTCCGTCGTCAGCAGACCGGGGCGGGCGTGCGCCTTCACGCGGCGCACGATGTCGACGGCCACCGGACCCTCGTAGAAGGCCTTGACGCCATTCGCGGCGATGCCCCGGAGCACGGCGGCGTAGGCCGGGTTCTTCAGCACGGTGCCGACCGCCAGCGGAGCACCGGCAGCGTCGAAGAAGTAGGCCGCGGCGATTGGATCGTTGCGCAGCGCCGTCTCCCCGGAGAGCAGTTCGTTCAAGCGAGGACTGACCGCAAAGCCCTGCTCCGCCAGTCGGATGGCAGGCTCGAACAAACGCGCCCAGGGCAGCTTGCCGTGTCGAAGATGCGCTTCGGCCAGCATCGCAAGCACACCGGGCGTGCCGGTGGACAGGCCGCTTGAAATGGCCTCCCGGATGGGCATCGGCTTGCCATCGGGCTTCAGGAACAGGCCGGGGGTGGCGGCCGCGGGCGCGGTTTCGCGGCCGTCCAGGGCCTGCACCTCACGGCCGTCCCAGTGCAGCAGGAAGGCGCCGCCGGCGATGCCGCTGGACTGCGGTTCGACCAGTCCGAGCACGGCCTGCACCGCCACGGCGGCATCGACGGCAGATCCGCCGGCCTTCAGGATGTCCACGCCAGCGTCCACCGCCAGGGGATTGGCCGCCGTCACCGCGAAGCGCTTGACAGGCGCGGCCAGTTGACCCTGCTTTTCCGTGCGGGTCGTCGCGGCTTCAGGTTGGTCCAGGGCATGGACGGGGGCCAGCAGCCCGGCCAGCGCGAGAGCGGTCAGAGAACGATGCATGGCTGCATCTTAGGCACGCCGCAGCCCGGGACAACCTGACGCTTATTCGGGCGACGGCCCCCCGGGTTGGCGACGGCCATACTGAACGCGTCTTTCGCAAGCGTACGAGGGAAATCGATGAGCATCCTGCGCACGAGCCTCCAAGCCACGTTGGTTGGCGCAGCCCTGCTGGCTTTCCTGCCTGTGCATGCCGCGGGCAAGACCGAAGACCGGGCGCGGGTGATCCGAAGCGGCAGCCACACGGCCGGCCCGACCGCCACACTGGGCCCCGGCAGCTACCTGATCGACTTCGAGAACCTCTCGGTGGGTGACACGCTGGACAGCCAGTACGCAGCCTGGGGGGTTACCTTCTCCCCGTCGCCCTACTCGGGGACGAACAGCCCCAGCGGTGGCTGGGCCACGAACACGGACCTGACCATCGTCGCCGCGGACGGGGGCGACACCGGCGGCCTGGGCACACCGAACCTGGTCAGCGGCAACATCCTGCGCTCACGCAAAGGCTGGCTGGCGGAAGACGGCGATGCCAGCATCCTGTTGACCTTCAGCACGCCGATCTCTGCCTTCAGCGTCGACTTCGCCGGCATCGGCAACGTCGCCAGCACCGGGATCGACATCTACTCGATCACCGGCACTTACATCACGACCGTCTCGGCCACCGTGGCCGGCCAGCAAACACTGTCCTACACGGGCAGCGGCATCGGCTTCGTCGTGCTGACCCCGGGCGACTACAACGACTGGGTCGGCATTGACAACATCAGCTTCACGGTGGCTGCCGCCGTACCGGAACCTGGCACCTACGGCATGCTGGCCCTGGGCCTGGGTGTGATCGCCATCGCGGTGCGCCGGCGCCTGCGCTGATCACGGCCGGCCTCGGGTTCAGCCCGGCGCCACCGGGCTGAATCGCTCGTGGCTGCCGGCAGCAGGCCCCACAGCCCGTGCGGGCTCAGAGCAGCGGCACGCCGGTCTTGCTCTGCGCGAACTCGCGTGTCACGCCTTCGGCCAGTTCCACGACGCGGATGCCCTCAGGCACCACGTCGAACACGCCGAGGTCCGTGATGATGCGATCCACCACGCGCACGCCGGTGAGTGGCAGGGTGCACTGCGGGATGATCTTCAGGTCCTCGCTGCCGTCTTTCTTGCGGGCCACGTGCTCCATCAGCACGATGACCCGCTTCACGCCGGCGACCAAGTCCATGGCGCCGCCCATGCCCTTGACCATCTTGCCCGGGATCATCCAGTTCGCCAGGTCGCCCTGGCCGCTGACCTGCATCGCACCCAGGATGCTCAGGTTGATCTTGCCGGCACGGATCATCGCGAAGCTGTCGTGGCTGCCGAAGATGCTGCTGCCGGGCAGCGTGGTGACGGTTTGCTTGCCGGCATTGATGAGATCGGCGTCGACCTCATCTTCCGTCGGGAAGGGGCCGATGCCCAGCATGCCGTTCTCGCTCTGCAGCCAGACTTCCTTATCTGCCGGGACATGGTTGGCCACCAGCGTCGGGATGCCGATGCCGAGGTTCACGTAGAAGCCGTCTTCCAGCTCCTGGGCCGCACGCGCGGCCATCTGGTCTTGGGTCCACGGCATGATCAAGCCTCCTTCTTCTCGGACAAGGTGCGCTTCTCGATGCGCTTCTCGGGGTTGGCGTTGAGCACGATGCGGTGCACGTAGATGCCCGGCAGGTGCACGGCGTCCGGGTCGATCTCGCCGGTCTCGACGATCTGCTCGACCTCGACGATGGTCAGCTTGCCCGCCATCGCGGCGGCCGGGTTGAAGTTGCGCGCCGTGCGGCGGAACACCAGGTTCCCGCTCTTGTCGGCCTTGTAGGCCTTCACGAGGGCGACGTCCGGCACGAGGGCCTTTTCGAGGATGTAGGTCTCGCCGTCGAACTCGCGCACTTCCTTGCCCTCGGCGATCAGCGTGCCCACACCGGTACGCACGAAGAAAGCCGGGATGCCGGCGCCACCGGCGCGCAGCTTCTCGGCGAGCGTGCCCTGGGGCGTGAATTCCAGCTCCAGCTCGCCGGCCAGGTACTGGCGCTCGAACTCCTTGTTCTCGCCGACGTAGCTGGAGATCATCTTCTTGATCTGGCGCGTCTCCAGCAACTGGCCGAGGCCGAAGCCGTCGACGCCCGCGTTGTTGGAAATGACGGTCAGGCCCTTGACCCCGCTGTCGCGCAGCGCCGCGATCAGCGCCTCGGGAATGCCGCACAGGCCGAAGCCCCCGACGGCGAGCAACTGCCCATCCGCCACCACGCCACGCAGCGCCTCGGCGGCGCTCGGGTACACCTTGTTCATGCGTTTGTCTCCATCGCCGGCTGGCGCTTGCAAAACGACCGCAAGGGTACTATCCCGCGCCTCTCGCCGTCGATTACGCAAGATCGCCTAAGTGGAACCCGCCGCCCCCGACTACCGCAGCGCCTTCCAGCACGCCCCGATCGGGCTGGTGCTGTCGGCGCAGCGTCAGATCGTCGACTGCAATGACCGTGTCCTGCAGATGTTCGGGGCCACGCGCGAACAACTGGTCGGCCAGAGCTTCGTGGTGATGTACCCGAGCACGGCGGAATTCGAGCGCACCGGGGCGCGCATCGTGGCAAGCCTGGATGCGCAAGGCC
>RXJW01000115.1 GCA_003963005.1 Burkholderiales bacterium
TCTCCCGATGCGCCTTCTTCGAGGACTTTGAAGGTCCTCTCTCTCAACCCTCTGGGGCACAAGCCTGCCCCGTCGGGGTTGGCCGTGCTCCGCTTCTTTGGAGCTACGGAAATGGAAGTGATGATCTCCCGCGGCGAAGACGGCAAGCAGCCGCTGTGCGCCAAGACAAAGATCGACCTCGGCTTCGACCGCCGGGCTTTGGTGATCCGAACCAGCCGCTCTGGCACGGGGCTGGAAGCCGAGGCCTACGTCGTTCAAGAGTGCGGTCAATTCGAGTCGCGCGCCTACGGCCGCGGCAAGTTCGCCGACTTCTCGCAGCGGCTGCGTTTTCGCAAGTCGGCTCGCGATACCGAGAAGGCTGTCCTCGCGTTGCATGAGGCGGCCCTGGCCAGTGTCGAACGAGTGAAGGCCAAGGCACTGGCGTACTACGGGCAAGGCGTCGAAGGCGCTGAGCCTGCCCTGCAGTGATCGGGGTGCAAGAAGACCTGTTCTCGCGCTGCCAACGGTGGCGCGGGGGCAGGGCCTCTTACCGTCCTGCAGGCGAACTGTTCGACCCATCGCGCGCCCGCGTCGAGGTGCTCGACGACGACGCGACGGCCAAGTCCTTTGTGACCCGCGAGCACTACAGCCGCTCGTATCCTGCAGCCAGGTTCAGGGTGGGGCTGTTCGTCAAGAACCCGTTCGAGGCGGAAAAGCTTGCAGGCGTGGCCGTCATGTCAGTGCCGATCACGAACGCCGTTATTCCTGCCTGGTTCCCTGGCCTGGAAGCATCGCAAGGCGTGGAGCTTGGTCGGTTCGTGCTCTTGGATGAAGTGCCGGCCAATGCGGAGTCCTGGTTCCAGGCGCGTGCGCTGAAGGCGCTCAAGCGCGCCATGCCGCAGATCCGGGCCGTGGTGTCGTACTGCGACCCGGTGGCAAGAACCGATACGGAGGGGCAGGTGATCTTCAAAGGCCACCTGGGCCATGTATCTCGCTGGCAACGCAACCCGCCTGGGCCGCAGTAGCCCGCGCACGCTCAAGCTTCTTCCCAGTGGGCACGTCGCATCTGAGCGAGCGCTGAGCAAGATCCGCAACGACGAGTGCGGCGCTGGCTATGCGCTGAAGCAGCTCATCGACGCGGGCGCACCGGCGCGCGCACTGCACGAGTCCGGCAGGGCCTACGTCGAACGGCTCGAGAACGAGCAGTTCTTCCGGCCACTACGTCATCCAGGTAACGCAGTTTTCGGCTGGAGGCTCTGAGCCGCCACGCCACCTTTCAACCCATCCGGGGCCCTGGTCCCGAGGGGGCGGGCCTCGGTGCATCAAGAGAATCGCAATGCATCACCAACAACAGGCCTCGTCCGAGGCCGCTGGAACGGGCAGCTTGCGCTCCCGCCTCCCTCTGTATGAGCCTCGCCAGCGGCTGCATGGCTACAACTGCTCGGTCAACGTGTTCATCACCGTTCAGCCGGCCGATGCGGGCAAGCTGGTCATCCGGCTGTTCCCGGACTTCGACGCCGGTACTCACGACTTGCATGCCGAGGCACATCGGCGCGCAGCGGAGGCCACGAAGCGGCAGTACGCCGACCAGGTCGACGCGGTGTTCCTGCGCAACCTCGGCCGTCTGCCGCTGATCTACGACTACAAGGTCTCGGCCATTTGGCGCGACGACTTCCCCGAAGCGGACAAGGACCTCCTGCGAAGCCTGGCCCACACGGCCACGGCGCATGCACGGGTCGCCGACGCGCACGCGGCGGCAGCTCGCTCGCTGGGGCGGCGGCGCGTGCGTCACTGATCAGTCCATCGCGGGCTTTGGCGCGTGATGCGCCCCAGCTCGACGTCTCACAACTTGCGGCCCCCCCTCCTTGCGAGGTCAGGGCCGCTACTCCATTGGAGAACCATGAAACCCATTCAAAAGATCGACCACGCGTTCTCGCGCCTGGTCACCATCCTGGAAGCCGCAGGCTCCGCCGATGCGGACAACACCCAGCGCTGCATCTGTGCCTTGCGGCTGGAGATCGCCCGCGCCATCGGAGACGAAGGACGTATCCGTGCAGCCGTGGACTCACTGGCTGAGCTGGACGCCGATGCCTCCCTGGAAGGGCTCGACGGCCAGCCTGAGGCCATCGAGCTGGCCCGACGGCTCGCGGATGATGAGTACTTCATCTCCCGCCTGGTGCACCTGCCGTACTTCACTTACGAGCTCTGCGGCGAAGCCGTAGTGCTCGGGGCGAGTGCCCGCAAGGCGATCGAACTGGCCCTGGGCTGCGAACTCGAGGAGTTCCAGCACGAAGAGTTCAAGGCGGAAGTCGGCCTGCGTGTTCCGCGGCATCAACTCGCTGCCGTCCAAGATCGCATGGCCCGTGTCATCTCTGGCAGTGTCGAACTGCTGCCGGGCGCTTCCATCGTGGAGATCGGCCATGTCGACGTGAACCACGTTGTCGAGGGCTACGACGGCCCACAAGGTTCAGCAGTGTGGACCTGGATCCAGGACAACGCTTCTTTCTCACATCGGGACAACGGCGAAGCCTCTGGCGTTTGGGAGTTCGTGCTCAACCTGGCACTGGACTTCAACGACGTGCCTGCCGAGCTGGTGCGCGTCATCGCCCAAGCCCGGGAGCGCGACTTGGCCTACCTGGTGTTCCACCAAGGCACCTGACGCGCAGCCATGAACTCCCAGATTCACAGCTGCAGCCGAAGCGCAAGCCCGGTCGACGAGCGTCTCTTCATCGGGGTCTATCCCGCAGGGTTGGTCTATGCCGATCGGCTTCGCGAAGCCGGAGGCGACTACGCCAGGCTGGCCTTCCTGCCCTACGACACCCTGGACCTCCAGGTGTCGCCAGACTGCCCTGCCGAACTCCGCCAGGCGGTCAGCGCCCACGCTGACCGGATGCGAGCGAGGCGCGGCCAGGCCTTCCAGGTGAGCACGTGTGGCCAGACGGTCATCCTCGGCAAAGCCTGACCGCTGAAAACCTCTTCCCCGGGCCAGCATTGCGCTGATCCGCTTCTTTCACCCCCAGCCCGCGAGCTCGGCCCCTTGAGGCCGGCCGCGGGCTTTCTCGTTTGGCGCGCGGCATCGTTGGGTCCACCTCACGCGTGCCGCGACGGGTGCTTGATGGAGGTGGAGGAGTTCGAAGAGAATCCATCCACTCTCGGCTACTGCCGGTTTGTCGCACTAGATGCGGCTTTTCATCCGCGACTGTGAAGTCGCTGCCCTTGGGGACCTGTCCCTGGGGGTCGGTCTCCGTTCACATGGAGACCCACATGCAAT
>RXJW01000180.1 GCA_003963005.1 Burkholderiales bacterium
TGAAGCGCAGTACAAGACGTCCGCTTTACTGACCTGCCAGGTGTCGTTGTGACTGTCGACAGCAGCCACTCAAGATGACTTGGCCGGACGGATACACCGCACCGGCCAGCACGACGCCACCAGCTGCGGCGAGAAGTCGGCGCAGGTACTTCCGGTCGAGGGCCAGGCCCGGATGCGAGACCAGCGACGTCATGTGCTCGGCAGCAGGCTGGGCCTTGGCTTCGCGCTGCTTCAAGTGGCTCAAGCACAAGGGCTTGGTCGGGCTGCTGCGCAGGGCGCGATCAGACTCTGCCTGTTGCAGGCGAAACGAGCTCATGACCGTGGCCTGCATGGGGTAGCTGTCCAGCCAGCCGGTTTCCTGCACGCCATAGGCCCTCAGGATCGGCAGGGTGAACTCCGGGTAGGGGATCGTCACGACGAACTCGTCGTCGAGCACGCAGAGCCAGCAACGCATGGGGCCTTCGCGCACCGTGACGATGCGCAGTCGGTCTGCAGCGGGATAGCTGCGCTCATGCAGCGTGCAGGGCATGAACTCCACACCTTGCCTGGCCAGGAACGCCACGCGGTTCTTGCCTTCGCCGGCCACGTAGAACATGCCAATGGGGGCGACCATCGCGACCTGGGCGCCGAGCCCGCCGGCCTTGGCGCAGCGTTCGCTGGTGAACAGATCGATGGTCGCCTGCACGCTGATGCGGTCGTTCGGCAGACTCCCTTCGTGCCAGCGCCAGCTCGAACCCACCAGGTGCTTGACCGGCACCATGGCCGGCCGCGCGGGCGTCTCCTCGATGTCGCCGAAGTCGAAGAAGGGCAGCACGGTGGCCATCGTGACAGAGGGTGGGCAGGCGTAGTCGCCGCCAATCGAGCCGTCGACGAACACCTCTGGATCGACGGTGCTCTTCCAGGCGTGGAACCACGCGGGTCTGGATTCGCGGTCACTCAGCGCTCGGCGTGCGGCGACGAAGTCTTCAACCGCGTCCTGAAGGGGCTGGGGCGTCGCTGGTGTCACTCGTTCCATGGGCGCGGCACTGTAGCGCCGACTCGGACGGGAGCGGCTTGCCGCACCGGGCGGCCGCGGCCTGGGCAGGTGAGTCTCTCCCGGTGCATCGCCTGCCTCTGACAAAGTTGCCGCCATTGCGCCGCGCGCATCTGTGTCCGCGCGCTGGCCCCCGGGAGAAAGAGTTGCCCTCTGCAGAACGCGCCAGGCTGCTGGCCTGGATCAACCTCCACGATTGCGGCGTCGTGCCGACGGCGGTCGACCGCGGGGAAGCGGGCATCGAGGTGCGCGTCCTGTGCGCGGCCGCCGACGGCGCGGATTTCTGCGAGATCGAGATGGTGACCAACTACCTGGAAGCGCGCGACGCCCTGGGCTACTGACGCCGGCGTTGGCTTCTGCAGCGCCAGCTTGCGCGTGCACGGCCGCCGGGTAGCCTTCGAACGAACAGAGAGAGGTCAATCAACCAATGGAAGCCGCGACGAATCTGAGTCTGCCCGCCTTCGAGGAAGGCGCCGCGCCTGGGGCCGCAGTCGCCACCTCGGCAAAGGAGCGCAAGAAGGCTGCAGCGGTCGACGCGGTCAGACTGCTGCCCAAGCTGCTTGACGCATGCATCTGGGGCCGCCAGGAAGACGCCCATGAGGTCGGCGCCGCGATCGCAGCAGCCATCGAGGCGTCGCACCCCGCACTGGCCGAGAGAATCACCAAGCGACTCGGACAGCAGCTGCGGCCGAAGCGCTTCCGCCAGTGCCCGGACAACCTGGTCGACGTCCGGGAGCCGCGGCACGGCCTCGCCGAGGTGATCCTCGCCGAGGAGGTGCTGCGGGAGTGCAAGGCGATCATCGACGAACACCGGCGCGCGGCGGAGCTGGCCAAGTTCAAGCTCGCCCCGAGGCACAAGGTCCTGCTCTATGGCCCGCCGGGCAATGGCAAGACGATGCTGGCCGAGGGCCTGGCCAGGGAACTCGACATCCCGTTCCTGGCCGTCAAGTACGCCGGACTGGTGGAGAGTTACCTCGGCCAGACGGGCAAGAACATGCAGGAGATCTTCGAGTACGCCGAGACCGCTCAGTGCCTGGTGTTCATGGATGAGTTCGACGGCGTGGCTATCGATCGCAGCGACTCCCGTGACGTGGGCGAAATCAGGCGTGTGACCAACCAGCTGCTGCTGCAGATGGATCGGCTATCGGCCAACTGCGTGTTCGTCGCAGCGACCAATGCGGAGGGCTTGCTGGACAAGGCCATCCGGCGGCGGTTCGACTTCGTGGTCGAGATCGCTGCACCGACGCCGGAGCTGAAGCTTCGGTGCGCGGGCCGCGAACTCGCCGTGGAGATGACGCCGGGCCATGACGTCAGCCACCTGGCGGCGCAGATCGCAGCCCTGGAGTGGCCCAACCTGTCGGCGCTGGCCGACCGGTGCCGCCAGATCCGCCGCGACCTCGTCTTGAACGAGGGCAGGGGACAGGAATGGCTCGTCAACTCGCTATGAGCCGGCCGGCCGACGACATCGTCCCGATGGGCATGACCGAGCGTCGCGCCATGGCGCTGCGGCTTCGGGGACAGCGGATGACCTTCCGCGAGATCGCATCGGCCATGGGAGTCAACACGGCCCGCGCCCGGCAGCTCGTGGTCGCAGCCGAGCAGGCGACGCGCCAGAGCGCGCCCGGCGCCAGGCCCTGGTTCGAAGGGCTCTCCATTGCGACAGCGCGTGCCTTGCGCTCTGTTGGCGTGCAGAGCAAGGCACAAGCTGCTGAGCTGGTGCGCGATCAGGTAGCCTGCCGGCGTGACATTCCAAACTTCGGCGAGAAGCGCCTGGCAGAAGTGCTGCAGTGGCTCTCCGAACCCCACACGCATCTCCGTGACGCTACGGGAGGAGCAGAGCGCGATGAAACCTGATCAAGCGGCCGTGGGCGACAGGCTGCACGACAACCGTCCTGGACGCCCAGGGCGAAGCCTCACGATCGTGGCCATCGCCCAGGGCCCGAATGGCAAAGTGGAGCGCGTCAGCGCGCGCGCAGCCGGCGGGCGGCTGGTCCACGTCGGCATTGCCAGCCTGCATAGCGATGGCGCAGCGCGCCGGCGCGGCTTCACCTTGAAGGCGGGCCCGCCGCGAGATGAACGCCTCCTGGCGATGCTCGGCCGCGAGATCCAGCTGTGCCGTGGCAGCCGGGGCCGCATGAGTGGGCCTGGATCGGAGCGCCTCGTGCGCGCCCGCCTGGATCGTGTTGACGGTCAGGTGGTGTACGC
>RXJW01000002.1 GCA_003963005.1 Burkholderiales bacterium
GAGGTAGCCGGAGGGCGGCAGCTCATACCCCGCTGTGCAAGGGCCGTGCGTCTGACGCCAGTCAGCCGCGGCGCATCCGAGGTTTGCGCCGACGGGCACCAGCAGCACCGGACTGCCCTCTCCTGCCTGCGAACGCTGCAGCTCGGTGTATGCCTTGCCAGCCTTGCGGCGCCACTCGCGCGCGGCCGCATCGGCCTCGGCCACCTTGCTGCCCTCGACGTGCAGCGCCAAGGCCACGCCACCGGCGCAAGCCCAGCCCGTCAGAGCCAGGGCGATCAGTGCAACAGCCGACTTCGTCATGCGCATGGTGGACCCTTCTTGCGTTGACCGGCTTCTGTAGGCGCGTCAGGCGAGGCGCGGCGCCGGCGATCAGTTCGGGTCCGAGCATTCCACGCTGATCGCGATTCGATTGGCGAAACCTGCCGCCTAATCGCCTTGTTCAGCGCTATTTCTACGTGGCCAGCCGGGCTAGGTCTGGCGACAGTCGGACCTCGAACAGGCTGAGCTGCCCCCGGCAAGGGAAGAACGGCAGCGGGCGTGCATCCCTGAGGACAAGGCCGAGTCCGCCCGACTCGTGGCCGATGAACCAGGGCGACGGGTGCGATTCCACGCAGTCGACCAGCGTGACCGCGCCGACGACCCCGCCGCGCTCAAGCTGCTCGAGCGGGGGCAGTTCGCCCGTGAATCCGCATCGCTCCTTCGCGAATTGGAGGGCGGCCGCGTATTCCGCTCGGGTGCAGCCCTTGCTGGCGTGGACCAGCATGCGCCCGCGGTAGCGCGTCCGTCGCATGCGGTTCTCCACGATCTTGATCTCCCCGCGGGCCAAGGCCGCAGCGCGAAGCGCGGTATCGGTCAGGTCGGGACGAACGATGAACCAGGCCCAGGGCTGGCGGATGCTCAGAGCAATCATGTGAGGCGGTACCCACGGGTACCAAGTTGCGATCAGACAAGGCTATGAAAGCCGTCTGCATGCGCAAGGCGCCTCACGCCCAGCCGATGCTCTGCAACGCAGTCTCAAGATCAGCCTGGCCGGCCGCCAGGCGTGCATCCAGGTCCACGTCGACATGCGGGGGGCCGCCGTGGAGCTGCCGCTGCCGCATGAGCATCCGCCCGAGGTAGTTGGCCCCACGGCCGTTGACGATGCCCCAGCGCCGTCCGGCATCGTCATCGATTCGGCCCGCCTCGATGATCGTCGCACCGCCCGTGGACAGCAGCAACGCTGCCAGGTCTGGGTGCTGGGTGAACTTGGCGTTGAGGCACTGGAGCATCCAGGGGTAGCGAAGCCTGGACCAGCCTGGCCGGGTGTGAAAGCCCAGCAGCGCGTCTGCAGTCTTGGCCATCAACTGCGCAGGGTCCAGGTCATCGGACGGCATGGCGTGAGCCGCGATGGCCAGCAACGACGGTGAGGGCGCCGCCAGCAGCCAGTGCCGAACGGCGTCATCCCGAGGCTTGAGCGACTGGTAACCAAACTCCGCCGAGGCGAAGGCCTGCCCGTGGATCTGGATGGGCCGCCGATACAGGTTGCTGAAGGCCCCGAAGGGCTTCTCCGAGGCGCGGTAAAACGAGACATCTGCCATTGCGCGCTCCTAGATCGACTTCAACAACGCAAGCAGCTGATCGACGCACTGCGCTGTGTGCGTGCCCTTGCGGGCAAAGTTCAGCTGGATGAACCCACCGTTCTTGAAATGCACCTTGGCGAGGCGTTCACTGCCGATGCTCTTGCCGGTGATCTTCGCGATGCGTTCCCAGGCCTCGGGCTTATCCAGCTTCAGTCGCTCAAGGGCCATGCGGCCGACTGCCGCCTCACTGATGGTGGTCATACAGCGTCTGCGGTTGCTCTGGCCTGTGCTGCCTTGAGCTCAGCAGCAGATAGGTAGACGGGATGCAGGTCAAGCCGGCCACCGTCGTGCATCCGGAGCATGCACAGCAGATAGGTCGGGTCGGCCGGCCACTTGCATCGCTGCCAGTAGGCAAGCAGTTCACCGCGAATGGGTTGCGGGTACTCGGCCAGGCGGGCGCGGGCGCGGCGCCATTCGAGGGCGCGACGTTGGCGATCTTCCTGCTGCTGCTTGGTCCAGTGGGCGGCACGCGCAGACATGATGTCGTCGACCGTCTCTTGTTCGGAGGCGACCTGGTCAGCGAACAGCGGCATCGCCTCGCGTTCAGCGCGCTGTTTGCGAAGTACAGCGGCGCGCTTCCGCGCGGTGTCCCGGAACGTGTAGGTGCCGAAGCGGGCGAAGCGCATGGCTCAGCGCTCACCAATGCTATTGGGACCGACACCTCGGCCGTCGACGTGGGGCAGGCGTTGCGCGAATGCTGGCGCGTGGTGAGGGATCGGGCCGGTGGACATGTCGTTGCGCTCCTCGGTGAGTTGCTTTTCAGCCTACAGCCCCGCCTCACATGGGCAAGCAGCGCACGATCACCTCAGTCGGCAAGAGACGCGGTATGCCGGCGAGTGGTCAGAACATCTTCCCGATGAAGAAGCCGATCACGAGCGCTGCGAGCCCGACGCTCGAATCGCCCTTCTCCGCTGCTCGGCGCGCCTGGCGACTGGCGCGCCGGCGCTGTCGTTCGTCGCGGATGCGATCCAGCCTGGCTTCTTCAGCAGCATGTTCTCGCGCTTCGGCGAGGTACTGGGCGAGCCCGACCTCTGCGATGCGGGCCAGCGATTTCCCGGTGCCACGAACGAGCAGCGCCGCGACGAGCCAGACCGCCACACCGCACACGAAGTGGGCGGCCCTCGCTGGCCACGCAGCCAAGGCCTCAAGAGGGCCGGGTTCAGCGGGGGGCTGGGCGACGCCAAAGGCGCTCTGGGCCGCCTCCTGCAGCTGGTCCACCACAGGCGCCCCGATCTCGCCGAAGCCGAAGCGCACGGCTTGCCACGCGACGACGAGGCTGGCCAGCAGGAAGATCGCGTTGATGCTGCGAGCGGCGAAGGTATGGGTGCTCATGGGCCCTGCGTTATACCGGTGCCCGTTCGGACCTATGGATTGCCTCACCGCATGAGGACGTCCATCACATCGCCAGCCGCGTGCGCGGCCGGCGACAGGGCCAGCCTCCAAGCGGCCCGTGATGGAGAACGGCTCTCTGCCGCATCAGGCGCCGCCCGTCAACGAGGCGTCGCGTCCTTCAGAGCAGCCAGAGCCGTTCGCGCGGCCCGAGTCTTCGCCTCTTGCTTGGTGCTTGCCTCTCCGGTGTAGCTTCCCGCATGCGGTCC
>RXJW01000053.1 GCA_003963005.1 Burkholderiales bacterium
AGCTGACGCTGGAAGAAGGCGCGCGTGCCGGTCAGGCGAGCGGGCGTGATCTTGCCGTTTTCGGCGATGAAATCGCGCAGCGTGTCGATGTCCTTGTAGTCGATCTGCTCGACACCGGCGACGGTGAAGCGGCAGAAACGCTTGCGGCGGAACAGCAGCGACTGTTGGTTGCGCTTGGGCTTCTTGTCCTTGGAGAAGCGACCTTTACCACGGGGCGGGGGCATAGTGGACCTCTGTTAAATCTATCCGGATTCAAAAACGTGCCAGTTCTAGGGCGCGGCGGGCTCGATCACGGTGACGTGGGCGATGAAGCCCCGGCCGTTGCGCTGATGGGTCAGGAAGCCGCGGAAGACCGCGACGCCACCGATTCCCAGCGCCTGCAACTCCTTGGCCACCTCTCCCACCGCCACCGCCTTGATCTCCAGGGAGACCTTGCGCGGCTTGCCGGCTTCGATGACTTCGGACTCGGCCTTGAGGGTCGCGTCCAGGGCCATCAGCCCGGCGGGGGTGTATCGGATCAGCCCGAGTTGCTGGATCTGTGCCTGGAGGTGAAGCTGGTTCACTCAGTCGGCACGCTGCACACGAAAACTGGTTCTTCAGCGATGAGCGTCAGCTCAGGCCGCTTCTTGCTGGGGAGCCTTGCGGGCTTCTTCGCGCTCGACGGCCTTCATCATGACCGAAGGGGTCGTGATGGCCTTGTCCTGAACCACGGTGAGGTGGCGCAGCACGGCGTCGTTGAAGCGGAAACCCGTCTCGAGCTCAGCCAGCACTTCCTTGCTGCACTCGATGTTCAGGCACAGGTAGTGGGCCTTGGCGAGCTTCTGGATCAGGTAAGCCATCTGGCGACGGCCCCAGTCCTCGACCCGGTGCACGACACCGCCACCGGCGGTGATCAGGCCCTTGTAGCGCTCCAGCATGGCCGGAACCTGTTCGCTTTGATCCGGATGGATCAGCAGAACGATTTCGTAATGACGCATGAATGCTCCTTGTGGATTCCAGCCCTTGGGCCTCGGGATGAGGCCCGGCTGCGGAAGCCGGATCACAGCGTCGACTCGTGACCCGGCAAGGGGGAACCCGTGATTCTAGCCCGGGAAGGCGGAACCACCAAATCTCGGGAGTTCAGGGTCGTGCGGGGCTGCGCAGGGCGTCGACGAAATCGCGCTGGCGCTGGCTGGGCGCGGCCGTCAGCAGACTGACGACGGCGAGCGCCAGCGCGCCCGCCGGCACGCCGAACAACCCCGCGGCGACGGGCTGGATGCCCCAGATCAGCGGCGCCGGCCCCGGCAGGCCGGTCAGGGCTCGCAGGCCCGGGTGGGTCACGATCAGGTAAGCGAGGCACACACCCAGACCCGTGAGCATGCCGGCCAGCGCCCCGGCACGGTTGGCGCGGCGCCAGAACACACCGGCAACCAGCGCCGGGAAGAAGGTCGACCCGGCAATCGAGAACGCGGCGGTCACGACCATCAGGATGTCGGCCGGCCGGCTCGACGCCACCGCCGCTGCCGCGAGCGCCGCGGCCAGCAGCAGCGCCTTGGACAGCGTGACGCGCCGCGTGCGAGAGGCTTCCGGGTTGATGGCCTTGTAGTACAGGTCGTGCGACAGCGCACTGGAGATGGCCAGCAGCAGGCCGTCGGCCGTCGAGAGCGCCGCCGCCAGCCCGCCCGCGGCCACCATGCCGGAGATGACGTAGGGCAAGCCGCCCAGCTCCGGCATGACGAGCATGACGAGGTCCGGGTGCAGGCGCAGCTCGCCCAGCTGCAGCACGCCATCGCCGTTCAGGTCCACGGCCGACAGCAGGGTCGGGTCCACGCGCTGCCATTGGCGGATCCAGGCTGGGAGCTGGTCGAAGCTGCTGCCCACCAGATCGTTGAACACCTCGGTCTTGACCATCACCGCCAGCGCCGGAGCCGTGAGGTAGAGCAGCGAGATGAAGACCAGCGACCAGGCCACCGACTCGCGCGCCGTGGCCACGGTCGTCGTGGTGTAGTAGCGCGTGAGCAGATGCGGCAGCCCCGCGGTGCCGACCATCAGGCACAGCACCAGCGCGATGAAGTTGCGCCGCGACTCGCTGGCCTGCTCCCGCTCGGCCGGTGCGCCTTCCGGGTTGCCCGCAAACGGCTGCGTGTGCGGCACGAGGCCGGACAAGGGCCGCGCCAGCTGCGCCTCCTGCGCCTGCTCGCGCCGCCAGCGCTCCTCGGCCTCGGCCGGCGTGCGCGGCAAGGCGGCGCGCTGCTTCTCGGCGGCCTGGATCTGCGCCAGCGGGGCATTCGCCTGCTTCAGCGCCGTCACGCTGGCCGCGGCCTTGGACTGCTCGTCGGCCAGCGCCTGCGGCACGTCAGCAAGGCGGGCGGCGGCGGCTTCGGCGCGCTGCTGATGGATGGTGCGCACCTGCAACTCGCCCGGGTCACGCATCAACGCCTGCTCGCGTTGCGCGAGCTGGTGCAACTGCTGGCCATAGACCAACTGCGGCAGCGGCCAGCCGGTCTGCTTCACGCTCAGCCAGATCACCGGCACGAGGTAGGCCAGGATCATGATCAGGTACTGGGCCACCTGGGTCCAGGTGACAGCGCGCATGCCACCCAGGAAGGAGCACACCAGCACGCCGCCCAGGCCCACGAACACCCCCACCTCGAAGCCGAGGCCCGTGAGCCGCGTGGTGATCAGGCCCACGCCGTAGATCTGCGCGACGAGGTAGACGAAGGACACCAGAATGGCCGCGCAGGCGCCCACGACTCGCAGGGTTCGGCTCTCGAAACGTTCGGCCAGGAAGTCCGGCACCGTGAATTGGCCGAAACGACGCAGGTAGGGCGCGATGCACAAGGCCAGCAGAACGAAACCCCCTGTCCAGCCGAGCACGTAGGCCAGGCCCGCATAGCCGCTCGCGTAGAGCGTGCCGGTCAGGCCGATGAAGGTGGCGGCACTCATCCAATCCGCCCCGGCCGCCATGCCGTTGTAGACCGCCGGCACGCGCCTCCCGGCCACGAAGTACTCGGCCGGGTCGGTCGTGCGGCTGAGGATGCCGATGACGGCATACACCAGCACGGTCGTGCCGAGGAAGGTGTAGCCGATCCAGGCCTTGGGCAGGCCGTGCTGCTCGGCCACGCCGAGCGCCACCACCAGCGCGATGAAGCTCAGCGCGAACAGGGCGTAGCGGCGGTGGAGGGTGTTCACGTCGTGATCTTCGCCTGTGCCTGCAGGGTGCAGGCACATCGACAACCCGGACTCCCAGCGGCGGTGAACTAGCGAGTCAGGCGCTGCCACCGCTCGACCAGCTCACGGTCAAGCTCCATTGCCGACAGGGCTCCCTTGCGACGAACCAGTACGCGAACGGCAGCCACGTCAGGGAACACTTGCGACAGACACAGACGCAGACCTTCGCGCCGAAATGCCTGCGGCAGATGAAACCAACGAATCCAAGCAGTAGGCCCTTCGTTCCACTCGCTGAGATGCAGCCAGGGGTCCAGGGTTTCCAGAATGCGTGATTCCGTTTCTTCGCTCAAATGCGCCCAGGTGACAAAGCCCACAGGCACGCGGTCGAAGCTCAGGAAAAAGGCCAGCTTGCCGTGTGAAGCCGCTGGGATGATTTCATCCATCAACAACTGCTTCATGTCCCCGCGCCAGGACTCGTCCTCTGCAAGGATCAACGACACAGCGCCGACAACCCGTTGACGCCGCGGATCCAGCATGGTGCAGTCGTGCACAGCGAGTTGGAGCATTCCAGCGTACTCCTCAAGCCGCTTTGGGCGGATCAACAAACCGGTTCGCTGCCGCCACATCCAGAAGCCAGCGATGTCTCGGCAGACAGCGTGCGGCGGGCTTCAATTCGCCCAAGGCGAGCACGCTACAAACATCGGCGCCAACACGGAGCAGCCCGCTGGGCAGCAGCCAGGCGGTATCGCACGTCAGCCACCCTTGCAGCCTAACCAATCCATCCGCTGGGCAACTGAACACACCGCTCCAGTCCGACAGCGTGCTCCGAACGAACTCACCGACGTCGTCGCCCTCCGTGCAGACCCGGTGTATCTCGCCGTCAAGCTGCCGCCTGTACAGCGGAGAAAGATCGGCGTGGCGCTGCATCGCTCGAACTAACCAACCAAGGCCACGCTCGATGTCACTCAACGGACTCTCGGGAAGCGCGGCAACGGCGCGCTGGTAGGCAGTGCAGAAGGCGGAAATCACTGCCTCAGGAAACTCGGATGGCCGCGTCCCGTAGTGGCGTTCCGCGGGCTGCCGAAGGCCACATACCTGGGCCACGGCGAACACCACCAGCGCGAATAGATCGTCGCGCCCCGCTTGCTCCAACATGGGGTGCTCATCGCCGCCGAAGTACAAATGCCCCTCGGTGCTCCCCGCTGCAATCCCTCCCATCAGTGCATCGAGCAGCCCCTCCTTGACCCGATCGGGCAGACTCAAGGCTTCGCGCACCGGGAATCCAAACAGGCCGAGATGTTCCCGCATCAGGTAGCGGTGATGGAGCGCATTCAGCTCCGCCACGACCAGTGACGTCACCTCCTCGCGATGGTGACGATCGGTTTTGCAACGACGGTCGTACTTGGCCACGTAGAACAGCAGGTCTGGCAAGGCGCGGAGGATCTGCTGATGCTGCTGCTGACTGGTCACCCCACCCAGGCTGACCATGACGGGCTGCAACGTGGACACTGCCGTGCTGGTCGTGAAGTCCAGGAATCGGCCGTCAATGCAAAAGTTGGAGGGGATGAGGGAACCGTGCACCAGCCTTTTGGTTCGCAGCACGGCCACTTGGTCCATCAGGCGGTCAAACATCAGCAGGAGCCCTTGCGCCGCCTCGTCGAAGCTGACGGCGCCGAGGCCTCGGCAAAGCCAATCCACAAAGCGCGGAATGCCGTCACGCATGCGATCGATCTCGCGCAGCGCAAGATCAGGGCCGACGTTCATGAAAGAAGACCGCATCAAATGAGCCACTCGCACGCTCAGCTCTCGGTAGAGCAGCGCGCGTGGTGCTGAACTGGGCAGCTTCTCGATGCCCACTTCCGTAGCGAAGCGGAACCCCAGATCAACGATGCCTAGCGCTCGCACGGCCCCGTGCGGCGAGGCGACGTGGACCAACTCCCCCATCACCGTTTCGCGGACGGCATCCTGCAGCGACAGCGCACCGTGCCTGTGCCACTTGTCCGTGCTCGGCCCCGCCAGCACACTCGGGCCAGTACCCTTGACCTGAAAACCGGCGAAGTTCGCGCAGCGTACGCCGCCGGCGTTGCCGCCGAGCCCTGGACCGCCGTACATCTCAAGCTCCACTCGCATTTCACCCTGCGGAGCCGGCACGCTGCCGAGGTCATCCTCGGTCTTCGTGAAAACAACTGGCAGCTCTGATTGACCTGCGAACGCCATCCAAGCCGGCTTGGCGAACGCCCAGACAGGCATTTGGCACGGCACCAAGGAGAGGGGACTGAGTTCACTCAAATGCACAAGTACCGCCAATCGAGAAGATTCATCTGTTCGGCTCGCTGCACTTGAGCCAGGACGACCTGCGCAGGCCCCTTTTGCCCCTGCGCCGTGCGTCAACCCAAGTCTCTCCAGAAGCTACTCGTCGGCAACGCTTGCACTGGGGCACGCCAGCATCAACGCTTGGCGTTCTCCACCAGGTTCCGAGCCATTGCCTCAGCACGAGCTGACGCAGCATCGGAAATCGGGGCCGTGTTGAATATCTCGGGCCTCTGCCCCCACCGAGCCGCAATGCTCTGCGCTGCGCCCATCCAGCGGTCACTTGTCTCCGCATCGACTCGTCGCGATGCAGCAGCAAGCGCTTGCTGAGCCATGAAGTGTTCATCACGCGCTACGCCCAAGGTGGCCGCAGGCACGGCGGCCAAAGTGATGACAGACCAAAGGTGGCCCAGCTGAGCATCCGTCACCAACTGCCGACTTCCTTGGGCGCTGAGCCGGCCAGCCGTCCGGAACATGTCTGCAGCTGCGCCGGGCTGGTTGCCCTTCACAGCCAAACTGAGCAACCTCCAAGAAACTTCTTGCCAATCCCCCGACACCGACTGGCAAAGCGATCTCATTCGCTGATCTTCGGGGCTGGGGCCAGTTCCCACCCCTACGTTGTTGATATTCAGTGCCTCGCGGACGGAGACGTAGGTCACACAATCTGCCAACCTATTGCCCAGGAAATGGGCCATCTCGGGATTTGCGTCCTCCAACGCTCTGTTGACCTGATCATCCAAGCTACCAGGGTAACGACCCCAGTTTTCCCCACGGATCACTAGCTGGTTGTCGGAGATCTGAGCTTGAACTGTAGATTGGTGCGCAGATCCAGGCGAACGTGCTTCAACGACTGCCGACGCGTTCGATTGTGACGCGCGGAAAACAGCTGCCGACGGCATTCCAGGCGGAGCATTCTGCACAGCGCTAATTGGCAAGCTGCTTGGGCCTCCCCAAAGACTGGCGGCGAACAAGATGCCAAGCCCAGCAGCCAACACAAAAACAGCAGCAATTCCACGCCTATCTTTCATGGCCCATCGCCTCTACTGTACTCGGCGCGAACTCTGCAGTAAATGCCCTACTGCGGCAGCATCTGAGCGCACCATCGGTTAATCGGTGCACCACTGCATTAGCGCTGAAGCAAGGTGCAGCACAGGATGCAATCACTCACGCGCAAGGTTGCACCGTGCGGCTGGGCAAACGTGCAAAATGGCCCAACACCATGTGCACAATGAATCCGCATGTTGTCGATACCTTCAACGGCTTCGGCCAAAGATGCTGCCGCTATGACTTACTCGAACGGATAGATGCCAAAATGCCCGCCACTTGGTTTTGCTGCCCCCCACTCAATAGTTGAACGGGAAACGTTCGGGCTGATTGACCTGCAGCAACTGCCTTCTCCAGCGCCAACTTTTGGTCTTGAGCGGTCTTGATACCCTGGGTATCCAGCAAGCGGAAGGCCATGGCAGAGTATGCTTCCGCTGACTGCCGAAGATCGGAGTCTTTCAGTGCCTCATTAAGCGTCGCCCTCGCAATCTTTACATCTTCTTCCCCAACGCCTGAGGCAGCAGCGCCACTAGCAATAACGGCTATCGACAACCATTCGCCCCGGCGAGCATCCTGAAGTACTTGGGGCAATAGCGAAGGGTTGTCGCTGCTTAGTATGTACAAATCCGCAGCAGCGCCTTTCACCCCACCCCTAACGGCAACACGCAACAGCTCACCGCGGCTCGCTGACACTCGACCTGCAAGTGCCACGCACTCCGCCTGTAGCCACTGAACATCGTCAAGTTGGCTCGAAAGAACTGCCTTAACGCCCAAGTCGCGCGCCGCTGCTACGCTGGTGCGCTTCAACTCCAACTCCAACTCGACATCCTCACAGCGCCTCAACAGACTGCTGGCCTCGTAGGCAAGAGCCGCATCCACGTCATTCGCTGGCCTATCAATCAGGGCACCAAGTCCATGAGGAAACTTCGTGCGCATAGAGGGCAAATTGGCGGCCAGATCTCTTGCCTCTGAATAAGTTAACGCCCGCCCGCTATTCGCGTTGTTGCCCGCTGATGCCGAATGTTGAGTAGAGGCGCTTCCGACAACCAAAGCGGAGGAAGAAGCCGCCTGATGTGCACCTTCGAGTGGTGTGTTTGTGCGTACAAACGTATCCGACGCCTCGTTTTGCGTCGACAGCAAATACGGGAATGCAACGGCAACAAGCGTGATCCCGACAGCTAGATAACCCCGACCTCTGGACATCAATTTCATGAGGAGCGTACAAGGTTGAAACGCAGGTGGCGTGCCGCTGGCGTTGAACCATTAGACACTGACTAATTCCCCATCGCTCGCGACACAGGCGGTGTTCATTTCGTGGATTCGCCCAGGCTATCGGTTTTTGTGGATTCAGCGCGAGATATGCAATACTTGCCAATCTTGCTCAAAACCCAGTCCACTGCTGCGTACTCCCAACTTGAAGCCGACGACACACACTGCTGCTTGGCTGTCTCGAAGGCGCTTTCGATCGTCTTGATGCGCCGCGACCTTTGGTCTTGACATTAATTCAATTCCTTCAACCGCTGCTCGTCGGTCTTCTTTGGCGCAGGCGCCGGAGCTTTTCCGAAGGCCTCAGCCTCCGGCAAACTACCGCCCCCACCACTGCTATTGCTGCCGCCACCCGAATACGCCGTGCAATTCGGCCAACAAGCAGACGCGCCATTGCTGGATCCCCCATTGCTCTTGCCGGTCACGGTCACCGACGCCAACTGCGAGTTCTGCGCATCAGCCAGGGAAACATAGCCCGGCAACGCCTGCGTGCCCATCAGAGTTCCTGCCGCCAAGGCTTTCACAAAGCGCTTCACCGAAGCACCTCCCTGCTGGAAAAGTGCCCGCAGTGTGCTCAGAAAACCTTGAGCGCTTTACCAGCCCTTAATGAATGAACGGGACTTCCCCGCCCCAAACCAACCCCCGTGCGTCAAACGGCAAGGCGATGAAGACGGTTTCCAGTATATCCCGGCCGCTAAATTCAGTTAGAGCCATTTATTTGCTTAGCTGCCAAAGCAGCCAGATTTTCGGCCTGCCGCTTGACCTCATCAGACGGAGACCTAACTTGATCCCGCACACTCGAAACATATGACTCACCAGCCCATGCTGCCGCAGCATTGCGAATATTTTCCTGGCTTGCGTTCCTACTTGCGTGATGGTACGTTGCGAATTGGTCTGCCAATGCCAAAGCACCTTTAGAAAAATAACTTGTCTCCTTTGAATCTGCCAAGATGACCAATGCAAGCTGAATTGAGGCGAACGTCGATGGATCAGACCCGAAACTTCCTGCATCCTGACCTGCCACAAGAGCCATGGAAACAAGATGACCTGCTTGCGCATCACGCAAAAGTGCTTGAGACAACTTGGAATCGACCTTACCCAGAGTCACTAAAGCGGCAGCTGCCCCCACAACAGATTTGTCGTAGGCAAGTTGCAAGAGGCGCAATTTAATTTCCTCAGCATCACCTACAACAGTTTGGCACTGGCCGAGAGCGCGCTGATCCTCGCTGTATGACTCAACTAGAATTTTTTGAACTGCCGCATCCGGCACTTCAGCCATTCGAGTCTGGAAAATCCTTAAACTGCGTTCGGCGGCTTCGCATCGCGAAAGCGCAGTGGCAACAGAGAATGCGAGATTGGCGTTACCAGTATCAAGGGCTTCCGATACGTAAGCGCCGAGCCCACGAGGGTATCTTTCCCACCAGCGGGCGGGTGCAAGTGCCCCACTGACCTTCCCGATTAGATCCGATGGAATGCCATGCGCAGACAGAGGTCCCGTCTCCAGGCTAGTAATTTGCTCACGGACTTCCGTGGGCCGCACCTTGGAAATCTGATGCTCCGAAAGAACGGGCCTACGCTCATTGGAGTACTGCACACTCAACAATACAACCGTCGAAACAGCCAAAAGTCCAGTGACCGCATAAATAATGAGTCGCTTTTGCTTGACGATCGCAAGACTATTCATGGTTTATCAGCCTCTACCAAACACTGGGCTCTTTTCAAATTTATGTCCCATTGTTTGTCGTCTCGATACCTTGCCACCGTTGAAATACAACTTTGTGCAGAAGCCTGTCCAAGCAAGCGATCGACAACCACTCCAATTGGTGTCGTTGCAGAGTTTGCACAAGCAGTAAATCTGGCGTTGACCTCTGCCGTCAAATTGTCCATATCTTGCTTGTACGTACCTTCGCATCGCCTCTTCTGTTCCTCACGCTCCTGTGGAGTTTTCTTTGGGTGCGGCGGAGCAGGCGCCCGACCAAAAGCCTCAGCCTCCGGCACGCTACCGCCCCCACCACTGCTATTGCCGCCGCCACCCGAATACGCCGTGCAATTCGGCCAACAAGCAGACCCGCCATTGCTGGATCCCCCATTGCTCTTGCCGGTCACGGTCACCGACGCCAACTGCGAGTTCTGCGCATCAACCACGGAAACATATCCCGGCAACGCCTGCGTGCCCATCAGAGTTCCTGCCGCCAAGACTTTCACATATCGCCTCACCGAAGCACCTTGAATTGAAACGAACACGTCTCAATCGCGCTTGAACCCATCCAAACATTGCCATCAGTCACCTCGTGGCGACCGAAGCGTCACTGGCGACCGGCAGCCCTTCGTCGGGCATCCTGACGATCCCGCTCCAACTGCTCAGCTTGACGAAAGAGCTGCTCTGTCAGCTTGGCGACCCGAGCTTGTGCGTCGGGATCAGTTGGCATGATTAAATCTGGCGGCAAAGTGAAGGTTCCAGAACGTTTGAAAACATCCATCCTCGGCTCCGCAGGAGCACCCGGAGTCCGCGAAACAGTGCCGTTCCAGTAGTGATCGGCAACAGCGCCAAACATGATATCGATGCCGCTGCCATCAATGCCGCTGCCATCAGAAATAGCTTTCACAAATGCCCCACGGAGCGCGAGCGCCATTTCAACCCGTTCAGCATCGGAGACAGGAATCCGTTGACCCAAGATTGAAGCTGTCAAAGATACCAAATCACCACCTCGAGCGTCCTTCGCGGTCCTAATAAAAAGTTCGCTTTCCGGTCTATCAGACTTAAGACGCGCAAGATAGGGTGCGGCGCCGGGGATTCCCGCCGTATAGGCTAGCTCAGCCAACTGCAATGCATGCGCCTTTGGGTCTGCGGTCAAGGTCTGACATTCAGACCAAGATCGAGTCAATTGACGTGATTGCTCCTGAATGCGGAGGTTGGTAACGCCCGAGATACTGCTCGGGTTGGCTCTTTCCAGATCGATCGCGCGTTGTTTGGCATCCAGATCAATACACTCCACGAGTGCTCGGACCAATTGAAGTGCCGTAGAAGTATCTGACCGGGCAAGCGCGTCCTGAATAGTGTCCGACAGAGGGCGGGGACCCGGACTGAGCGTGTAGGGCTGCCTCACTTCGCTTGCTGAGGACTCGCGAGCGGGCGTCGAAGCTGGAGCCATTGTCGTGGCAATATCTGCGCCCACGTTAGGTTGAGCAACCCCTAAGGTAGTATCTTTCGACAGAGCGCCACCCTCAGTAGCGACTGCTGAAATCCGGGCATCACCCTTTTGCCAAAAGGCAAAAATCAAGCCTGCAGCTCCTGCGATTATAACAACTACGGCCACAAAAAAAGTAGAAGCGCGCACTTTCATCGCTACTACGGTCTGCATGCTGAGTCATTTTCGCCAACCCTTGACAGGTTGGCTTTATGCGCTGCCGTCTCACGTGTCTCGCAATTCTTGTACATATCTGAGTTAAGAATCCACGCAGGCGCCGTGGCACCAATATTCAAAATCGTTATTCCGAACGATGAATTTGCCTTCGCCACACAATTATTCAGAGCTGACTGATATCGAGTTTCTTCAATTTTCGTGTCGCGCGCCTTTGCCTCTTCGCACCGCCGCTCCTTATCCCTTCTCAGGTTGTCGGCAATTTCTTGGGGTGATTTCGCCGGCGGTGGCGCTGGCGTACGGCTAGACGCCTCAGCCTCCGGAGGGCCGCCACTCAGGCTCCCGCCGCCGCTGTACGACGAAGCATAGAAACCCAACCCACTGCCGTTGTAGCCACCGGAAGATGACCCGGTAACTGAGACCGGCGGCAGCGACGCGTTCTGCGCGCCGGCAACTGAGACATAACCCGGCAAAGCTTGCGTCCCAAGCAAAGTGCCCGTAGCGATAAGTTTGACGTGCCGCTTCATTCCCTTGAACTCCCTTGCAGGCCGAAAAGTGCTCGAAGTTTGGTTAACAAACTGGAAACACTTAACTGCCCCTCAGGTCATGGGATAGCAGACACCAGAGTCCGCATTGCCGTCAGGCCACTACGGGCCTACTTGGCCGCCAGCCGCTGCCAGGTGTCGATCACCGTGTCGGGGTTCAGTGAGATCGACACGATCCCCTCCTCGGCCAGCCAGTCGGCGAAGTCGGGGTGGTCGCTGGGGCCCTGGCCGCAGATGCCGATGTACTTGCCGGTCGCGCGGCAGGCACGGATGGCGCGGGAGATCATGGCCTTGACGGCGGGGTCGCGCTCGTCGAAGTCGCCGGCGAGCTGCTCCAGGCCCGAGTCACGGTCCAGGCCCAGGGTCAGCTGGGTCAGGTCGTTGGAGCCGATGGACATGCCGTCGAAGTGCTCCAGGAACTGCTCGGCCAGGATGGCGTTGCTGGGCACCTCGCACATCATGATCAGGCGCAGGCCGTCGTGGCCGCGCTTGAGGCCCTTCTCGGCCAGCATCGCGACGACCTTCTCCGCCTGCTTCACGGTGCGCACAAAGGGCACCATGATCTCGACGTTGCTCAGGCCCATGTCCTTGCGCACGCGCTTGAGTGCCTCGCACTCCATCGCGAAGGCGTCCTGGAACTCGCCGCTGATGTAGCGCGACGCGCCGCGGAAGCCGAGCATCGGGTTCTCTTCGTCCGGCTCGTAACGGGTGCCGCCGATGAGCTTGCGGTACTCGTTGGACTTGAAGTCCGACAGGCGCACGATGACCGGGCGCGGGAAGAAGGCCGCGGCGATGGTGGCGATGCCCTCGGCCAGCTTGTCCACGTAGAACGCCCGCGGCGAGGCGTGGCCGCGGGCGACCGACTCGACGGCCTTCTTCAGGTCGGCATCGATGTTCGGATAGTCCAGGATGGCCTTGGGGTGAACGCCGATGTTGTTGTTGATGATGAACTCGAGCCGCGCCAGGCCCACGCCGCCGGAGGGCATCTGCGCGAAGTTGAAGGCCAGCTGCGGGTTGCCGACGTTCATCATGATCTTGATCGGGCAGTAGGGCAGCTCGCCACGGTGCACCTCGCTGACCTCGGTCTCCAGCAGGCCGTCGTAGATGTAGCCGGTGTCGCCCTCCGAGCAGGCGACGGTGACGAGCTGGCCGTCCTTCAGCGTCTCGGTGGCGTCCCCGCAGCCGACGACCGCCGGGATGCCGAGTTCACGCGCGATGATGGCCGCGTGGCAGGTGCGGCCGCCGCGGTTGGTGACGATGGCGCTGGCGCGCTTCATGACCGGCTCCCAGTTGGGGTCGGTCATGTCGGTGACGAGCACGTCGCCCGGCTGCACGCGCTCCATCTCGGCCACGCTGTCCACGAGGCGCACGGGCCCGGTGCCGATCTTCTGGCCGATGGCGCGGCCTTCGGCGAGCACGGCGCTGTGGGCCTTGAGCTTGTAGTGGTGCTCGACCTGGCCGCCCGCCTGGCTCTTCACGGTTTCGGGGCGGGCCTGCAGGATGTAGAGCTTGCCGTCGACGCCGTCGCGGCCCCACTCGATGTCCATCGCACGGCCGTAGTGCTGCTCGATGATGAGCGCGTACTTGGCCAGTTCGGTCACTTCGGCGTCGTTCAGCGAGTAGCGGTTGCGCGCCTCGGGCGCGGTGTCCACGGTCTTGACGAGCTTCTTCGTCGCGGCCTTTTCCTCGGGCGTGGCGAACTCCATGCGGATCAGCTTGGAGCCGAGGTTGCGGCGGATGATGGCCAGCTTGCCTGCCTTGAGCGCGGGCTTGTGGACATAGAACTCGTCCGGGTTCACGGCGCCCTGCACCACGGTCTCGCCCAGGCCGTAGCTGGAGGTGATGAACACCACGTCCTGGAAGCCGCTTTCGGTGTCGATCGTGAACATCACGCCGGCCGAGCCCAGGTCGCTGCGCACCATGCGCTGCACGCCGGCGGAGAGCGCCACGTCGCCGTGGGCGAAGCCCTTGTGCACGCGGTAGCTGATGGCGCGGTCGTTGTAGAGCGAGGCGAACACCTCGCGCATCTTGTGCAGCACTTCGTCGATGCCGTGCACGTTCAGGAAGGTCTCCTGCTGGCCGGCAAACGACGCGTCGGGCAGGTCCTCGGCCGTGGCGGACGAGCGCACGGCGAAGGTGGCGTCGGGGTTGTCAGCGGTCAGGCGCTCGTAGGCCGCACGCACTTGCGCTTCCAGGTCAGCCGGGAAGGGCTGGGCCTCGATCCAGCCGCGGATCTCGGCACCGGCCTCGGCCAGCGCGCGGACGTCGTCGGTGTTGAGCGTGGACAGGCGCGCCGCGATGCGGGCGTCCAGGCCTTCGTGCTTCAGAAACTGTCGGAACGCGTACGCCGTGGTCGCAAAACCACCGGGCACGCGGACGCCGGCGTCCGAGAGCTGGGAGATCATTTCGCCGAGGCTGGCGTTCTTGCCACCGACCGCCTCGACGTCGGTCATCCTCAGGTTCTCAAACGGAACGACCAGGGCGGTCGCCTCAAAGCGTGCAGCAGACATGGGAAAACTCCGGGAGGTTGAAAACTCGGGGCTGTGTCCGCTGCACCCAGGAACGGCCGGTTACCGGCCGTGTACACACCGTGAGGGTGTTCTTGGAATGAGGTGGGGGTGCGCATGGTGGGGCAAAGCAATTGCCGCGGATTCTAGAGGTGGGCGCTCCTATGATGGGGTTTCTTCGCACCCCCTCGATCTCGCCGGAAGCGCGCCATGACCGACCGAACCGTGTATTTCGTCTCAGACGGCACCGGCATCACCGCCGAAACCTTCGGTAACTCCATCCTGGCGCAGTTCGAGATCAAGCCCCGCCACGTGCGCCGGCCCTTCATCGACACCGCCGAGAAGGCGCATGCCGTCGTTCAGGAGATCAACGAGCTGGCCTTGCGCGAGGGCAGGACGCCGATCGTTTTTGCCACGCTCGTCAACCGCGACGTGCTCAAGGTCGTGCGCGAGCACTGCCAGGGCCGGGTGATGGACATGTTCGGCACCTTCATCGAGCCGCTGGAAGACGAGTTCGGCATCAAGAGCAACCACCGGGTCGGTCGCTTCTCCAACGTGGCCCAGAGCCAGGAGTACCACGACCGGATCGAGGCCATCAACTTCTCGCTGGCGCATGACGACGGCCAGTCGGCCAAGAACCTGGACCGGGCCGACGTCATCCTTGTGGGCGTGAGCCGCTGCGGCAAGACGCCGACCTCGCTCTACCTCGCGATGCAGCACGGCATCAAGGCCGCCAACTACCCGCTGATCCCGGAAGACTTCGAGCGCCGCAAGCTGCCCGCGCCGCTGCTGCCGCACAAGCGCAAGTGCTTCGGCCTGACCATCGACCCGGAGCGCCTGGCCTCCATCCGCAACGAGCGCCGGCCGGGCAGCAAGTACGCCGACGTGCTGAACTGCCGCTACGAGGTCAACGAGGCCGAATCGATGATGAAGCGCGAGGGCATCTCGTGGCTGTCGTCCACGCACAAGAGCATCGAAGAGATCGCCACGACCATCCTGCGTGACATCCGTCCGGACCGCTTGATCTACTGACCGCGCAAGGCCTCGTAAATCTGAACGTAGCGCCGCGCGGCGTCACCCCAGCCAAAGCGCTGCCGCATGGCGGCATCCCGAACCCGCGCCCAGTACTCCGGGCGGCTCCACAGTGCGAAGGCCCGGCGCAGTGCGCGACGGTAGGCATCGACCGTGAAGGCGTTGAAGACGAAGCCCGTGGCGGTGCCGGCGGCGAGGTCTTCGAGCGTGGTGTCCACCACCGTGTCAGCGAGGCCGCCGACGCGGTGCACCAGCGGCAGCGCGCCGTAGCTCAGGCCGTAGAGCTGCGTCAGGCCACAGGGCTCGAAACGACTCGGCACCAGCATCACGTCGCTGCCGGCGTAGATGCGGTGGGCCAGGCCTTCGTCCATGCCGGTGCGACGGGCGACCTGGGTCGGGTGTTTGGCGGCGGCATCCGCGAAGGCGGCCTCCAGGCGAGCATCGCCGCTGCCCAGCACGACCAGCTGGCCGCCGGCGTCGATCAGGTCGCTCAGGGCCTCCAGCACGAGCGGCAGGCCCTTCTGCTCGGTCAGCCGGCTGACCACGCCGAACAGCGGTGCGTCCGGCCGGACGGCCAGGCCGCATTCGCGTTGCAGGTCGGCCTTGCAGTCGGCCTTGCCTTCGGGGCGTTCGACCCGGTAGGCCTGCGCGATGCTGCGGTCATGCGCGGGCGACCACACGCCGTAGTCGACGCCGTTCAGGATGCCGTGCAGCACCTCTGCGCGGCGGCGTAACAGGCCGTCCAGGCCGCAACCCTGGTCGGGCGTCTGGATCTCGCGGGCATAGGTCGGGCTGACCGTCGTGATCGCGTCGGCGAAATGCAGGCCGGCCTTCATGAAGCTCACCTGCCCGTAGAACTCCAAGCCCTCGACCGCGAACTGCGCCGGCGGCAGGCCGAGGTCGCAGAACTGTTCCGCCGGGAACAGGCCCTGGTAGGCGAGGTTGTGAATCGTGAAGACGGTGCGCGCCTCGTTGCGGCGGCGCGTGCGGCTGGCGGCGATGTGCGCGCAGGCCAGGCCCGCGTGCCAGTCATGGGCATGCACGACCTCCGGGCGCCAGCTGGCGTCCACGCCCTCGGCCAGGCGCGCTGCGGCCAGCCCGAGCAGCGCAAAGCGCCGGTGGTTGTCCGGGTAGGCCACGCCGACGGCGTCGCCGTACGGGTTGCCGGGGCGGTCAAACAGGCCAGGGGCATCGAGCACGTAGACCGGGACCTCGAAGCCCGGCAGGCGCCCCCGCAGCAGCGCCGCCCTGCCCTCGCTCCACGGCAAGGCCACGGGCGCGACGGCGCATTCCTTGGTGAGCGATTCGCGGATGGCCGGGAAGCCCGGCACCAGCAGCCGCGGCTCGACGCCGGCAGCCGCCAGCGCCGCGGGCAGCGCCCCGGCCACATCGGCCAGGCCACCGGTCTTCAGCAGCGGGTACAGCTCCGCGCTGACTTGGAGGATGCGCATTACAGCTTGGCGAGCATTTGCCTGGTGATCAACACCACGCCATTCTCGGTGCGCTCGAAGCGGGCGGCGTCGAGCTTGGGGTCTTCGCCGACCACCAGGCCGTCAGGAATCACGCAGGCCCGGTCGACGATGACCTTGGTGAGCCGGCAGTGCCGCCCCACCTCCACGCCCGGCAGCAGCACGCACTGGTGGATGTTGCAGAACGACCGGATGCGCACGTTGTTGAACAGCACCGACTGCACCACGTGCGAGCCCGACACGATGCAGCCCGCGCTGACGATGGTGTTCACGGTCATGCCGTGCATGCCGTTGTGGTCGGGGATGAACTTGGCCGGCGGCAGCTGCCGCTGGTAGGTCCAGATCGGCCAGTCGGTGTCGTAGATGTCGAGCTCGGGGCTGATGGAGGCCAGGTCGAGGTTGGCGGCCCAGAAGGCGTCCAGCGTGCCCACGTCGCGCCAGTACGGTGGCGTGCCGTTGGGGTTGTGGATGACGCTCATGCTGAACGGGTGGGCCACGGCGCGCTGCTCGGCCACGGTCTTGGGGATGACGTCCTTGCCGAAGTCGTGGCTCGAATTGGGGTCGGCGAGGTCTTCGGCGAGCAGGCGGTAGAGGTAGTCGGCGTTGAAGACGTAGATGCCCATGCTGGCCAGGCAGGTGCCGTCGCGGCCGGGAATGCAGGGCGGGTCGGCGGGCTTTTCCTGGAAGGCGGTGATGTGGCGCTCGGCGTCCACGGCCATCACGCCGAAGGCGGTGGCCTCGGCCTTGGGTACCTCGATGCAGCCGACGGTGCAGCCCGCGCCGGTGGCGACGTGGTCGGCCAGCATGCTGGAGTAGTCCATCTTGTAGACGTGGTCGCCGGCCAGCACGACGATGTAGTCGGCCCCCGTGCTCTGGATGATGTCCAGGTTCTGGAAGACCGCGTCGGCGGTGCCGCGGTACCAGCTTTCCTCGTCGACCCGCTGCTGGGCGGGCATCAGGTCGACCGTCTCGTTCAGCTCCGCGCGCAGGAAGCTCCAGCCGCGCTGGATGTGGCGCAGCAGCGAGTGGCTCTTGTACTGCGTGACCACGCCGATGCGCCGGATGCCGCTGTTCACGCAGTTGGACAGCGCGAAGTCGATGATGCGGAACTTGCCGCCGAAATAGACCGCCGGCTTGGCGCGCGAGTCGGTCAGTTGCTTCAGCCGGGAACCTCGGCCGCCCGCCAGGACGAGCGCGATGGCGCGGCGCGCGAGTTGATGGGGCGAGGCGACGGGGGGCATGCGTGTCTCCGGCTGCGGGTCGATGGCAGTGTGCGCCACCGAGTTTGCCGCCTCGCTGGGGGCTTCCCCTCACGCTGTCGCATTTGTCCCTTCGCCGGCAGCGGCCTCGGCCAGTGCACGTTCGAAGGCGCTTCGACTGGGCGTCTCGACGAAGACACAGCGCTTGCCATGGCGCTTGCAGTGGTCCTTGACGCGCCAATAGGCATCGTGGCTGATGCAGCCTGTCTGGCAGATCACCAGGTCCGCAGCAGCCAGCTGGGGCTCGAGCTGCGCGGGCTTGTGCTCCTCGCCGCCGTCATGGTGCAGGAACTGCGCGCCACAACCCTCGACCGCCTGGCGGTACTGCGGCACGCTGCCGCCGCGCCCGCCCACACACAGCACCACACGCCGCCCCAGGCTGACCGCGGCCGGCTTCGGCACGCGCTCGGCCGTGGAGACGACCGGCCTCACGGCGGCCACCGCAGGCAGGTGCTGCGAGCGCTGCTGCAATTCGCGCTGCAGGGCATGGTTGCGTGCGATCTGCGCCTCCAGCCGCTGCCGCAGCGCCTCGCGCTCGGGCAGATCGGGCCGGGCGAGCTGCCACTGCTGCAACTGCTCCTGCGCCTGGGCCAGTTGCGTCTGCAGCGCGATGACCGCGGCGCGGTGCTGCATGCGCTCCTGTGCCCAGGCCTGCTGCTCGCGCGCCTGGGCCTGGGTCCAGGCTGTGACCCGTTGTTGAGCTTCTGCGTAGGCGCGCAGCAGCGCCTGATGTTCCGCCACCAGCTCCTGGTGGCGGCCCGCCTCCACCCGATGGGCCGCGCCCACCTGGTGCTGCAGCATGTGGACCTGGCCGAGCACACGCATCTCCAGCCATTCGTCGCAGCGGGCGTGCGTGAGCGTGGCCCACAGCGCGCCGGCGAACTCGGGCTGCGCGGCCCTCGTCCGCCACCAGGCCATCAGGCTGTCGCGGCATTTGACCTGGGCGGCGCTGCGCACGTCCAGGCTGAAGCGCTGCTCCAGGTCCTTCTGCAAGGCCTCGGCCACCCGATTGCGCCGCGCCGCCGCGGTGACGAGGCTGCAGTGGAGCGTGTAGTCATCCTCATCGCCCTGCAGGACGAGATGCCGGCGGGCCAGCTCGCGCAAGCGCGACAGCGGCAGGCAGACCCCGATGACCGGGCAATGGGCATGGTGGCCCAGGTCCCACAGGCGGCGGCGCCGAGAACCGGTGGAGGCGGGAAGGGCCGCAAGCGCGGCGCAGCAGGTGGAGGCCATGCGATGTCTTTCGAGGCATGGCGCGGGCTGGCGGCGGCGGGCTGGCGCGGAGGTCGGAGGGGGCTACTTGGTCAGGATCAGCTTGCCCTGCGCCGTGACCCGCAAGCGGTAGAGCTGCCCCTGATGGGCAATCCAGACCTCGCCGCGCGGTCCGAGCAGGGCCTGGCTGTCCAGCGTGCGCGGCGGGACTGCGATGGGCGTCGAATGGGAAGAGCGGAGGGGCAACGTCACGGTCGCCACTTTAATGCGAATGCTTCTCATTTGACAAGAAATTCTCGCATCGGACGGCGCGCAACGCCCACTGAACTGGGGCCCATCCCCAACAGACGGCCCCCCTGGGCCTTGGGAGGGCGACTCGCTACCCTGCCGCGGCCGTCAACGGTGAGGAGGATTGCGGCCCCGGCCGGTAGCCACCGGCCTGCCATCCCCATGAAGCTCTTCATCACATCCCGGGAACGCGATGCCCTGGCCCGGCAGACAGATCCCGCGTCCGAACTGACGCTGGCCTGGGTTCTCAGGCAGGTGGACGCCGAACGATCCAACGCCCTGTTCACGGCCTGCTGCCGCCACGCTGAACTACCTGAAGCGCCCGCCTGGCAAGAACTGGCGCTTGCTGAGGCAGCGGCTTTCAATGACGACCTCGATGCGGCTTCCCAGGGCGTGAACCGGGCACGCATGCAGTTCACAGCACAGGGCGACCTGCACGCCCTGGCCATGTGCAGCTGGTTCGACGCCCACATCACCGCAGTGCGCGGTGACGTGACAGGCGCGGAGACCCTGCTGCGCGAGATGATCGAGCGCTTCTACGCACTGGGCGATACCGACATGGCCAACCTGGCGCGGCTGGACCTCGCCGCTCGCATCCAGAGCGGTGACCCGGCCGGCAGCCAGGCGATCCTCAGCGCGGTGGAGCCGCCGGCGGATGGGCCGGTGCGGGCAACGCACGACCTCGTCTTTGGCAACGGCCTGGCCGTGACAGGCCAGCATGTGCCGGCACTCCGCCACCTGTTGCCTGCTTTCGAGCGGCTGAGCGACTGCGGCATGCGCTACCGGGCCGTCGTGTGCAGCCCCATGATCGCCTACTGCTTCTCCGAGCTGGGCGACCCGGCACAGGCCCTCGAATGGGCGCAACGGGGGCTCGGCCTGTCCGAGCCCGGCTGGGTCCATCGCAACAGCACCTGCCAACTCGAGATCGCCACGGCACTCGCGCAACAGCGCCAGACCGCACGTGCGCGGCAGATCGGCGAGACCCTGCTCCAGCAGCTCGCACCGCGCCCCTACTCCCGCGCGATGCAACAGACACGCCATCTTCTGGGGCGGCTGGATGTCGCCGAGCAGCGCTGGCTGCCCGCGGCACGCCATTTCAGGACCTTGCTCTCTGCCGCCCGCCGAACAGCCTTCGTGGACATGCAGCTCGACGCTCTGCAGGGACTGTCCACCTGCGCACAAGGCCAGGGTCGTCTGCCCCGCGCTCGGCGGCTCGTCCAGCTCGGGCTGTCGATCGACCGGCGCGACAGTTTCCCGGTCCAGCAACGCGACCTCTTGCTTCGTGCAGCCGACATCGACGTCGAAGCGGGCCGGGCTGTTCGCGCGCTGGCCCTGATCGAAAGTGCAGCGCAATTGCAACTGCCGACACCACGACCAGGCGATGACCAATCCTGGCTGCGCGTGGCCGCCCGGGCCCACGAGCAGCTCGGCCACTGGCGAGAGGCCCTGGATTGCGAACGCCGAGCCGGCGCGGCGGAACGGGCCGAGCTCGCGCGCGCCTGGGAGCAGCGCCTGCACGTGCAGCAGGCGTTGGACGAGTTGCAGGCCATGCGCGAGCAGAACGAGCGGCTGAAGCTCCAGCATGGCGCAGCGGCCGAGCGGGCTGCGGCAGCCGAGGACAATCTGCAAACGCTGGAGCGCCTGGCCAGCATCGGCCTGGGGTTGACCGCCCGACTGAGCCGGGACGAACTTTTCCCGTTGGTCGATCGCGAGCTGCGTCGGCTGCTACCCGTCGATGTCGTGATGGTCTTCCAGCGCCGCGGTGCACGGCTGGAGCTGCTGTATGGCCGCGCCCACGGTGACGCCTTGCCGATCGAGCCGATCCCGCTGGACGACCCACAGGCGCTCACGGCCCGATGCGCCCGGGAGGATCGCCTCTTGAGCTTGCACGGCGAGCAGGCCGCGCCACGGATCCCGGGCGTCGCCGCCACTCACAGCTTGCTGTTCGCCCCCTTGCGATCGCAGGGCGGCGTCGTGGGTGTGCTGAGTCTGCAAGCGCAGGCTGCCGATGCCTACGGGCCTCGCGAGCAACACCTCGTGCTCAGCCTGGCGGCCTACATGGCCATCGCCCTGCAGAACGCCCAGGCCTATGAACGCCTCGCAGCTCTGCAGCATGAGCTGGCCGAGCGGCGGCGGTTGGGAGCGCTGGGCCACCTGGTCGCCGGTGTGGCGCACGAGCTGAACACGCCCTTGGGCAATGGGCTGTTGACGGTGGGTACCCTGCAGGCGCACGTCGAGCTGCTGCAGGCGCAGCTGCACCAGGGTGCGCCGAGGCGCAGCCAGCTGCTGGCCTGCGCCGACGACCTGCGCACCGGCCTGAACCTGCTGGAACAAGGCCTGAAGCGCTCGGCGAACCTCGTCCGGGACTTCAAGCAACTTGCGGTCGGGCCGGACAGCGAACCCGCCGCGCCGCTGGATGTGCCGGCCTTGTGCGAGCAACTGCTGAAAAGCGAGTCGCGCGCGCTAGCGGCGGCAGGCTTGCGCGTCACGACCGACTTGGCGCCGCACGCCCCCCTGGTCACGCGTCATCACGCCTTGGTCGAAGTGCTCCGTGCCCTCCTGGACAACGTCCGGGTGCATGCCAAGGCCACGGAGCTGATGCTGCATGGCCGCAGCGATCTGGGCGGCTACCGCATCGACTGCGTGGACAACGGCGTGGGCATCCACACGCAGCCCGCCTCGCGCGTGTTTGAACCCTTTTTCTCGTCACGTTTCGGCCAGGGCGGCAGCGGGCTGGGCCTGAGCGTCGCGCTGCACCGGGCGCGCGCGCTGCTCGGCGGCGACATCACGGTCCAGAGCCGCCCGGGCGAAGGCTGCCGCTTCCAGCTGCAATTGCCGCTGCTGGCACCATCTGGCCGGACGTGAGGCCGCACGCGGCGGCGGTCCGCATCGCAGCCTGTCGCGCGACGACTGGCATGCAGCGGGACCTGCGCTTGCCTCAGTGCCGCTGGCGCTCGCTTTCGTACAGGCAGATGGCTGCCGCCGCCGCGACGTTCAGCGACTCTTCGCCGCCGGGCTGCGGGATGCCCACCGTCAGCGCGCAGCGCGCCATCAGCTCCGCAGCGACGCCCTGCCCCTCATGGCCCATCACCCACGCACACGGGGACGGCAGCGTGACCTGATTCAAGGCCTGCGCGGTGTGCGAACTGGTCGCCACGAGCGGCACGGCCAGGTGCGCGAGGTCCGCCACGGCCACGCCTTCGATCAGGCGCAGCCCGAAATGCGCGCCCTGCCCCGCCCGCAGCACCTTGGGCGACCACAGCGCCGCCGTGCCCTTGATCGCGAGCACCTGCCGGACACCGAACGCCGCAGCGCTGCGCAGGATGGCGCCGACGTTGCCAGCGTCCTGCAGCCGGTCGAGCACGACGCTGGCCGCCCCGGCGTCCATCGCCGGCGACGCCGGCAGCATGAACTCCGCGCCAATGGCCGCGGGCGACTCCAGGCCACTCAAGCCCTTGAACAGCGCCACCGGCACGACCAGCGCGCGCGGGGCTGCCTCGGCCAGTCCGGCCAGGGCCTGGGTCTGCAGCGCGTCCTCGGTCAGCACGACCAGGGCCGGCTGCCACCCCCGCTGCAGCGCGGCGCGGATCAGGTGGTCGCCCTCCACCCAGACGCTGCCGGTCTTGCGGTAAGCGGTGGCGTCGGCCCCGAGCTTGCGCAGGCGCACGAGGGCCGGGTTGTCGCGGGAGGTGACGTGGTCGAGCTTCATGCGGAGTCAGGCCGGTCGGTGGACGGTGTCCGCCAGGCACACCTCACGCACCGGCGCGAAGCTGCGGCGGTGCCAGGGGCTGGCGCCGTGTTCACGCAGCGCGGCCAGATGCTCGGCGGTTCCGTAGCCCTTGTGCGTGGCGAAGCCGTATTGCGGATGGCTCTGGTGCATCTGCTCGCAGAACAGGTCGCGCGCCACCTTGGCGAGGATGCTCGCGGCCGAGATGGCCGGCACCTTGGCGTCGCCCTTCACGATGGCCTCGGCCGTCATCGGCAACACGGGCAATCGGTTGCCATCCACGCGGACCAGGGCCGGCTTGAGCCGCAAACCCTGCACGGCACGCTGCATGGCCAGCATCGTCGCCTGCAGGATGTTGATGCGATCGATCTCCTCGACGGAGGCCTGCGCGATGCAGCAGCACAGCGCCTTGGCGCGAATCTCGTCGTACAGCCGCGCGCGCCTGGCGGCGGTGAGCGCCTTCGAGTCGGCAAGACCGGGAATGGGCTGAAGCTCGTCGAGGATGACGGCGGCTGCAAACACCGGCCCGGCCAGCGGGCCCCGGCCGGCTTCATCCACGCCGGCCACGAGGCCCGGCGGCGTCCAGTCGAGCGAGCCCTGTTCAGGCACCGAGGAGGCTCGCGATGGCATCGCTGGCGCGCCGCGCGGTGTCTTGCCGCAGCAGCGTGTGAAGGTCGACGAAACGCGCCTGCACGGCCTCGCGGCGCGGCGCATCGGCGAGCCAGGCTTCGGCCTCGCGGGCCAGCGCTTCGGGCGTGCAGGCTTGCTGGATCAGCTCAGGGACGAGGAACTCCCGCGCCAGGATGTTGGGCAGGCCGACCCAGGGCAGCAGGCCCTTGTCCTTCATACGCCACCAGTTCAGCCGGTTCATGCGGTAGGCGATGACCATCGGCCGCTTGAACAGCGCCGCCTCCAGCGTGGCCGTGCCGCTGGCGACCAGTGTCAAGTCGCATGCGGCCAGCGCCGCATGGGACTGGCCGTCCAGCAACTGGATCTCCACGCCGCCGAGCATCGGCTCGACGAGGCTGCGCAGCCCCGGCACCACGGGCATCACGAAGCGCCGCCCGGCCCGGGCCAGCAGCCGGGCCGTGCCGATCAGCGCCGGCGCGATGTACTGGATCTCGCTCTTGCGGCTGCCCGGCAGCAGCGCGATGACGGTGTCGCCCTCGGGCAGGTTCAGCGCCGCGCGCGATGCCGCACGCGGCGGCTCCATCGGGATGGCGTCGGCCAGCGGATGGCCCACATACGTCGCGCCGATGCCGGCGCGGTGCAGGATCTCGGGCTCGAACGGGAACAGGCACAGCACGTGGTCGGCCGAACGCCGGATCTTCTCGACCCGCTCCGGGCGCCAGGCCCAGATCGACGGGCAGACGAAGTGCACGGTCTTGATGCCCGCTTCACGCAGCCGCTGCTCCAGGCCGAAATTGAAGTCGGGCGCATCCACCCCGATGAACGCATCGGGCCGGTTGGCGATCAGGCGCGTGCCCAGTTGCTTGCGGATCGACAGCAGCTCACGGATGTTCAGCAGCGCATCGACGTAACCGAAGATCGACAGCTTGCTGTGCGGCCACCAGGTCTCGAAACCCAGTGCCTGCATCTTCGGCCCGCCGATGCCCTGCGCGGTGAGTGCCGGCCAGCGCTCGCGCAGGCCCTGCAGCAGCAGGCTGGCCAGCAGATCACCGCTGGCCTCGCCGGCCACCATGCCGAGGCGGGGCGCGTCGGTCATCTCAATCACAACGCCAGCAGAAGAAGATTGCGGGCCGAGCGCTGGGCCGCTCCCGAGCCGGCCCGCGCAGGCGATGTACTTGCCGGTCGAACCGGCAGGTATCGCCGTCCCCTCGGGGGACCGGCCAAGGTACGCCTTGGACGAGGGGCTTCACGATCAGCGGACGATGCCGCGGGTGGAAGCGGCGAGGAAGGTGAGCATGGTGTCGATGTCGCCGTCCGCCGCGCCGCCGTCGCTGCCGCGAAGCGCCTCGATGGCCGCCTTGGCCTCGTCCAGCGTGTGGCCGCTGCGGTAGATCAGCTTGTACATCTGGCGGATGGTGCCGATGCGCTCGGGGCTGAAGTCGCGGCGCTTGAGGCCAACCACGTTCACCGCGCGCGCTGCCAGCGGGTTGCCGTCCACGGTCATGAAGGGCGGCACATCCTGCGCGACATGGGCCTGGAAGCCGATCATGGCGTGGTCGCCGATGCGCATGCGCTGCAGGATGCCGGTCAGGCCCCCGATGGTGACGTGGTCACCCACGTGCACGTGGCCTGCGAGCGTGGCGCCATTGGCCAGCACGCACTCGTTGCCGATGACGACGTCGTGCGCCAGGTGGCAGTACGCCATGATCCAGTTGTCGTGGCCGAGCGTCGTCTCGCCGCGGTCCTGCACGGTGCCGACGTTGAGCGTGCAGAACTCGCGGATGGTGTTGCGGTCGCCGATGACGAGTGTCGTGGGCTCGCCGGCGTACTTCTTGTCCTGGTTCGCCGCGCCGATGGAGCTGAACTGGAAGAAGGTGTTGTCGCGGCCGATGGTCGTGTGCCCCTCGATGACGACATGCGGGCCGACCTTGGTGCCCGCGCCGATCTTCACGTGCGGGCCGATCAGCGAATACGCGCCGATGTCGACCGAGCTGTCCAGTTCGGCGGCCGGGTCGACGATGGCAGTGGGATGGATGGCCATCGCGCGCGCCCTCAAGCGTCGATACGGCGCATGGTGCACATGAGTTCCGCCTCGGCCGCCACCTGCTCGCCCACCAGCGCGCGCGCGGCGAACTTGTAGATACCGGCCTTGGCGCGGCCCAACGTCACTTCCAGCACCAGCTGGTCACCCGGCTCGACCGGGCGCTTGAAGCGGGCCCCGTCGATGCCGGCGAAGTACACGACCGACTTCTCGTCCAGCACGATGTCCATCGTCTCGATCGCCAGCAGCGTGGCCGCCTGGGCCAGCGCTTCGAGCACCAGCACGCCGGGCATCACCGGGCGGTGCGGGAAGTGGCCCATGAAGAAGGGCTCGTTGATCGACACGTTCTTGATCGCACGGATGCGCTCGCCCTTGACGAGCTCCACCACACGGTCCACCAGCAGGATCGGGTAGCGATGCGGCAGGCGCTTGAGGATGTCGTGGATGTCCATCGTGATCGTGTCGGTCGTCATTTTTTCTCAAGCGCGCGGATGCGCTCCCGGAGGGTGTGGAGCTGGCGAAGCGTGGCGGCATTCTTCTGCCAGCTGGCATTGTCTTCAAAGGGGTGCGGGCCGCTGTACACGCCCGGCTCGGTGATGCTGCGCGTGATGGTGGTGGCGGCGGAGATGTGCACGCCATCCACCAGCGTCAGGTGGCCGATGATGTTGGCCGCGCCGCCGATCGTGCAGTTCGCGCCGATGCGCGTGGAGCCCGCGACGGCCGCGCAGCCGGCCATCGCGGTGTTGCGGCCGATGTGCACGTTGTGCGCGATCTGGATCAGGTTGTCGAGCTTGACGCCGTCCTCGATGACGGTGTCGGCCAGCGCACCGCGGTCGATGCAGGTGTTGGCCCCGATCTCGACGTCGTCGCCGATCGTGACGTTGCCGAGCTGCTCGATCTTCACGTAGCCGCTCTTGCTCGGCGCGAGGCCGAAGCCGTCGGCTCCGATGACCACGCCGCTGTGCACCAGGCCGCGTGCACCGATGCGGCAGCCGTAGCCGAGCACCACGCGGGATGCGAGGCGCGTGTCCTCGCCGACCTGCGCCCCCCGCTCGACGACGCAGTGGGCGCCGATGCGGGCGCGGTCGCCGATGACGGCACCGTCCTCGATCACCGCGAGCGGCCCGATCTCGACACCCTGCCCCAGGCGCGCCAGCGGCGAGACGATGGCACTCGGGTGCACACCCACCGACGGCGCTGGTCGCGTGCGGCGGGCCCACCACTGCGTGAGGCGGGCGAAGTAGAGGTAGGGGTCCGGCGTGACGATGGTCGCAGCGCGAGCGGCAGCCACCTCGGCGTGAGCCGGCGACACGATGACACACGCCGCCCGCGTCGTGCCCAGCTGCGACTGGTAGCGCGGGTTGGCGAGGAAGCTGATGCAGTCGCCGTCGGCCTCATCCAGCGGCGCGATGCGGCTGATCCGGATGTCGGACCCACCAAGCAAATCGCCGCCCAGGGCGGCGATCAGCTCGGAGAGCGCGACGGGCGTCGAGCTCATGATGCGGCGCGACTTACTTCTGCGCGTTCAACGCGTCGATCACCTTCTTGGTGATATCCACGCGCGGGCTGAAGTGGATCGCGTCCTGGAGGATCAGGTCGTACTTCTCGGCGTCGAAGATCTGCTTGATGACCTTGTTGGCCTTCTCGACCACGGCCGACAGCTCTTCGTTCTTGCGCTGCGTCAGGTCTTCCTGCCACTCGCGGCGCTTGCGCTGCAGGTCACGTTCCTGCTCGACGACGTCGCGCTGGCGGCGATTGCGCTCGTTCTCGGACAGCGTCGGGGCGTCCTTTTCAAGCTTTTCGGCGGCTGCGCGGAGCTTGGTTTCCAGGTCGCGCAGGTCCTTCTCGCGCTTGCCGAATTCGGCTTCGAGCTTGGCTTGCGCAGTCTTGGCCAGGTTGGCCTCACGCAGCACGCGCTCGCTGTTGACGTAGCCGATCTTCAGTTCCTGGGCTTGCACGGCCGAAGTGGCCACCACCATCGAAGCGGCCAGAGCCACCGATTGCAAGAGCTTGCTCATCATCAGAATGCAGTCCCGATCTGGAATTGGAATTTCTCGATTCTATCCGTGCGTTGTTTGCGGATAGGTTTGCCGTAGCTCAGTCGCAAGGGACCCATCGGTGAGATCCAGGACAGGCCCACGCCCGCCGAGACGCGCAAGGTCTCCAGGTTGACCTTCTCCACCGTGTTGCTGCCCCACACGTTGCCGGCGTCCATGAAGCCGAAGATGCGGAAGCTCTTGTCGTTGCCGCTGCCGGGCACCGGCAGATAGAGCTCGGCATTGGTGTTGAAGCGGCGGTTGCCGCCGCTGTAGGAGCCGGTCACGTCGACCGGGCCGAGCGAGCCGGCCTCGAAGACGCGCACCGAGCCGAGGCCGCCGCCGTAGAAGTTCTTGAAGATCGGATAGGGCTTGCCACCCAGGCCCACACCCCAGCCGAGTTCGCTGTTGACGCCCAGCGTGATCTTGTTCGTGATCTCGAAATACTGCTGGTACTGCAGGTTGATGCGGGCGTACTGGGCATCGCCAAAGGTGCTGGCCTCGACGTTGACGCGCTGGTACTTGCCCTTCATCGGCGAGAGCACGCTGTCGCGGCTGTCGCGCTGCCAGCCGATGGTCAGCGGCACCGAGTTGCTGCGTTGACCGAACTGGTTGGCGAACAGGAAGTAGCTGTTGGGCAGGCCCTTGGACGTGGTGATCGTCGTCTGCTCGTAGCCGATGCCGAAGAACACGGTGTCGACTTCCGAAAACGGCACGCCGAAGCGGATCGCGCCGCCCTTGGTGACGTACTGGTACTCCTCGCCCAGCGTGTTGATCGGTCGGGTCGTCCGGTAGAAGACGTCGATGGCGCGCGACACGCCATCCACCGTGAAGTACGGGTCGACCGTGCTGACCTGCAACTGCCGGCCGGTGCGCGCCGTGGCCACGTCGATGCCCAGGTAATTGCCGGAGCCGAACACGTTGTCCTGGCGGATCGAGCCCGTGAAGGACAGCTTGGTCTGGCTGGAGTAACCCGCACCGACGGTGATGGCGCCCGTCGGGCGCTCGGCGACCGTCAGGATGACATCGACCTGGTCCTGGGCGCCCGGCACCTCCTGGGTGTCGATGTTGACTTCCTTGTCCTTGAAGTAGCCCAGGCGCTCCACGCGGTCACGCGAGGCCTTGATCTTCTGGCCGTCGTACCAGGCGGCCTCGAACTGGCGGAACTCGCGGCGGATGACTTCGTCGCGCGTGCGCGAGTTGCCGGAGATGATGACCTTGCGAACGTAGACGCGGCGCTGCGGCTCGGCCACGAAGGTCACGACCACCTGGCCGGTTTCCCGGTCGATCTCGGGGCGGCTGTCCACGCGGGCGAAGGCATAGCCGTAGCTGCCGAAGAGGTCGTTGAAGGCACGGGTCGTCGTCGCGACGGCTTCACCCTGGTAGGCCTGGCCGGGCTTCAGGAAGACGAGGTGCTTGAAGTCTTCCTCGCGGCCCAGGTAGTCACCTTCGAGCTTGATGCCGGTCACGGTGTAGGGCTGGCCTTCGCTGACGGTGATGGCGATGCTGATGCTCTGCTTGTCCGGCGAGATCGTGACCTGCGTGGACGTGACGTTGAACTCGAGGTAGCCGCGGTTGAGGTAGTAGCTGCGGATGGTTTCGAGGTCGGCGTTGAGCTTGGAGCGCGAGTAGCGGTCCGTCTTGGTGTACCAGGTCAACCAGCCGGTCGTCGTCTGTTCGAGCAGACCCAACAGCGTGCTCTCGGAGAACACCTTGCTGCCAAGGATGCGGATCTCGGCAATCTTGGCCGGTTCGCCCTCGGTCACGTTGAAGCTGACGTTGACGCGGTTGCGCTCGATCGGCGTGATGGTGGTCGTGACCTCGGCGCCGTACAGGCTGCGGGTGAGGTACTGGCGCTTGAGTTCCTGTTCGGCGCGGTCGGCCAGGGCCTTGTCGAAGGGCTTGCCCTCACCGATGCCGACGTCCTTCAGCGACTTGGTCAGCGCCTCGGTGTCGAACTCCTTCAGGCCGATGAAGTTGACGTTGGCGATGATGGGCCGTTCGTCGATGACGACGACGACCGCATTGCCTTCGATGTTGATCCGCACGTCCTTGAACAGACCGGTGGCGAACAGCGCGCGCAGGGCGGCAGCGCCCTTTTCGTCGTTGTAGGTGTCGCCGATGCGGAAGGGCAGCGAGGCGAACACGGTACCGGGGTCAGTGCGCTGCAGGCCCTCGACGCGGATGTCCTTCAGCACGAAGGGGTCGACGGCCCAGGCCAGCCCCGACTGGAACAAGCCCGCGATGGCCGTCGCCAGCAAGCCGAGGCGGAAGGGGCGACGCTTCGCTCCCGAACAGAAAGAAAAGGACATGGGGACCGGGGAGTGTCAGTGCCAGCCCGCGAAGCGGGTGACGTCGTTGGAAAGGGCCAAGGCCATCATCAGCATCAGGACCAGCGCACCAGCGCGCTGCAGTTGCCGTTGCCACCATTCGGAGACGGGGCGGCCACTCAAACCCTCAAAAAGATGATACATGAGGTGCCCGCCGTCGAGCATCGGCAGCGGCAGCAGGTTCAGCACCGCCAGGCTCAGGGAGATCTTGGCGAGGAAGTCGAGATAGGGCGCCAGGCCGGCCTGCGCGGACTGGCCCGCGTAGTCCGCGATGGTGAGCGGGCCGCTGAGGTTCTTGATCGAGGCCTCCCCGATCAGCATGCGGCCGAGCAGCCTGACCGTCGTCGCGGCCATGTCCCAGCTCTGCTCGATGCCGTGCCACAGGCCGTCGATCAGGCCATAGCGAACGAACACCCGCTCGGGCGGGGAGCCCACGCCGATCTCGAGCCGGGCGATCTGGCGCCCCCCCTCCTCCACGAGCCGCGGCACGGGCGTGAGTTCAAGGACCTGCCCGGCACGCTCCACCTGCCACACCATCGCCCGAGGCGCATCGCCGTCGCGGGAACGACGGATGGCGTCGCGCAGGAAGCCGGCATCGGGTACCGGCCGGCCATCGATGGTCAGCACGCGGTCGCCGGCCCGCAGTCCGGCCACGGCCCCCGCGCCGCCCGGCGTGACCTGGCGGATCAACGGTTCAGCCAAAGGCGCCAGGCCGATGTCCTGCATGAGGCTGGCATCCGGGGCACGGCCAGCCAAGCGGTCGGTCTCGATCTGCACGCTGCGGGCGCTGTGGCCGCCTGACGCCTCGACGGACAGGTGCAGCGGCTCGCCCAGGGCCTGGGCCCGGGCGACGGCCGATTGCAGGTCGATCATCGACGCAACGTCCTGCCACGCTTGGCCGTCGGCAGAGACAGCCTTCACGGCGTCACCGGGCAGCAAACCGGCGCGTTCAGCCAGCGAGCCCGACGGCGGCGTGCCGACGACAGCCTTGGGCACATCGCTGCCCAACCACGCGACCGCGGCAAACAGCAAGACCGCCAGCACCCAGTTCGCGGCCGGCCCTGCGGCGACGATGGCCGCGCGCTGGCGCAAGGGCCGCTGGTTGAAGGCCTGCTCACGTTCGTGCGGAGCCACCAACCCGTCGCGCTCGTCCAGCATCTTCACGTAGCCGCCCAATGGCAAGGCGCTCAACGTGAACTCGGTGCCACTGCGACCGACGCGCCGCCACAGCACGCGGCCGAAGCCGATCGAGAAGCGCAGCACCTTGACCCCGCAGGCCCGCGCGACGCGGTAGTGGCCCCATTCGTGGACGGCAATCAGCAGGCCCAGCGCGGCGAGGAAGGCGAGGATCGTGGTCACGGCTGTCGGGCGGCCAGGGTGCGGGCGTGTTCGCGGGTGCGGGCGTCGAGGTCGAGCAGTGCCTCGATGCTGCTGCAGTCACCCGGCTGAACGTCGGCCAGGCACTGTGAGTTGACGGCATGGATGCGATCGAAGCGCAGCCGGCCGTTCAGGAAGGCGTCCACAGCGACCTCGTTGGCCGCATTCAGCACCGTCGTGCTGCCTTCCGGCGCACGCAGCGCCTGCCATGACAGATGCAGGCCGGGGAAACGCACGGCATCGGCCTCCTCGAAGCTCAGGCCGGGCGTGGTGAGCAGGTCCAGGCGGCTCGCGCCCGAGGTGATGCGCTCGGGGAAGGACAGCCCGTAGGCAATCGGCACCCGCATGTCGGGGGTGCCGAGCTGGGCGAGCACCGACTGGTCGCGGCAGACCACCATCGAGTGGATGATGCTCTGCGGATGGATGACGACGCGGATCTGCTCCGGTGTGAGGTTGAACAGCCAGCGCGCCTCGATGACTTCAAGCGCCTTGTTCATCATCGTGGCCGAGTCGACCGAGATCTTGCGGCCCATGACCCAGTTCGGGTGGGCACAGGCCTGGTCGGGGGTCACGTCGGCGAGCGTCCGGGGGTCGCGCGTGCGGAAGGGGCCACCGGAGGCGGTCAGCACGATGTGGTCGATGCGCTGGGCCCAGGCACTGCGGTCTTCCGGCAGGCATTGGAAGATGGCGGAGTGTTCGCTGTCGATGGGCAGCAAGGTGGCGCCACCGGCCTGCACGGCCTGCATGAACAGCGCACCACCGACGACGATGGCTTCCTTGTTGGCCAGCAGCAGCCGCTTGCCGGCACGCGCGGCGGCGATGGCGGGTGCCAGGCCGGCGGCCCCGACGATGGCGGCCATCACCGTGTCCACGTCCGGATGCGCGGCAATCTCCGCGAGCTTGTCGGCGCCGTCGAGCACCTGCGTCGCGCTGCCGGCTTCGCGCAGCCTCTCGCGCAACTGGGCGGCGGCCTCACGGGCCGGCATCACGGCGAAGCGCGGCTGCCAGGTCAGGCACTGCGCGAGCAGGTCGTCGACCCGGCTCATGGCGCTCAAGGCCACGACCTCATAGCGGTCCGGGTGGCGGGCGATGACGTCCAGCGTGTTGACGCCGATGGACCCGGTCGAGCCGAGGACGCAGACGCGTTGGCGCTTCATAGGCTGATGAGCGCCAGGGCCAGCGGGAACACCGGCAGCAGCGCATCGATGCGGTCGAGCACGCCGCCGTGCCCCGGCAGCAGGTGGCTGCTGTCCTTGGCACCGGCAGCCCGCTTGACCAGGGATTCGAACAGGTCGCCCACGACGCTCATCGCGCCGAGGAAGACGACCGCCAGCAGCGACACCACGCCGTGGCGCTGCACGAGCAGGGTGAAGAGGCTGGGCGAGTCCACCGACAGGTGCACGTCGATGGCGTGCACCCAGGTCACGCCGAGCAGCAGCACACCGGCCATGCCGCCCCAGACACCTTCCCAGCTCTTGCCGGGGCTGATGGCCGGCGCGAGCTTGCGCCGGCCGAAGGCGCGGCCGCAGAAGTAGGCCGCGATGTCAGCCATCCACACCAGGCAGAACACCGACAAGATGAAATTGATGCCGTGGACCTTGGCCTGCACGATGGCCAGCCAAGCGCCCCAGAGCAGCAATGCGCCCAGCGCAAGGCGCCCCCCCCGGGCGATGCGCGGCCAACCCGCCGGGCCGGCGCGCAGCGCATAGGCGCCGCCCAGCACCCAGGCCAGGCTGGCCAGGAACCAGACCCAGGCCGGTGGTGCATGCAGGCCGCCCAGCAGCAGCGTCCAGACGCAGGCCAGCGCCAAGGCCACACCCGCAGCCAGCGCCCCGGTGCCGGGCAAGCCGTTGAGGCGGGACCACTCCCAGCCCGCCGCGCCCATCATCGCAACCGTCACCCAGGCAAACGGCCATGGCGAGGTCTGGAACAGCGCCGGCAGCAGGATGACCAGCAGGACGACGGCGGTGATGATGCGGGTCTTGAGCATGGCGCGGGCCGGTTCGGTCGACGCAGCTCAGGCCGCGATGGGAGTTTCCTTGACGCCGCCGAAGCGACGGTCGCGCTCGTGGAAGGCGGCAATCGCCGCATCCAGTTCACGCTCGCCGAACTCGGGCCAGAGGCAGTCCGAGAAGACGAATTCGGTGTACGCCGCCTGCCACAGCAGGAAGTTGCTGATGCGCACTTCGCCACCGGTGCGGATGAAGAGGTCCGGGTCGGGCGCATAGCTCATCGCCATGAACTCAGACAGCCGGGCCTCGGTCAGCTCCTCGGGCTTGAGGCCGGCGGCCATCGCCTTGCGGGCAGCCTGCACGATGTCCCAGCGGCCACCGTAGTTGAAGGCGACATTCAGGGTGAGGCGGGTGTTGTGCGCGGTGCTGCTCTCGGCCTCGTTCCAGGCGTTGCGCAGCTTGTCCGACACCGTGTCGCGGTCGCCGACGATGCGGATGCGCACCCCCATCGCGCCCATCTTGGCCAGATACCGGCTCACGGCCGCCAGCACCAGGCCCATCAGCCCCGACACCTCGTCGCTCGGCCGCTTCCAGTTTTCGCTGGAGAACGCGAAGACGGTGAGGTACTCGATGTCGCGGTCGATGCAGGCCTGGACGACCTTGACGAGGCTGTCCACCCCGGCCTTGTGGCCGAAGAAGCGCGGCAGGAAGCGCTTCTTGGCCCAGCGGCCGTTGCCATCCATGACGATGGCGACATGGCGCGGCGGCGCCGGACGATCTTGCGTCACGACAGGCCGCGCGCTCAAACCGCCATGATCTCGGCTTCCTTGGCCGAGATCAGCTTGTCGATCTCGGCGATCACGCGGTCAGTCAGCTTCTGCACGTCGTCGAGGCTGCGACGCTCGTCGTCCTCGCCGATTTCCTTGTCCTTGAGCAGCTTCTTGGCCTGCTCGTTGGCATCGCGGCGCAGGTTGCGCACGGCGACCTTGGCGTCTTCGCCGGCGTTGCGCACGACCTTGGTCAGGTCGCGGCGGCGCTCTTCGGTCAGCGGCGGCATCGGCACGCGGATCAAGTCACCTTGGGCGGAGGGGTTCAGGCCGAGGTCGCTCTCGCGGATGGCCTTCTCGATCTTGGCGCCCATGCCCTTTTCCCAGGGCTGAACGGAGATGGTGCGGGCATCGAGCAGCGTGACGTTGGCCACCTGGCTGATCGGCACCTGCGAACCGTAGTAGTCGACGCTGACCTGGTCGAGGATGCCGGGGTGGGCGCGGCCGGTGCGGATCTTCTGCAGTTCGCCCTTGAGCGCCTCGACGGACTTGCTCATCTTGGCTTCGGCGTTCTTCTTGATGTCAGCTGTGCTCATGATCTCTACCTTGTTTCATTCGCGGGAAAGACCGCCCGCGCGAAGCGAGCAGCGCTGTCCCCAAACAGACTTACACGTGGACCAGCGTGCCCTCGTCCTCGCCCTGCACGACACGCCTGAGCGCGCCCGGCTTGAAGATGCTGAACACCTTGATCGGCAGCTTCTGGTCACGGCAGAGCGCAAAGGCGGCACCATCCATGACCTGCAGGTTGCGCGTGATGGCCTCGTCGAAGCTGATGCGCGAGTAGCGCTTGGCGTCGGGGTCTTTCTTGGGGTCGGCGGTGTAGACGCCGTCGACCTTGGTGGCCTTCAGCACGATTTCGGCGCCGATCTCGGCACCGCGCAGTGCGGCGGCGGTGTCGGTCGTGAAGAAGGGGTTGCCGGTGCCGGCAGCGAACACGACGACCTTGCCCTCTTCGAGGTACTGCAACGCCTTGGGCCGCACGTAGGGCTCGACCACCTGCTCGATGGCGATGGCGGACATCACACGGGCCGTCATGCCCTCCTGGCGCATCGTGTCGGCCAGGGCCAGGGAATTCATCACCGTGGCCAGCATGCCCATGTAGTCGGCCGTGGCGCGGTCCATGCCGACCGAGCCGCCGGCCACGCCGCGGAAGATGTTGCCGCCACCGATGACGACCGCCACCTCCACGCCCATCTGCGTCACTTCTCGGACTTCCTGCACCATGCGCACGATGGTCGCGCGGTTGATGCCGTAAGCGTCGTCGCCCATCAGGGCTTCACCGGAAAGTTTGAGCAGGATGCGCTTGTACGCGGGCATGGTGTCCTCGGGGTTTTAAGGCCTGTCGGGGCCGGAAGTTTAAAGGGCGCCAACTTGGCGCCCTTGTCAATCGCAAGAGTCTTTACTGACCCTTTGCAGCCGCCACCTGGGCAGCCACCTCGGCCGCGAAGTCGTCGACCTTCTTCTCGATGCCCTCGCCCACGACGTACAGCGTGAAGCCCTTGACGGTCGTGTTGACCGACTTCAGGTAGGCGCCCACGGTCTGCTTGCCGTCGGCCGCCTTCACGAAGACCTGGTCCAGCAGGGAGACTTCCTTCAGGAACTTCTGCACCGAGCCCTCGACCATCTTGGCGACGATGTCGGCCGGCTTGCCAGATTCGGCAGCCTTTTCGGTGGCGATCTTGCGCTCCTTCTCGACCAGCTCGGCCGAGACGTCGGCGCCCGACAGCGCGGCCGGCTTCATGGCGGCGATGTGCATGGCGACGTCCTTGGCGGCCACGTCGTCACCTTCGAACTCGACGACCACGCCGATGCGGGTGCCGTGCAGGTAGGTGGCCAGCTTGCCGCCGGCGTAGCGCTGGAAGCGGCGGATCGTCATGTTCTCGCCGATCTTGCCGACCAGGCCCTTGCGCACGTCTTCCACGGTCGGGCCGAAACCTTCCTGCGACAGGGGCAGGGCCGACAGCGCAGCGACGTCAGCGGGATTGTGCTCGGCCACCAGACCGGCCAGGGCGTTCACGAAGGCCAGGAAGGCGTCGTTCTTCGAAACGAAGTCGGTCTCGCAGTTCACCTCGATCAGGGCGCCGTTGCCGTTCACGACAGCGCTCGACACCACGCCTTCGGCCGTGATGCGCGAGGCGGCCTTGCCGGCCTTGTTGCCCAGCTTGACGCGCAGGATCTCTTCCGCGCGGGCCAGATCGCCGTCAGCCTCGGTCAGTGCCTTCTTGCACTCCATCATCGGGGCATCGGTGCGGGCACGCAGTTCGCCCACCATGCTTGCAGTGATTGCAGCCATTTCTCTTCTCCAGATTGCGGTTGGCCAGATTCAGTTGGCAAAAGGGGCCTCGCGGCCCCTTTCAGATGCAGGGTCGAAAGGGCTTACGCCTCTTCGGAAACCTCGACGAACTCGTCGCCCGCGGGGGCGACGGCAGCCAGCACGTCGGCGGTGGCGTTGGCCTTGCCTTCGAGGACGGCGTCAGCCACGGCACGGGCGTACAGGGCCACGGCCTTGGCGGAGTCGTCGTTGCCGGGGATGACGTAGTCGATGCCTTCGGGCGAGTGGTTCGTGTCGACCACGCCGATGACCGGGATGCCGAGCTTCTTGGCTTCGGCGACGGCGATCTTGTGGTATCCGACGTCGATGACGAAGATGGCGTCAGGCAGCGCGGTCATGTCCTGGATGCCGCCGATGTTCTTTTCCAGCTTGGCGATGTCGCGCTGGAACAG
>RXJW01000135.1 GCA_003963005.1 Burkholderiales bacterium
GGCCGAGTGTCGGACCCGCGGGAATATGAGAGCTTCACCGCCTCTACGGCGGTGGGCCAATGTCCTCGCTCAGATGAGCGAGAACTGCCCTTCGACTGCGACAGCAGGTGCTGCGGGTCTCGCCTTCGGCGACGAGAGCGCACTGACGTAGTCCGCGAAGCCGCCTTTGCGCAGATCGCGCTCGGCCGCACGGTCCATTGCCGACTTGACGGCGACAGCACCGCAGGTGAACTGGACGGTCTGAGACCCGCGCGTACCTTGAAGGCGCAGGGTGAGGACGTCCGGCATGACTTCGATGATTCGAACGCCGGTTGTCCGCTTGAAATCGTTGAACATCAGCGTGCCCAGTTGCATCCCCACTTGAGGCCTGAGCAGCCCCAGCGCCTCACGCTCAGCGGCAAATGCGTTCTGGGCGGCGATGTAGCCACGGGCGTAGTAGAAGTCCATGCCAACGGCGCCCCCCTCGACCTTCGTCTTCTGGACCTCAAGGTCTTCGACGCTAGGCCGGAGAAGTTCCACGCAGCGCTCGTGAACCTGACTGGTGTAGTACAGGCCCTCACCGAGAGCAGTCCGCACCGCCTCGATGACGATCTGCTGGCGTTGATTGGGCTGGAAGGTGAGTCCCTCGCAGCCGGCCCACTCCTCGTAGACATTCTCGGGCAGCACGTACATCGGGTGCGTCGCCTGGGTTTCTTGATCGCGCATTGCGATCTCCTTTCATGAGAACGGGCACCCCGCCCAACGGCGAGAGGTCGCCCGTATGGGTTGAAGATGACCAGCTCACGCTGGCGTGCCACGAATGCGGCGATTGGTAGGCCGCGACGATGCGCGGCAAGCTGGCAAGCCAGCAGGAAACAGGTCTTTCCGCTGTGGCCCATGGCCACAATGGAAAGCTGCCCCGAAGGGCAGCCTGGTTGTGAAACTGAATGGGGTCTCGCTCAGCCGACGGGCAAGTCCCGCAAGAATCGTGTTGTGATCGATAGGTACCCACCCTCGAGCCGGGGCGCTCGGTCCATCACCCACTTCCTGGAACGCTCGCTGCTGAGGATCTCCTGAATCTCGCAGAGACTCAGCCGACCGTTGCTGACGCACGTGAGGTTGTGGTTGATGGCAAGCGTGCCTGCAGGCATACGCACCGCGCGCAGCGTCTTGGCAATGCGCGGAATCAGCAGGTGCTCCTGCTGAAGGTCGAAGCTCTCAAGCGATTCCGGCGGCAGCCAGCGCGTCGGCCGGCGTCCGCGCTGGCACATCCTGTGCAGGTTGGCGTCGAGGTGGGCCAGGACTGGTTCGCTGGGCTGCCGACCGCGGGTTGTGCGCAGCGCCACCCGAGTCGGCGTCCCCAGGACGTCACCGCGCAGGTCATCCGTGTCAACGACCGGCACGATTTCATCCGCTGGAAAGTTCGCAGCGACAGCTCGGTCGACAACGAAGATGCCCGGGGTACCCATCCACGGCGCCACCCTGACGGTCGCGACCTGGCCAAGCGTGAGGGTGCTAGCGGACGCCGGCTCTTCCTCGACGCCAGGATAGATCGGGTCACTTCCAAGGGGCCTGGTGCTGCAACTGGCTTGCTGCAGGACCACGAGCACCGGGTTCACGCGGGGTGGCGTGCCCCGTCGGCGGTCCTTCGGTTGGTAGAAGGCGCTGTCGGCGTCCACGCGCTCGAGCCGGCTGATGCCCAGCTTGCTACCCAGCTCCGCTCGCAGCTTGGCTGCGCCCTGGCCCATCAACCACCCGTCCGACGTGATCAAGCTGATCATGCCGCCGGGCGCCAGTTGGGCCGAGGCGCGCTCTAGGAACGCGTGAAGGAGATCCCCCCGCGCGAAGTCCGGCACGACCATCTCGTAGTCGGCGCGAAGGATCGCAGGGACCCTCAGCATGCGCGCATAAGGAGGGTTCGTGCAGAACGCCGCGACGGGTACGCAATCGTGCGCGTCCAGCAGAAAGTCGCCGATGCGGACCATCTGCTGCGACACCGCCATTGCGGTGGACCACGCTCGGCCATGCCGACAAAGGATGCGGGCCAACTGCGTCCTCGCCTCCTCAGCGGCCAGCGGGTGGATCTCGTAGCCAGCAAGCACGCGAATGATGCTGGCGTCATCGATCTCCGGCTGGCTGAGCATCAAGCGCTCGAGGGCCCGGCAGATGAAGGCTCCGGCGCCGACTGAAGGGTCCAAAAGGCGGGCCATGCCGCGCGGCCAGACAGCGGCAATGCTGTCCAGGAGCTCGTCGACGACGGGCTCGTGGGTGTAGATCGCCGTGAGGCTATGAAGGACATCGACGGCTTCCTCGCGAGCCGTGCGTCCGAAAAGATCGGTCATGTTCCTTCCTTCAAAGGAAACGAGGCGGCTCCAGGCCCATCTGGGCACGGAGAGCCCCAGAGGGTTACGGGAATCAGCGCATCGGCTGAAGGTAGGTCGGGCGCTCCGCTTACGGAGCGGCGCCTGGAAGGCGCGCCAGCGAAGCCGGCTGCACCGTGATAGGCCGCGAAGGCCGCGGCGGTCGACAACGTCGACAAGGTGGCTGAGATTCTATTGGAATGCGAGCAGCTGCAGGTGGCGCCCAGAAATAGAAAACCCTGCCAGGCACGGGGCCGGGCAGGGTTTCGGTTGTTGACAGAGAGATCAGGCGGCAACGGGCTCCCGTTTGGACCACCCCATCGACGCCCAGTACTTGGGATCAAGGCGGACCGGCATCATGCTGAAGTTCGCTACATCGATGAACGCACCCTGCACGTCCACCTCGCCCTTGCGGAGGAGTTGGAAGATCAGGTTCACGGCGGTGTCCGCCATGAAGCGGTTCACCATGAGGTCTTGCTTGCGAAGTGCTTCCGCTACCGAGCACGACGGAACGTCGTCACCCGCGTCAGCATCGACATCGACCACCTCCGGGAAAAGGTCTGCCACCGAGGGCACGACAGTAGTCCCACGGTCACGCGCTCCGAAGATCACCTGTCCCGTGTACTGGCTGTTGCCGCAGTCGACCCAAACGAGCGACCGCGCCTGTTCGAAGGCCGCACGGATCTGCGCACGGGCTGCACGCGAGTCCACGCAGCCGATAACGATGCCCTGGAGCGAGACCTGGTTGTTCGCAAACCGAGCCGGCACGCACTTCCAAGAGAGGTTCATGCTCAGATTGATCCGATTCACCAGCACCGCCGCCTTGTTGTGGCCGATGTCTGTCGGCGCGAAAAGCTGACGGCCGATGTTGGCCTTGGACACCGT
>RXJW01000168.1 GCA_003963005.1 Burkholderiales bacterium
GTAGAGGTAGCCGGAGGGCGGCAGCTCATACCCCGCTGTGCAAGGGCCGTGCGTCTGACGCCAGTCAGCCGCGGCGCATCCGAGGGTCGCGCCGACGGGCACCAGCAGCACCGGACTGCCCTCCCCTGCCTGCGAACGCTGCAGTTCGGTGTAGGCCTTGCCAGCCTTGCGGCGCCACTCGCGCGCGGCCGCATCGGCCTGGGCCACCTTACTGCCCTCGACGTGCAGGGCCAGGGCCACGCCACCGGCGCAGGCCCAGCCCGTCAGAGCGAGGGCAATCAGTGCAATAGCTGACTTCGTCATGCGCATGGCGGACCCTTCTTGCGTTGACCGGCTTCTTTAGGCGCGTCAGGCGAGGCGCGGCGCCGGCGATCAGTTCGGGCCCGAGCATTCCACGCTGATCGCGATTCGATTGGCGAAACCTGCCGCCTAATCGCCTTGTTCAGCGCTATTTCTACGTGGCCAGCCGGGCCAGGTCTGGCGACAGTCGAACCTCGAACAGGCTGAGCTGCCCCCGGCAAGGGAAGAACGGCAGCGGGCGTGCATCACTGAGGACAAGGCCGAGTCCGCCCGACTCGTGGCCGATGAACCAGGGCGACGGGTGCGAGTCCACGCAGTCGACCAGCGTGACCGCGCCGACGACCCCGCCGCGATCAAGCTGCTCGAGCGGGGGCAGGTCGCCCGTGAATCCGCATCGCTCCTTCGCGAACTGGAGCGCGGCCGCGTATTCCGCTCGGGTGCAGCCCTTGCTGGCGTGGACCAGCATGCGGCCGCGGTAGCGCGTCCGTCGCATGCGGTTCTCCACGATCTTGATCTCACCGCGGGCCAAGGCCGCAGCGCGAAGCGCGGCATCGGTCAGGTCGGGACGAACGATGAACCAGGCCCAGGGCTGGCGGATGCTCAGAGCAATCATGCGAGGCGGTACCCACGGGTACCAAGTTGCGATCAGACAAGGCTATGAAAGCCGCCTGCATGCGCAAGGCACCTCATGCCCAGCCGATGCTCTGCAACGCAGTCTAAAGATCAGCCTGGCCGGCCGCCAAGCGTGCGTCGAGGTCTTCGTCAGCATGCGGAGGGCCGCCGAGGACCTGTCGCTGCCTCATGAGCATCCGCCCGAGGTAGTTGGCGCCACGGCCGTTGACGATGCCCCAGCGCCGTCCAGCATCGTCGTCGATCCGACCCGCCTCGATGATCGTCGCATCGCCCGTGGAGAGCAGCAACGCTGCCAGGTCTCGGTGCTGGGTGAACTTGGCGTTGAGGCACTGGAGCATCCAGGGGTAGCGAAGCCTGGACCAGCCTGACCGCGTGTGAAAGCCCAACAGCGCGTCTGCAGTCCTGGCCATCAACTGCGCAGGGTCCAGGTCATCGGACGGCATGGCGTGAGCCGCGATGGCCAGCAACGACGGTGAAGGCGCCGCCAGCAGCCAGTCCCGAACGGCGTCATCCCGAGGCTTGAGCGACTGGTACCCAAACTCCGCCGAGGCGAAGGCCTGCCCGTGAATCTGGATGGGCCGCCGGTACAGGTTGCTGAAGGCGCCGAAAGGCTTCTCCGAGGCCCGGTAGAACGAGACTTCTGCCATCACGCCCTCCTAAATGGACTTCAACAGCGCAAGCAGCTGATCGACGCACTGAGCTGTGTGCGTACCCTTGCGGGCAAAGTTCAGCTGGATGAACCCACCGTTCTTGAAATGCACCTTGGCGAGGCGTTCACTGCCGATGCACTTGCCCGCGATCTTCGCGATGCGTTCCCAGGCCTCGGGCTTGTCCAGCTTCAGTCTCTCCAGGGCCATGCGGCCGATTGCCGCCTCACTGATGGTGGTCATACGGCGTCGGCGGTTGCTCTGGCCTGTGCTGCCTTGAGCTCGGCTGCGGACAGGTAGACGGGATGCAGATCCAGCCGGCCACCGTCGTGCATCCGGAGCATGCACAGCAGATAGGTCGGGTCGGCCGGCCACTTGCATCGCTGCCAGTAGGCAAGCAGTTCACCGCGAATCGGTTGCGGGTACTCGGCCAGGCGGGCGCGAGCGCGGCGCCATTCGAGGGCGCGACGCTGGCGGTCTTCCTGCTGCTGCTTGGTCCAGTGGGCAGCACGCGCAGACATGATGTCGTCGACCGTCTCTTGCTCGGAGGCGACCTGGTCAGCGAACAGCGGCAGCGCCTCGCGCTCCGCGCGCTGCTTGCGCAGTACAGCGGCGCGCTTTCGCGCGGTGTCCTGGAAGGTGTAGGTGCCGAAGCGGGCAAAGCGCATGGCTCAGCACCTCCCAGTGCTACCGGGATCGACAGCTCGGCCGTCGACGTCGGTCAGGCCTTGCGCGAATGCTGGCGCGTGGTGAGGGATCGGGCCGGTGGACATGTCGTTGCTTTCCTCGGTGAGTTGCTTTTCAGCCTACAGCCCCGCCTCACATGGGCAAGCAGCGCACGATCACCGCAGTCGGCAAGAGACGCGGTATGCCGGCGAGTGGTCAGAACATCTTCCCGATGAAGAAGCCGATCACGAGCGCTGCGAGCCCGACGCTCGAATCGCCTTTCTCCGCTGCTCGGCGCGCCTGGCGCGTGGCACGGCGGCGCTGTCGTTCGTCGCGGATGCGATCCAGCCTGGCTTCTTCAGCAGCACGTTCGCGCGATTCGGCAAGGTACTGGCCGAGCCCGACCTCCGCGATGCGGGCCAGCGATTGCCCGGTACCGAGAACGAGCAACGCCGCGACGAGCCAGACCGCCACACCGCACACGAAGTAGGCGGCCCTCGCTGGCCACGCAGCCAAGGCCTCAAGGGGGCCGGGTTCAGCGGGAGGCTGGGCGACGCCAAAGGCGCTCTGGGCCGCCTCTTGCAGCTGGTCGACCACGGGAGCCCCAATCTCGCCGAAGCCGAAGCGCACGGCTTGCCAAGCGACGACGAGGCTGGCCAGCAGGAAGATCGCGTTGATGCTGCGAGCGGCGAAGGTATTGGTGCTCATGGGATCGGCGTTATACCGGTTCCCGTTCAGACCTATCGATTGCCTCACCGCATGAGGACGTCCATCACATCGCCAGCCTCGAAGCGGCCCGTGATGGAGAACGGCTCTCTGCCGCATCAGGCGCCGCCCATCAACGAGGCGTCGCGTCCCTCAGAGCAGCCAGAGCCGTTCGCGCGGCCCGAGTCTTCGCCTCTTGCTTGGTGCTTGCCTCTCCGGTGTAGCTTCCCGCATGCGGTCCGGA
>RXJW01000110.1 GCA_003963005.1 Burkholderiales bacterium
ATAATCGAACCAACTAGAGATTTGAGGTTGATTATGCTCGACCGTGAAGGCTTCCGCCCCAACGTCGGCATCATCCTGCTCAACCAGCGCAACGAGGTCTTCTGGGGCAAGCGCATCCGGACGCACTCGTGGCAGTTCCCGCAAGGGGGCATCAAGCACGGTGAAACGCCTGAGCAGGCGATGTTCCGAGAGCTCCACGAAGAGGTGGGGCTCACGCCAGAGCATGTACGCATCATCGCGAGAACACGCGATTGGCTGCGCTATGAGGTGCCCGATCACTTCATCCGGCGCGATGCCCGGGGCCACTACCGCGGCCAGAAGCAGATCTGGTTCCTGCTGCAACTGCTGGGCCGGGACTGCGACATGAACCTGCGCGCCACCGACCACCCCGAGTTCGACGCCTGGCGCTGGAACGAGTATTGGGTGCCGCTGGAGGCCGTGATTGAGTTCAAGCGCGGCGTCTATGAAATGGCGCTCACCGAACTCGCCCGCTACCTGCCGCGCATCAATCACCACAACCGCTATCTGCGCGCCGGCATGCGACCACCGCACCGGGAGCGCAACAGCGGGCCGGTGCCGCTGGAGCCGTCGGTTCCGCCTGCCGAAGGCGAGCCAACGAACTGATGTGTCACCGTCCTGCCCTAGCGCAGGACGAGGTTGTCGCGGTGGATCAGCTCGGGCTCGGCGGCATAGCCCAGCAGGCTCTCGAACTCGGACGACGGCTTGCGCGCGATCAGGCGCGACTCCACACCCGAGTAGTTCGCAAGGCCGCGCGCCAGTTCGGTGCCGTCCGGCCCCAGCACGGCGATGACGTCGCCCCGGTGGAAGTCGCCCTGCACCTCGGTCACACCGATCGGCAGCAGGCTTTTGCCTTCGTCGCGCAGCTTCGTCACGGCCCCTGCGTCGACCTTGACGGCACCGCGCATCTGGAGGTGGTCCACCATCCACTGCTTGCGCGCCTGCAGCTTGGCCGTCGACGCAAGCAGCGCCGTGCCGATGGCCTCGCCCCGGGCCAGCCGGAGCAGCACGTCGGGCTCACGCCCCCAGGCGATGACGGTGCCGGCCCCGCTGCCAGCGGCCCGCTTGGCCGCCAGGATCTTCGTGATCATGCCGCCGCGACCGATGCTCGAACCCGCGCCACCGGCCATGCGCTCCAGCTCGGGGTCGCCGGCCTGCGCGTTGTCGATGAACCGCGCGCTCGGGTCCTTGCGCGGGTCGGCCGAGTACAGCCCCCGTTGGTCGGTCAGGATGACGAGCGCATCGGCCTCGACGAGGTTGGCCACGAGTGCACCGAGCGTGTCGTTGTCGCCGAACTTGATCTCGTCGTTGACGACCGTGTCGTTCTCGTTGATGACCGGCAGCACGCGGTGGGCCAGCAGCGTCAGCAAGGTCGAACGGGCATTGAGATAGCGCTCGCGGTCGGCGAGGTCGGCGTGGGTCAGCAGCACCTGGGCACTGGCCATGCCTTGCGCGCTGAGCTGGCTCTCATACATCTGCGCCAGGCCCATCTGGCCCACGGCGGCAGCGGCCTGCAGCTCGTGCAGTTCCTTCGGGCGGGTCGTCCAGCCGAGGCGCTTCATGCCCTCGGCGATGGCACCGCTGGACACCATGACCAGCTCTCGACCCTCGTTGGCCAGCGCCGCCAGTTGGCGGCTCCAGTTCGCAATCGCCTCGGCATCCACGCCGCGGCCCTCGTTGGTGACGAGGCTCGAACCGACTTTGACAACGATGCGGCGCGCGCTGGCGAGAAAACTCATTCGGCAGGGTCAGGGGAATCGAAACGAACGTCGCGCTCTTCGATGACCCGCTGCTCGGCGGCGACGTGGTCATAGATGGCGTGGATCAGCGGCTGGCAGCCCTCGCGGGTTAGCGCCGAAATCTCGAAGACCGGCCCCTTCCACTTGTAGCGCTTGACGAAGTCCTTCACCCGCGCCGCACGCTCCTCTTCGGGGACCATGTCGAGCTTGTTCAGCACCAGCCAGCGCGGCTTGGCATGAAGCTCGGGGTCGTACTTCTTGAGCTCGGCGACGATGGCCTTGGCTTCCTTGACCGGGTCGACCTCGGGGTCGAACGGCGCCAGGTCGACCACATGCAACAGCAGGCGGGTGCGCTGCAGGTGGCGCAGGAACTGGTGGCCGAGACCGGCGCCCTCGGCGGCGCCTTCGATCAGGCCGGGAATGTCGGCCACGACGAAGCTCTTCTCGGGGCCGACGCGCACGACACCGAGGTTGGGGTGCAGCGTCGTGAACGGGTAGTCCGCGATTTTCGGCTTGGCGTTCGAGATGGCCGTGATCAACGTGGACTTGCCCGCGTTGGGCTGGCCCAGCAGGCCGACGTCGGCCAGCACGCGCAGTTCCAGCCGTACCTTCTTGACCTCGCCGGGCCAGCCGGGCGTCTTCTGGCGCGGGGCACGGTTGGTGGAGGTCTTGAAGTGCAGGTTGCCGAAGCCGCCATCACCGCCCTTGCACAGCAGGATGCGCTGGCCGGGCTCCAGCAATTCGCCGATGACCGCCTCGGTTTCGAGGTCGGTGATGATGGTGCCGACCGGCATGCGCAGCACGATGTCGTCTGCCGCCGCGCCGAAGCAGTCCGAGCCGCGGCCCGCCTCGCCATTGCGCGCCTCATGGCGGCGGGCGTAGCGGTAGTCGATCAGCGTGTTGAGGTTGCGGTCGGCTTCAGCCCAGACGCTGCCGCCCTTGCCGCCGTCGCCACCGTCCGGCCCGCCGAAGGGGATGAACTTTTCGCGGCGAAAGCTCGCGCAGCCGGCGCCACCATTCCCGGCGGCGACATCGATGGTGGCTTCGTCAACGAATTTCATGGCGGACTGCCATCGTAATGGCTGGGGTTGGGCCCGGCGCACCGTCGTGTGGCGCGCCTGACTTCAGAAATGACAAAGCCCCGGCGGGCCGGGGCTCAGGGATTCGGGCGAGTGAATCGCCCGTGATGGCGGCAATTAAGCGGCCAGCGGCGTGACGACGACCGTCGCGCGGTTGCTTGCACCCTTGGTGGTGAAGCTGACGTGGCCATCGACCAGCGCGAACAGCGTGTGGTCCTTGCCGATACCGACGTTCACACCGGGGTGGAACTTGGTGCCGCGCTGGCGAACGATGATGGAACCTGCGGAGATCAGTTGACCGC
>RXJW01000092.1 GCA_003963005.1 Burkholderiales bacterium
GTTGGTGGGTCGCACCTCAACCTTATCCGGGACCACGATGGCCACCCTCTACGGGCCGCCTCGCCTAAAAACTTACACCACCTCGCGGGGCATCACCCCTCCTCGCGGCATCCGCACCGGCGCCAGCCGGACTACACCTCCCTCGGGGCTCCGCTGCCCGATGGTGGCGGTGCTCCCCACCCCAGGACCTGGAACATGGAAGAAGCACCAGGCGATGGATCGCCCGCGCCACGCGAGAGCGCCCCGATCCGCGCTGCTGACCAGAACGTCATCGAGAGGGCTCGCTTCTTGTATGACAGCTGCCCAAGCATCAAACCCGCATGGGACCAACTTGGCGGTGTGACTCAATCCGTCTGGATCGAGCGCGCGCAAGCTGGCCAGGCCATGTCGGCACCGACCGAAGCCCGTGCCGCCGTGAGCGATCAGGGCGCTGCGACGCCAACAGAGTCGGCAGCAGTAACACAAGCCAGCCTCTTCTGAGGCCCCCACGGGCAGCGCTCTTGCGCCCGTGGACATTCAACCCAGGGCAGTCGCCGCAGCCCTTGGGGCTCGGTGGTGCCCGCGACTATGGAGATCCATACGTGACCCACGCTACTCCACTGCAGGCCCAATCGATGGGCCTGGCGATTCCGAAGATCCCCGCAATTGCCCGTCAGGACACCCTGTCCATGGCCGACGTCGAGAAGACCTGGCCACGCCTCACGTGGGCGATGTGCCAAGCTGGAATCCTCAGCGTCAGCGAGGCGAGCTCTGCACTGCTGCAGTACTACCGCGCAGACGGCGACCGCCGCCGGACTGGGTGGTTCGGTGGCGAGGCGGTGTGCCACTTCGGAGGCATCCGCGCCGTCATGGCTGCGGCACGGCGATACCGGCACGCCGCGATCCAGCGGCAACTCGCCGCTGGCCGTGAGCCCTTCATGACGCCCACCCGGCTCGGCTGAGCGTTCTCGTCTGGAGAGAGACTCCCCGAGCTTTCATGACCATTGGCCCTCGGCGTCGCAAGACTCCGAGGGCTTCTTCCCTTGTGCTCACTGTGGAGCGACCGGCTGGCTGCAGGTGAGAATGCGAGCGCCCGATTGGCCGCTCCCTCGGGCACTGCACGCCTAACGGAGAACCAATGTCGGCTACCGAGACCCTGAAGCGTCACCTCACCAGATGGATGCAAGTGAGTACTTGGGACACGTTGCACCCGCTGGACCAGCAGCGGTTCCATCGCGCACTTGCAGCCTGCTTCGACGAACTCGGCCCTGGCATCGACTACGACCAATTCGAGACGGCGATGCTGGAGCTGCTGACAGAGCTTCACCCGACCGGTCAGCCTGTGGATCGTTCTGAGCGCATTCGGCCCTGGGCGATGCGGGCCGAAGCGATTGGCTCCTACCTCTTTGACAACGACCGGCGGTCGTGAACGCCATCGACGGCGAGAGCGCGAGGCGAGCAGGCAACCTTGGCTCGGGCCCGGCCTAGGTAATGTGACAGGGCCGCGCCACGGCGCCCGGCTACACTCTTCGCCCACAAGCTGGTTTTGCCAGTTCGCCGCGTCAATCGTGGCCTCTCACTGGGGTGCTCGTAGCCGATGGCTCTGCGCCTTTTGAAGCAGTGCAAGCGACCGTTGGTCGCGCGCTGCAAAACGTCATTCAACCCCTTGGGGCTCACGCTGGCTCCTGAGGGGCCACCGTGTGCCTCTCCATTGGAGGAAAACGGTGGACACACCCGAATCACCCGCTCTCACACGAACCCGAGTCGTCGACCTTCTGGCGGCGCAGGACGAGGCATGCGACCCGAGTCGCGTGAGCTACTACCCGGCCATTGAGGAATTGGCGGCGACCGTCGCACGTTCGGCGCGCTGGGCGCAGGGCGAAGTCTTCGTGCACGTGAGCGATGCCAATCGCTACGTCGTGATGAAGCAGATTGCGCCTTCGAGCTGCGAGATGCTCGTGCTGTCGAACGTTGGCTACTGCGATGTCATCTCAGCAAACCGATACGGCCACGACGAACTGGTCACAGCTTTGCTCGGCTACATGCAGAGTTGAGGATTCCCAGCCTCAGAGCTGCTCGGCTCAGTGCCGAGCTGCTCGAGGCTGGCTCCTGCTGGCTGCGCTCGTGCGTGGCTTCAACGCCCCAGCGGACTTCCGACGGGGAGTTGCTTGGCGCTCCATACACCTTGCCAGTTTGGAGTGTTAAGGCCCAGGCGTTGCGCATGCATTCGCTGCGGGTACTCTGACCCGCATGAGCACACGTACCCATCGAAACCGGGAATCAGTTGCCGCCTCGGCCTGTGACGTACTCAAAGGCTGGGGCATCTGATGGAGACCTGTCACGGGTGCCCGCGGGTGCTCTATTCGGCACCAGGCGGACAGGCCTGGGACCGAAATCCGCACAGCAGATGCAGCGCTTTGAAGGTGAACGTTCCGATGATCTTGGGCGAGCACGAGAAGTGGCTGGGCAGTGAAGTACCGCCGGAGTGTCCGCAGCGCAGTTCCCAAGGCCGCGGTAGCACAGCAGTCGTGAAGCAGGGGAAGTAGATGCCGAAATCCATTCGCCGAGAAGACGAGCGAACACCGTCGTTGTCCGAGCCACAGCAGAGCCTTGTTGATCGCTTGCGATCTGGCGGCACGCTGCAGTTTGAGCAGGCAACAGGGCGGTACCGGCTCCAGCACAACGACAAGGTTCGCACCGTTCAGCCGTCCACCGTCCAGTCGTTGCTTGACCGTGGCGTCCTGTTCCAGGATCTGCTCGGAGCTGTCTGCATCGCGCAGGCCTGACCATGGTGGGCCAGGGTAGAGGCTCGACAGGCTTGCAGCGCTACCGCGCAGTGCGCGCTCGATTCCTGTGCGCGTCACAGGGACCAACTACAGCACGCGCTCTTTGGAGCGCCGGGCAGCATCCCGGCGGTCCAAAGGGTGGGCGCGCTCCTCGCTGACCGACGGCTCGGCCTCGGTCGGAAGGACAGCTCCTCTCTCCGTTCTCGACGGACGCAATGTCCGCCCGCCGCACACGCGGCCTTTCAACGGAGCGGCTCCTCGGAGCCGAAATCACCATGCCTCGAAACCACCAGGTGCACCAGCGCCTGACGCATCGCTATCGCGACGCCTGGGCCCATCTCGATGAGTCCCGTGTCATTGGCGCCGT
>RXJW01000071.1 GCA_003963005.1 Burkholderiales bacterium
GGTCGAGACCGTGTCCTGGGCAGCCAAGAATGGCGACCGCTCCGAGAACGGCGACTACCTCTACGGCAAGAAGCGCCTGCGCGAGATCGACCGCCGGCTGCGCTTCCTGACCAAGCGGCTGGATGTGGCCGAGGTGGTCGACCCGAGCGCCCACCACGGCTCGGAGCAGATCTTCTTCGGCGCGACCGTGACCTACGCCAATGCCCGCGGCGAGGAGAAGACGATCACGATCAAGGGCATCGATGAGTCCGACAGCCTGGCCGGCGAAGTGAGCTGGATCTCGCCGATCGCCCGCACCCTGCTCAAGGCCCGCGTGGGCGACGAACTGCAACTGGTCACGCCGGTGGGTGTGGAGCGCATCGAGGTCGTCGAAGTCCGCTATCCGGCACCCCCGAAGAACTGAGTTTTCGTTGGGCCCAGAGCCGGGCGCCCTGTGCCTGCCGAAGGGCTGCGCCTTGGCCGCAGCGCGGTCTGCAAGACCGGCTGGCCCTGCGCGCGTCCAGCGCCGCAGGGCCAGACGAGGGGCTCAAGGCTTCACCCGCCAGACCCGCTGCACCGGCGCCGTGCGACGCAGCACGCGCAGCACATCGGCCAGGTGCAGGCGGTCGCGCACGGCGATCAGCAGCGTCATCTCGGCGGTCTCGCGCAGCTGCGCCTCGTCGCTCATCGAGATGTGGGTGATGTCGGCCTCCGCGGAGGCCACCGCCTGTGCGACCTGCGCGAGCACGCCCTTCCCGTTGGTCAGCAGCAGCGCGATGCCGGCCTCGAAGCTGCGCGTCAGCTCCTCGGCCCATTCGACCTGGATCCAGTGTTCGCTGTCGCGCTGGAAGAGCCGCCGGCCGACCGCGCATTCGCAGGTGTGCACGACGAGGCCTTCGCCGCGCCCGAGGTAGCCGCGCACCTCGTCGCCCGGGATGGGGCGGCAGCAGCTCGCGAGCTGCACCGAGGCGCCTTCGCTGCCGTCCAGCGTGACGCTGCCCTGGTGCACGGGGGCCTCCGTGAACCGGCCGAGCGTGAGGGCCAGGGCGTCGGGCTTCTGGCCGTGCTCGGCCATCAGGCGGGCCAGCTTCTTGGCGATGATGGTGGCGATCTTGCGGCCCGCGCCGATGTCCACGAGCAACTGCTCGGTGCTGGCGCTGCCCGCCCAATCGGCCAGTTCGTGCCAGATGTCGGCGGCCGGGTCGTCGATCTCGAGGCTGGGCAGGCCCAGGCCCTCGATGCGCATGGCCTGCGCCAGCATCTTCTGGCCGAGCTCGCGCGACTCTTCGTGCTCCAGGTCCTTCAGGTAGTGCCGGATCTTGGAGCGGGCCCGGCCGGTGCGCACGAAGCTGAGCCAGGCCGGATTGGGGCTCGCGCCGGGGGCGGTCACGATCTCGACGATGTCGCCGCTCTTGAGCTCGGCCCGCAGCGGCACCGCCTCGCCATTGACCTGGGCGGCCACGCAGTGGTCGCCGACGTCGGAGTGGATCGCGTAGGCGAAGTCCACCGGCGTCGCCCCCTTGGGCAGGGCCATGATCTTGGACTTGGGCGTGAAGACGTAGATCGCATCCGGGAAGAGGTCGATCTTGACGTGCTCCAGGAATTCGTTGGCGTCGCGCGTCTCATCCTGGATGTCGATCAGGCTCTGCAGCCAGCGGGCATTGGCCTGCTGGGCAATCAGCGCCGAGGACGACTGCTTGCCGCGGCTCTTGTAGATCCAGTGCGCCGCCACGCCCTGCTCGGCGATCTGGTGCATGCCCTCGGTGCGCAGCTGGAACTCCAGCGGCGTGGCCAGCGGCCCCATCAGTGTGGTGTGCAGGGACTGGTAGCCGTTGTCCTTGGGGGTGGCGATGTAGTCCTTGAAGCGCCCGGCCTGCGGCTTGTAGAGCTGGTGCAGCACGCCGAGCGCCGTGTAGCACTGCAGCGGCTCCTCGGTCAGGATGCGAAAGCCGAAGATGTCGCTGACCTGCGCGAACGACAGGCCGCCCTTCTCGCGCATCTTCTTGTAGATCGAATAGACGGTCTTCTCGCGCCCCTGCACCTCCACGCGCAGGCTCGCCTTGGCGAAGGCCGCCCGGATCTCGCCCTCGATGCGCGAGACCAGGTCCCGCCGGTTGCCCCGTGCCTTGGCCACGGCCTTGGACAGCGCCGCGTAGCGCCAGGGGTGGAAGTACTGGAAGGACAGGTCCTGCAGCTCGCGGAAGGTCTGGTTCAGGCCCAGTCGGTGCGCGATGGGAGCGTAGATGTCGAAGGTCTCGCGGGCGATGCGGCGGGCCTTGTGCGGGGCCATCGCGCCCATCGTGCGCATGTTGTGCAGCCGGTCGGCCAGCTTGACCAGGATGACACGCAGGTCGCGCGCCATCGCCAGCAGCATCTTGCGGAAGGATTCGGCCTGGGATTCTTCCTTGGTCGAGAACTGCAGCTTGTCCAGCTTCGTGAGGCCGTCCACCAGGTCGGCGGTGGTGGCGTCGAACTTCTCGATCAGCTCGCTCTTGGAGACGCCGCAGTCCTCGACCACGTCGTGCATGAGGGCCGCCATCAGGGCCTGGGCGTCCAGCCGCCATTCGGCGCAGATGCCGGCCACGGCGATCGGATGGGTGATGTAGGGCTCGCCCGTGGCCCGCTTCTGGCCCAGGTGGGCTTCGTCGGCGAACTTGTAGGCTTCGCGCACCCGCTTCACCTCCGCCTTGCTCAGGTAGCCGAGCTTGGGGGCGAGGGCGTCGAAGGAGGCCGCCTCGGCCTGCGTGGGCAGCGCCGGCTGGCGCAGACCCGGCAGGAACCAGGCGGTGAGGGAGCGTTGGGCCATATCGCCCCGAATTTAGCCGATGCCACAAAGGCGACCGGCGTCCTGGGCGGTCTGAAAAACGACAACGGGCGCCCGAAGGCGCCCGTCAGCGGCGGTGCGTGGGGGTCAGACCGGCACTTTGCGCAACATTTCAATGCCGACTTCGCCAGCGGCGATCTCGCGCAGTGCGGTCACGCCGGGCTTGTTCTTGCTGTCGATGCGGGGGCTGTGGCCCTGGCTCAGCATGCGGGCGCGGTAGGTGGCGGCCAGCACGAGCTGGAAGCGGTTCGGGATCTTGGTCAGGCAGTCTTCGACGGTGATGCGGGCCATGGTGTTCCTTCTGAGATGCGGTGCAGGCCTTCGATCAGGGCAGATCGAGCGCCTGGAAGACGGCCGAGCGGTTTCGGCGCTGAGCCGCATATTTTAGCCGCTGTGCGTGGACGATGGTTTTCAGGTCGAAAACCGCGGTGTCGAACACCGCATTCACGACGACAAAGTCGAAGTGCTGGGCCTGGGCCACCTCGATGCGGGCGTTGTTCATGCGCTTGGCGATCACCTCGGGCTCGGTATCGCCGCGGCGGTTCAGGCGCAGGCGGAGTTCGTCCCAGCTGGGCGGCAGGATGAAAATCAGCACGGCGTAGGGGAAGAGCTGCTTGATCTGCAGCGCGCCCTGGAAGTCGATCTCCAGGACCACGTCCTCGCCGTGCTGGAGGCGGTCCTCGATGCCGGCACGCGAGGTGCCGTACAGGTTGCCATGCACCTCGGCCCACTCGAAGAACTCGCCACGCGCCGCCATCGCGCGGAACTCGTCGGGCGAGATGAACCAGTACTCCCGACCATGCTGCTCCTGCCCGCGCGGCGCCCGCGAGGTGTGGGAGATGGAGACTGCGAGTTTCGCGTCCAGCTCCAGCAGCGCCTTCACGAGGCTGGACTTGCCGGCTCCACTCGGGGCTGCGACGACGAAGAGATTGCCGGGGTATTCCATGGGGAAAGCAAGGCTTGGGGGGACGCCACTTTACCCGCCCACCCCGACCGGGCCGGGTTGAGCACGGTCGGCGGCCCGTAGCCCGCCAGGGCCATGCTGGGCTGGGTCGGCGCAAACTGGCGCACCACGGTTTCCACGTCGTCGTCCGTCAGGCTGGCCCGCAGGACGTCGGCCAGGTCGGGTGCGCGGCGGATGCGCTGGGCGACCAGCGCGGCCAGAGACTGGGCTTCATCCCAGCGTGCCAGGTACAAGTTCCAGGCGGATTTGACATCCTCGCCGCTCGTCAGCGCACCGAAGAGCGCGGCCAGCGTTCGACGGATCACCGGCCCGGACCGCACGGTGTACCAGTCAAAGAAGCCGCTGTCTCTGTCGGTGCAGCACCATGCGACCGGGATGCCACACGCGCTGCTGCGCATCGCCGTGTCGCTTTCGCTGGTCATGACCAGGTCCACGGTCTCGATCAGCGCATCGACCATCCGCCAGCGGCGGGTGGGCAGGGCGACGACGGTCAGTGCACCGTGCGTGAGCGCATCGGTCTGCCCCTGCCGCTCGCGCCCCCAGGGCAGGCTCGCTGGCCGTTGTGCTGCCTGCAGCGCGTGGTCGTCGATGAACGCGCACACCGGCCTCGGGCTGTCGGCGAGCCCTTCCAGAAGAGGCGTGATGCCCGAGGGGTCCCGCACGTCCAGGAAGACGGCCAGGCAACCGTCCAGCAGGTCGGCTCGCAGGCCGAGCGTCTGCAGCAGCCCGGTCTGCGCGGCAGCGCGGCCCCACAGATGCTGCACTGACGGCAGCACCGAACGTTGCTTGATGTAGCCGGCCTTCAGCGGCGCATCTCCGAACTGCGCCACCAGGTGGGTGCAGCGCCCCTCGACCGCGACGGTGTGCAGCGGGCTCAGCCCGGGCCATGCGTCGTCTGAATGGGGGACGACCTGCAGGCAGCGCGTGGGACTGAGCTGCTGGGCCAGCCGTGTCCGGTAGCCCGCCGGAAGGGGGGCGTCGAGCATCTGGATCGCCACCGGCGCGACCGGCGTGAAGTCGGCCATGCGCCGGTCGATGATTTCCAGGCCCTGATGAATCTGCATGAAACGTGTGGGATGGACACCCGCGACCGAGCTGGACAGTTCCGCCAACTCGTCGGTGAAGAGCCGCATGGACTGCCCTCGATGGGCCAGGCTGCGCGCGAGCTGATAGCCGAACCAGAGCGAGGAGGGGGCTTGACGGGACGTGAACAGGTCCCAGGAGGCATGGAGCATGGCAGGCGTCAGGGGTTCAGTCAGGAGCCGACGGCCGTGAGGCGTCGGGGGGCGGCGTGACGATGCGCGCTACCGCCTGCCATGGCGCCTGATTGCGACGGGCGGCCGTCATCGCACCACGAGCCGGATCGAGCCGGCCACGAATGTGTCCCGGCCCGCACTGACTCCTGCCTTTCAGGGAAGGCAGCGCCCGTCGCCGGGCGCTTCGTACCGCCGTCTGTGCTGTTCGTGGCGCGGGCGCGGCGCTTGGAGGTACGCGTGCCTTGCCAGTGCACGCCCGATGCTCCACTGCGCAGCCACCGACCTGCCCAAGTGCGGGTGTTTGCACACCTGGGATGACACCGACCGCCATGACTGCTCAACGCCTGTCCAGCCTCATTGGTTCCCGCCGCCAGATCCTGCGCTGGTTCGCCGCCGCCAGCCCTGCCTCGCTGGCCGCGTGTTCCCGGACGACGCCTGTGGCCCCGGACGCAACGCCGCCGCGCCCGGCGCTGGTCGTGCCGGTGCGTGTGTCGGCTGGCCTGGGTCCGGCGTTCGTCGGTGAAGTCCGGGCGGTGCGGCGCGCCGAGCCCGGCTTCGCCGTCAACGGTGTCGTGGCGGACGTCCTCGTGCGCCCCGGCGACTCGGTGCGTGTCGGCCAGGTCCTCGCGCGCCTTGACGCCACGCCGCTGCTCGCCCAGCGTCAGGCGGCGCAGGCTGAGGAGGCCAAGGCCCGAGCCCTGCGTGACGAGGCCCGCCGGCGCAGCGCCCGTGTCGATGCAGCCGAAGCGGCAGGCGCCACGAGCCCCGGCGAAAGCGGTGCCGCACGGTCGGAGTTGGCCGCTGCGGATGCGGCCCTGCGGTCGGCCTCGACCCAGCACGAGCTCGCGACCTGGGCCTGGGAGCGGGCCACGCTGCGCGCCACGATCGATGGCATGGTCGGTGCGCGACACGTCGAGCCCGGTCAGTCCGTGTCCGCCGGCACGCCGGCCTTCGCCATCGACGGCACCGGGCGCGAACTGGCCGTGCTGCTGCCCGGCCAACAGCGGGTGTCCGTCGGGCAGGCGGCGCGGGTGTCGCGGCCGGGTCAATCGATATCGGCAAGGGTCCTGCAAGTGGCCTCGCGCTTGGACGCCGGTGGCCTGAGGCGCGTCCATCTCTCGGTGCCGGACGACGCCGCGGTGGGCGACACCTGGGCCGTGCAACTGACCGACCCGACACGTCCCGTGGCGCTGCAGGTGCCGGCCCGGGCCGTGGTGCGGCTGGCGGCCCCGGACCAGGGCAGCGTGCTGCGGCTGGCCGCCGATGGTGTCACCGTCGAGCGGGCGACGGTGTCGCTCGGGCAGTGGCACCAGGACGCGGTCGAGGTGCTGTCCGGCCTCTCCGACAAGGACCGCATCGTGCTCGCGGGGGCGTCGGGCATCCAGCCCGGCACGCGCGTCAAGCCGGTCGACGCGGCGCTGGGGGCCACGTCGTGAGTCTGTCCAGCAGCGCGCTCGCGCGCCCCCGCTTCACGGCGCTGGCCGTCCTTTTCCTGGTGCTGGCCGGGGTGTGGCTGGCGCTGGACTTCCCCTCAACGGAAGAGCCGCCGGTCACGGTCCGCGCGGCCACCATCATCAGCTTCGTCCCCGGCGCGAGCGTGCAGCGGGTCGAGCAGTTGGTGGTGCGCCCGACGGAAGAAGCCGTTCGCAGCCTGGCCGACGTGAAGAAGGTCAAGTCGACCGTGCGGCCAGGTTTTGCCTTTACCTACGTCGAGCTGCGTCCGGCGGTGTCGCCGCAGCAGCTGCCGACCGTCTGGCAGCGGCTGCGCGCCCGCATGGAAGACCTGCGACCGCAGCTGCCGGAAGGCACCTTCGGGCCTCTGGTGGACGACGAATTCGGCCGCGTGGCGGTCATGACGGTCGGTCTGACCGGGGCGGGCTACACGGCGGGTGAGCTGCGCCACCAGGCCCGGGCCATGCGCGATGCCCTTCAGCAACTGCCTGGCGTGGAGCGAGTGACGCTGCATGGAATTCGCGACGAGCAGGTCCAGGTCGTGCTCGATGTGGCGGCCATGGCCGCCAAGGGGGTGCGCGCGTCGGCCGTGGCCGAGGCCATCACGCGGCGCAACATCGTGGCGCCGGCCGGCTTCGTCGAACTGGGCGGCGCCTACCTGCCGCTCACGGTGACCGGCGACGTCGCCGACCCTCGGCAGCTCGCCTCCACGCCGGTGCCCCTGCCCTCGGGCGGTTCCGTGCCGCTGGGCTTGATCGCGCGCATCGAACGGGTCGAGCAGGATCCGCCGCTGGGCGGTGCCTTCGTCGACGGTGCGCCGGCAGCCGTCGTGGCGGTGTCGATGGCGCCGGGCCTGAACGTCGTGAGCTTCGCCGAGCGCCTGCGCACCCGCATGCGCGAACTGGAAGCGGGCCTGCCGGTGGGCATGAACGTGGTGCCCATCACCGACCAGGCCCAGATCGTCACGCGCCAGCTCATCCAGGTGGGGCAGGTGTTCCTGGAGACGACGGTCATCGTGATGGGCATCGTCGTGCTGTTCCTGGGCCTGCGCACCGGGCTCATCGTCGGCGCCATCGTGCCCACCACGATCATGGGCACGCTGGCTGTCATGAAACTGCTCGGCATCGAGCTGCAGATGATCTCGATCGGCGCGATCATCATCGCGCTGGGCCTGTTCGTGGACAACGCCATCGTCGTGGCCGAGGACATGGAGCGCCGACTGGCCTTGGGCGAACCTCGCCAGGAGGCGGCCGCCCGGGCGGGCAGCGCGATGTTCGTGCCCCTGCTGGTGTCATCGTTGGCCATCATCCTGTCCTTCATGCCCTTGGTGCTGTCCCGGACCGAGATGGGCGAATACCTGCGCAGCATGGGCGTGGTGATGACCATCACCTTGCTGGTCTCGCTGGTGCTGGCGGTCACCTTCACGCCCCTGCTGTGCCAACGCTTTGCGCAGCACCATGCCGAACTGAGCCGGGCGGCGCGCGCCGTCGAGTCCCTGACCGGCTGGTACCGGGGCAAGGTGCAGTGGGTGCTGCGACACCGGGTCGCCTACATCGCCAGCATGGTGGTCGTGTTGCTGGCGTCGGCCTGGCTGTTCACGACCGTGCCGACCGAGCTGATGCCGCCCTCGGAGCGGCGGCAGTTGCAGATGGCCATCGAGCTGGCACCGGACAGCAGCACGCGGCACACCCTGCAGACCTCCCAGGCCATCAGCCGGGTGCTGTCCGACCGGCAGCTGCTGCCGCAGATCGCGAGCCATGCGCTGTACGTCGGGGATGGCGGGCCGCGCTTCATCCTGGCGTTGAACCCACCGGTGCCTGCCGGTCACCGGGCGTATGCGGTCCTGACCCTGGCAGCCGAGGTCACCCATGCCGAGGCGATCGCCCGCTTGAAGCAGTTGATGGCCGAGCGTTTCCCGGACGTCCGCTTCGAGCCCAAGCGCTTCTCGATGGGGTCGGCGGACGCCGGGCAGGCGGAGTTCCGCGTGCATTCGCCCGACCTCGAACGCCAGCAGGCTGCCGGGCAGCGCCTGCTGGAGGCTCTGCGTGCCGTGCCAGGCGTGGGCGACGTGTCGACCGACGAAGAGCCCCCGATCCCGCAGCTCAACGTCGTGGTCGACCAGGCCCGGGCGCGGGCTGCCGGAGTCAGCAGCGCCGAGGTGGCCCGCAGCCTCGATCTGATCCTGTCCGGGGCCACGGCGAGCCAGTACCGGGAGGGCGACACCGCACTGCCGATCCTCGTGCGAGGCGATCTCGCCGTGCGGCAGAGCGCCGAGGGCCTGGCGGCGCTGCCGATCGCCCGGGAGGACGGCCACGGCAGCGTGCCGCTGGCGCAGGTCGCGCGTCTGGAGGTCGTCCGACAGCCGGCGTCCATCCAGCGTTACAACCAGGCACGGGTCGTCACGGTGTCGGGCAAGCATCCGGCGATGACGGCGCAGGCGCTGGTCGACCAGGTGGCGCCGCTGCTGGCGGAGTTGCGCCGCGACGGCATCGAGGTCACCCTGGGCGGCGAAATCGAGGAAGGTGCCGACGCCAACGAGGCCATGGCCCAGTTCCTGCCGCCGTGCGTGCTCGCGATGGCGCTCATCTTCGTCTGGCAGTTCGAGAGCGTGCGCAAGGCCGCCGTCGTGCTGGCGAGCGTGCCCTTCGTGCTGATCGGCGCCACGCTGGCGCTCAAGCTGACCGGCACGACGCTGACCTTCGTCGGCACGCTGGGCCTGCTGGCGCTCGGCGGCATCATCGTCAACAACGCCGTGCTGCTGATCGACGCGATCGACGAAGAGCGGCAGTCCGGCCTGGGCGATGTCCAGGCCATCGAAGAAGCGGCCGCCAAGCGCCTGCGGCCGATCGTGATGACCAAGCTGGTGTGCATCCTGGGCTTGCTGCCGCTCTACCTGTTCGGCGGCACCGTCTGGCAGAGCCTGGCGGTGGTGATGATGGGTGGCCTGGCCCTGGGCACCCTGATCACGCTGGGATTCATTCCCGCGCTTTACGCGGTGCTGTATCGGGTCCGCGCGTCGAAGGCCTGAGGCTTCCCATGAAAACACCTCTCTCGATCGATCAGCTGACTTCAGCGGCCGCGCCGCTGCGCGCGTGGGCCTGGACGCTGCCGGTGCTGCTGGCGGCCTGTGCGTCGCCTGTCGTGCCGCCGAGCGCGCTGCCGGCGCTGGCCCGGCAGCATGCGGCCACGGCGAGCCCGGCGGCCTCGGAACAGGGCATCGCGACCGGCACGCCCAGCGCGGCCTGGTGGCGGGCCCTGAACGACACCGGGCTGGACCAGTTGGTGCAAGCCGCAGACGCGGCCAATCCGGGCGCACAGGCGGCGGCCCAGGCCGTGGCAGCCGCGCGGGCGCAGTGGGAGGCCGCCGAGCGCGAAGCCTGGCCTCAGGGCCGCCTCACGGCGGACGCGCAAGCCGTGCGGCCCGCGGTGGCCGATGTGGACCCGTTCAATGCCGGCAGCCCCCGCCCGCCGCAGCGGCGTCTGTTGACGGTGATGCAGGGGGTCTCGTGGGAGCTGGACTTGTTCGGTCGCATCGCCACCGCCGCGGGGGTGGCAGCCCGAGACCTGGACATGGCACTCGCGCAGGCCCATGCCGTGCGGGCGGCCCTGCACGGCGACGTGGTGCGGCACTACGTCGCCTTGCGATGGCATCAGCAGGCCTTGGCGTCGCTGCAGCGTGAGCAACAGGCCATGGCCGAACGCGTTCGCCTGCTGACCGCCCGTCATGCGGCGGGCCTGCTGGATCAGCGCGAGCTGCTGTCGGCGCAATCGGAGGCCACCGGTGTGCAGGCCGAATTGGCAGGCACGCGTCAGCGGCTGACGGCTCATCGTCATGCGCTGGCGGTGCTGGCGGGGCAATCGCCACGGGCGCCGGCAGACGGTCTGGCGGGGCTGGCGCAGCCGGCCGACCTGCCCCCCGTGCCGGCGACTGCAGACTTGCGCCAGCCGGCGGATCTGCTGGTGCGGCGCCCCGACGTCGCCTGGGCCGATGCGCAGTTCCGGGCACGGGTTGGCGAGGCCGTCCTGGCGGACCGGGCGAACTGGCCTCGCCTCATCCTGAACTTCGGGATCGGCGTCAGCGCCGTTCCCGGGCAGCTCGGACAGGCATCGGCCCTGCGCTACAGCGCTGGCCCCGCGTTGTCGATGGACTGGCTCGATGCCGGCCGTCACCGGGCGCGGGCGGCGGCGGCACGAGCGGGCCAACAGGCCGCGTGGCACCGGTTCGAGGACACCGTGCTGCGGGCGCTGCAGGACGGCGAGGATGCCTTGCAGGGCTGGGCCGCCGCCCGTGAGGCGATGGCGCAGGCGGGCCTGGCACGCCAGTCGGCTGTTCAGGCCGAGCAACATGCGAGCCGCCGTGTCGCGGCCGGACTGGAGGCGCCCGGCGCCTCGCTGGACGGCGCGGTCAACGCCGAGCGGGCGCTGCGGCGCGCGGTCTCTGCGCAGGCCGATGCCTTGTTGGCCTATGTGCAGGTGCAGTTGGCACTTGGGGCCTGGCAGCCACCGACCTGAGGACCGGCGGCCGGGCAGCGGCCAGGCGCTCAGCGGCGGACTCCGAGGCCGGTGCCGCGCCCGACGCCTACCGCACCGTGGCGGTGGATGCGGCCAGCGCCGACTGCACCAGCGGCAGCAGCCGGCGCGGGATGATGGGTTTGTGAGCCACGGTGACCTGCTGCGCGGCAGCCCGGGCCGCGATGGCCGGGTCGAGGTCACCGGTGAGCAGCAGCACGGGCAGGTGGTCGCAGCCCGGCCAGCGTCGGATCGAAGCTGCCTCGTCGAGGCCGTCGAGGTGGCCCAGGTGCAGGTCGGTCAGCAGCAGGGACGGCGTTTCAGGCGCCGGACTGCCCAGGCGCCGAGCCAGGTCGATGGCGCTCGTGGCCGTGATCACCCGGAAACCCCAATGGACGAGGAGCTGGGTCAGCGCATGCCGGGACTCGACGTCGTCCTCCAGCACGGCGATCAGTTGATTGCCACCTGGCTTGGCGGTGCTCATGGCAGGCGCCTGCTGTGCCTCGGTGCGGGTGACTTCGTCAAGTGTCAGGGTCAAGGTCGTGCCCAGGCCCGGGACGGACCGGATGTCGAGCCTGTGGCCGAGCAGATCGGCGGCGCGCCTGACGATCGACAGCCCGATCCCGAGGCCCTCCTGGTGCATGCCCGTGTCCAGGCGCACGTAGTCGTCAAAGATCTGAGGCAGGTCCTGCGGCGCGATGCCGGGGCCCGTGTCTTCGACGCTCAGCTGAATCCGGCCAGGGTTCAGCCGCGTGGTACGGACGTTCACCTCGCCGCGTTCCGTGTACTTCACCGCGTTGCTGACGAGGTTGAAGCCGATGCGCCTGAGCAGGTGACGGTCACTGGTGACGGTGGCGTCGCTGGGCTCCACCCGCAGGCTCAGGCCCTTGCGTCGCGCGAGGTCGCTGAACTGCAGCTGGATCTCGTCCAGCAAGTCCTGCACCGCCACGGGCCCGATCTCGGGCGCGTAGCTGCCGCCGGCGAGCCGGGACTGGTCCATCAATTCGCCCAGCATGTCGCTCAAGGTGATGCTGTTGCGGCGGATGCTCTGCAGGCGGCGCTGGACATCTTCGGCGTTCTCGGGCGCCGGGCCGCGCGCGCGGGCCAGCATCGCGAGCTCGGCGGCGAGTCCGAGCGCATGTGCCGGCTGGCGCAGATCGTGGCAGGCTGCCGCCAGCAGGCGTGCCCGCGCTCCGGCCAGGTCCTGAAGCTCGTGGTTGCGCGTCTGCAGCGCGTCTGCCAGGCCTTGCAGGCGACGACGCTGCCGCGTGTGCACCAGCAGGGCCGTGGTTGACACGCAGATCAGCAGGCCGATCAGTGCCGTCATCCAGATGAGGGCCGTGCGCTGTCCCTGCAGGCGCTCCGCCAGCACGACGTCTTCCCGCCGGAAGCGCGCCAGGATGGATCCCGCCGCCGTTTCCGCGTGGTCATAGCCCTGGCGGGCGAGGTCCTCTGACAGGCGCAGCGTGCCCAGGGCCAGCGTCACCGCGTTGTTGAAATTGCCCAGCGTCACTTCGCCCTGGCCCCGTGTGAACATGACTTGCAGATGAAGCACGGGATAGTCCACGACCGGCACGAGGCCCTGCGCCTCGTCCAGCAGCCCGAGAGACGTGCCGAGCATGCCCCGGACCGGGTTGGCGAAGCGCCTCAGGGCCATCGCCTTCCAGGTGAGGTTGACCGCGCGCTGGCAGGGGCCCGCGGTTCTTGCGAGGGCGCGGTCGAAATGCTCGACCGCCCCGGCCCCGTCACCGCGGGCCATCGCCAGCAGGCCGCGCGCAAACGCGAGGTGCCAGCCCTGCGCCGGGTCGGGCAGGCGCGTGGCCAGCAGTTCGCCTTCGGTGAGCAAGCGCTCCGCCGTGGTCAGCCGGCCCAGCAGGATGTCGTCGATGGCCTGCAGCGCGAGCAGGTCGGCGGCCAGATCCAGGTCCTGATCCGGCGTCTGGCGTGCCGTGATGACGCCGAGTTCGAGCCAGTCCCGGGCCGTGTTCTGGGCGTCGCGCGACAGCCCTTGAGCCGCCATCGTGAGCTCGATCGTCGCTTGCAGCCGGGACCGCCGGTCACCGGGGCGGGCCGGGTCGGTGAGCCGCGCCAGCGCGTCGTCGGCCAGCGAGCGGGGGTGGGCATAGACGGTCTCGAACACCCCGTCCTTCCAGCGCCGCCAGGAGGCGTCGACCTTCGCGTCGGCCGGTGTGGCCGCGTGGCACTGCAGCAGGGCGAAGAGCGCGACGCCGATGAGCATCCAGCGCGCCGTCATGCCACCACCCCTGGGCCGGCGCCGACGACGGGACGCGGCGTCAGCGCCGCGAGGATGCCGGCGCGCAGTTGTCGTGGGAGCAGCGGCTTGTAGTGGATCTGCGCGCCGAAGCGTGCCGCCGCCGCGATCACCGCCTCGCTCTGGTCCCCGGTGAGCAGCAACACCGGCAGGTCCTGGCAGCCCGGCCATTGCCGCACGGCCGCGGCCGCGTCGAGCCCGTCGAGCAGGCCGAGGTGGAGGTCCGTGATCAGCAGATCCAGGCGCTCCACGCGCTCCGCCTGCATCTGCCGCAGCAGGTCGTCGGCGTGGGCCCCGCAGATCGCGCGGTAGCCCCAGTGATGCAGCAGGGCGGCCATGCCCTGGCGGGATTCCGCATCGTCTTCCAGCACCGCCACGCAGCGCGCGGCAGCCGTTGACGCGGAGACGCCTGCGACGACGGGTGCTGCCGTCAGGCCGTCGGGTGCCTGCTCGAGCGTCAGCGTCACGCGGGTGCCGCGGCCCGGCTGGGAGGCGACCTCCAGCGGGATGTCCAGCAGGTCGGCGGCCTGCTTCACGATCGACACGCCCAGGTCGAAGGGCTGATCGGCGCTGGCTTCTTCCCCGTGGGTCGGCTGGCGCTCCAGCATCGCGCGCCAGTGATCGGTCCCCGGCCCCGGGCTGCTCAGCTGCACCCGCAGTTCCACCTGGTCGGGCGGCACCGGCCGGGCACTCACCCGCAGTTGCCCCTGGGGCGAGGCCCGCAGCGCACTGGCGATCAGGCTGTACAGCGTGCGACGCAGCAGGTAGGGGTCGCTCCAGACGAACAGCGCCGCGTCGGCCACGTCCAGCGCCATGCCTTGTCGCCGCGCAGGCTCGTGGAAATGGAGCGCGACCTCTTCGAGCAGGGCCTGCAGCGGGACCGCGCGGCGTTCTGGCACGTACTGGCCGGCCTCGATCCGGGTCAGGTCGAGCAGCTCGCCGAGCATGTCGGTCAGCTTCATGCTGCTGTGCAGGATGCTCGCCAGATGCTCGTCGGTGCGTGCCTGCACGCCGACAGCGCCGGACAGCTCGGCCGCGGCGTCGGTCGCTGCGACGTCGGCCAGCAGGCACAGCGCGTGGGCGGGCTCGCGAAGGTCGTGGCAGCTGGCGGTCAAGCGGCGCGTGTGGGAGATCTGAGCGGCCTGCAACTGCGCATTGCGCAACTCGAGTTCCGTGGACGCGGCCTGCAGGGTCCGCCGCTGGCGACGCTGCAGGAGCAGGGCGGTCATGACACTGGCCACGAGCAGGCCGGCCGCCAGCAGGCCCCAGGTCAGGAGGATGCGTCGCTTCGCCAGCTTCTCAGCCAGGACGAGATCCTGCCGCCGGAACTGCGCCAGGATGCGGATCATGCCCACGTCCTGGTAGACGATGCTCTGAGCGCCCGTGACGGTGGCGGCCAGGGTCGCGAAGCGGCGGCTGTGCTGCAGCGCCTCGTGCCACTCGCCGAGCAGTCCCGCGCTTTGCGTCAGCACGCTGATGTTCATCATCGCGAGCAGCGGATAGCGCTCGGATGGCAACAGCCGGGCGGCCTCGCGACCCTTCATCAGTGCGGCCCGCAGCAGGTCGTACTGGTAGTAGGACACGCGCCGGCTGATGATGCCCTGCCAGGTGATGATGAGACCCCGCATCGGGTCATGCACGGCGTGTTCGTAGGCGTCGTCCAGGTGTGTGAGGGCCTGCTCGGCATCGTCCTGGAGCAGGCTCAGCAGGGCTTCGGCCAGTGCGAGCGAGGCGCGGTGTCCCGGGTCCTGGATCGTCGGCAGCCGTGACCGCGCCTGTGCCAGTGCCGCCTGCGCCTGCGGCAGGCGGTTCGCCGCCGTCAGGATGATGGCTTGGTAGGTCAGCAGATCGAACAGGGCTTCGCGGCGGGCGGGGGTGTCGGGTGCCGGCCGGGCCAGCAGGTCCGGCACGCGCGTCAGCACAAGATCACCGTCGTTCGGGCCCAGCCACACGGCCGCCACCGCCATGTCCAGCAAGGCCGCCAACTGGCGGTCGGTATCACCTGCGCGGCTCGCCTGCTCGTGGTCAGCCTGGGCTTCATTGAACATGGCCCGGGGCGCCGAGAACGCGCGCTGCTGGCGTTGCAGGTCCGCCGTCCGCCATTCGAAATGAACGCCCTGCGCGGCGGTGACCGCCGCCCCGCTGGAGAGCCACGCAAGCAGGCACCACCGCAACCACCGCGCCGTCCATCGTCCCGACATCGTGCCCCCGTCAAGCCCGCTTTCGTGCTGTTGCCGGCCGTGCAGGCCCAGGTTGTCGATGTCGTCGGCCGGCCGGCACCCACAGCCTGCGCGAAAACCGGGTGGGCGTCAAACCGGGCTGGGCGAGGGGTGCCGAGGCTGGCCTGCGACGCGGAGGCGAACCGATGGACGCGCCGCCAGCCGGCAGGTAGTCTGCGGGCGCACCACGCCGACGCGCGAGCGTTGAAGATCGACGGGTCATCCCGCAAGCGTGGTGGTGCGACCTGGGGCGCTGATGATGGTCATGAACCGGCTGGTGACGGCCGCCGTGCTGCTGGGGGCCCAGCTGCCGGGTACCTGGGCCGCCGAATCCCTGTCGTGGGCGGACTGGATGCGTGATCGACGCGACGCCGTCTATCGCGACCAGCCCGGTGAGCTGGCGCGTCTGGCGCGAGACGCCGAAGCCGCGCGTGCGGCCGGGGACGAGTCCACCTGGGGCTTGCTGCAAGGCTTTCGCCTGATCTGGCTCAGCAACAACAGCGATGCTGCCGCCGAGCCCCTGGCCCGCGAAGCGGCAGCAGCCCTGGAGCGAGCGCCGGCCGACCGGCCCGGGCCGGCCCGGCTGTCGCTCCTGCTCGGGCTGGCGCGCTACCGGCAGGACACGCGCGACACTGCCGGCCTGCCGCGGGCGCTGGAGGCGGCCCGGGCAGTGGCCGACACCTTGAAGCAACCGGCGATGCAGGCCGAGGTGGCCGCAGCCCAGGCGCTGTACCGGGTCTACGACGGCGACGCGCCGGCGGCGGAGGTGCTGTCCCAGCAGGCCCTGGCGGCATCGCAGGACCCGCTGTTCAGGCGGGAGATCTTCCTCGGCCCGCAGGCGATCGCGCGCATCCTGAGCATCCATACACCGGAGGCGGCGCAGCGGCTCATCGGCGACCTGGACCGGGAACAGGCCACGCTGGACGCGGACGCCTATCCGTACATGGCGGTCAACCTCGGTGCCATGAAGGCCATCGTGCTGCGGCGGGTGCGCCAGCCGGCGCAGGCCCAGCAGGCGCTGGATCGGTGGCTGGCCTTCGCGCAGGCCCGTCCGGGGTTCCAGCTGTCCCCCAGCCTGCGCAATCTGCAGGCGAGCCTGCACCGGGATCTCAAGCACTGGGCCGGTTGCATCGACGCGGCAACGCCGCTGACGGCAGACGCCTACGTGCTCACGACCCGGGTCGATGCGTTCATGAACCTGGCCACCTGTCAGGCCGAAGCCCAGGCGCGTGAGGCGGCGCTGCGCAGCCTGGCCGCGCTGGACCAGCTTCTGCCCGCTCTGCAGGATTCGCCCGCCACGGTGGAGGCGGTGCTGGGCGTGCAGGCGCGCAGCTACGAGACCCTGGGAGATGCGCCCACCGCCCTCCAGAACCTGAATGCATCCCGCACCTGGCTGGTGGCCGCGGCCTGTCACGACCTGCGCCAGCCGGACATGCCCTGGGCGTGCTGGCGGAAGTCGCCGCAGCCAAGGGACGGCCCGGCGACCGGCCCACGCTGGAGGCCATGCGCCGCTCCGGCGCCAGCCTGTCGGAGCTGCTGGCCGATCTGCGGACGCAATTCTCGGTCGCCGCCCTGGGCAAGGGACTGGCGCTGCACATCGACGAGGTCGACGCCACGGTCCGCAGCGACGCCCATCTGCTGCGCCGCATGCTGATGAACCTGCTGTCCAACGCGATCAAGTACACGGCGGCGGGCGAGGTGGCCTTGAACCTTCGCCGGGACGGCGACGCCTGGGTGCTGCGTGTGCGGGACACCGGCCCCGGCATGGCTCCGGAGCAGCAGGAGGCGGCATTTGCCGAATACGTGCGGCTCGACAGTGCCCGGGGCACCGATGGTCTGGGCATCGGCCTGGCCATCGTGCGGCAATCGGCGGACCTGCTGGGCCACCGCCTCACGTTGACCTCGGCCGTGGGGCAGGGGAGCTGCTTCACGCTCCGGATGGATGCCGTGGACGACAGCCCGCCCGTGGCCGAGCCGGTCGTCGCCGCGGCGGGGACGGGGCAGCTCATCGGCGTGGTGGACGATGACGAGCAGATCCGCGAAGCGATGCAGGCGCTGTTGACCCTGCACGGTTATCGTGCCTGTGCGGCGCCGAGCCTGGAGGCCTTGCAGCAGGCGCTGGCAGCGCAGCAACTGGGGCGGCCGCAGCTCGTGCTGTCGGACTTCCATCTCGCCACGGGCGACAGCCTGGAGCCGCTGGCGGCGCGGGTGGGCGAGGGCGGCCCGTGGGCAGGCGTTCCGGCCGTGCTCATCACGGGTGATCTTCCCGGCGAGGTGCTCGCCCGGTGCGAGGCCCTCGGCCTGACCGTGGCCTACAAGCCTTTGTCGGCGCGCAAGCTGACGCATCTGATCAGTACGATCCTGGCCGAGTCTGCTGCGGCGGCACCAGGCTGAGCGCCATCACTGGCCGTCAGACGCGGAACACCGCCACCGCCGTCACCATCTCGCGCGAGCGTTTGCGCAGGCTGTCGGCGGCTGCTGCTGCCTGGTCGACGAGGGCGGCGTTCTGCTGCGTGCTGCGGTCCATCTCCGTGACGGTCGCGCCCACGGCGTCGAGTCCCTGGCTCTGCTCGCGGCTGGCCAGGCTGATGTCCGAGACGATGCCCTGCACGCGATCGATCGCGCCGACGATGTCCGTCATCGTCTGGCCGGCGTCCGCCACCAGCCGGTTGCCTCGCTCGACGTGGGCCATGCTGCCCTCGATGAGGGCCTTGATCTCGCGCGCCGCTGCCGCGCTGCGCTGGGCCAGGTTGCGCACTTCGCCCGCCACCACGGCAAAGCCCCGGCCCTGTGCGCCGGCCCGGGCCGCTTCCACGGCGGCATTGAGCGCCAGGATGTTCGTCTGGAAGGCGATGCCGTCGATCAGGGCCGTGATGTCGCCGATGCGTCGCGATGCATCGTGGATGTCGCCCATCGCCTGGACGACCTCACCCACCACCGTGCCGCCGCGGGCCGCCACGTGTGAGGCGTTGCGCGCCAGCTGGTTGGCCTGCTGGGCGTTGTCGGCGGTGCCGCGCACGGTCGCGATGAGTTGCTCCATCGTGGCGGCGGCCTGCTGCAGGGCGGCGGCCTGGCGTTCGGTGCGCGTGGACAGGTCCTGGTTGCCCTGGGCGATTTCGGCACTCGCGCTCGCGACGCCCTCGGCGTTGCTGCGCACCTCGCTGACCACGGCGGTCAGAGCCTGTTGCATGGCCTGCAGCGCACCCAGCAGGGGGGACAGCTCGTCACGCGCCTCGTCCTTCAGGTCGCTGCTCAGGTTGCCCGCGCTGACCTCCTCGGCCACTTGCTGCGCGACGGCCACCCGGCGCCGCAGCCCGGCAGCCAGGCGCCAGGCTGCCAGCACCAGGGCGGCACCAATGCCCGCAGCCACCGATTCCAGCAGGCCCAGCGTCGCGTCGACCTGATCCGCCACGTTGTGGATGTCGCGGCTGAGCGCCGATTGCTGGAAGCGGCGCGTTTCCTCCAGCACTTCGAGCAGGGCCTTGCGCGCCGGGATGGTGTTGTCCACGAGGTAGGCGAAGGCCTCGGCGTTGCGCTTGCCGCGGATCAGTTCCAGGTTGCGTCCGGCGTGGTCCCAGAAGTTGCCGAGCACGGGCGGCAGTGCGGCGTAGCGCCGCCGTCCTTCCGGCGTGAACAGGCCGTCCTCGTAGGACTTCACGAGGGTCTTGACCCGGTCGACCAAGGTGTTGATGTCCTGCAGCGTGGCCTCGAGCTCCTGCGGCGTGCGCGACAGCATGGCGTGGCGCAGTTGCAGGGAGAGTCGGGTCACGTTCAGTTCGATGTCGGCAATGCGCTGCAGCTGGGGCACACGCATCTTCTCGGTGCGCAGCGCCGCTTCGGCGGCAGCACCCAGCTTGAGATGGGCCATCACGGCCAGGCCGCCCAGGGCGGCGGCGACCAAGGCCGTCAGCAGGTAAAGCCGGGCGGCAATGCTCAGGTGGCGAAGCACTTTCACGGGAGACCTCCGGAAACAGGCAGTGGCGCGGTAGGGCTCTCATGTTTCGCGGGGTGGGCGCATGGGGTTCCGCTTTGCGACGAATGGCGTGCGGAGCACCATGAACAGGGGTTCATGAGCCACGAATTGGGGGGGTGATCCGGTGGCGGTGACGCCAGGTCAGGTGCTCGGTCCCCCCGCAGGCTGAGGTGGCTTTTGCCGTGCTGCCGTGAGGCAACCCGCCCGCACACAAAGCCGACTCGCGTTGCCGGCGTGCGCGAGTGCTTAGCGATGGCGGGGCGGGCGCCGGGGTAGATGGCCCGTCAGCAGCGGCAAGCCGACGGGATCACCGTCGCGGTCTGCGCGCCCACACCCGGTTGGCGCCGGCCAGGCCCCCGGGGCTGTGCGGTTACTCGATGTTCTGCACCTGCTCGCGCATCTGCTCGATGGCGACCTTCATCTCGACCGAGATGTTGGTGAGTTCCAGCGCTGTGGACTTCGAGCCCAGCGTGTTGGCTTCGCGGTGCAGTTCCTGGATGAGAAAGTCGAGCCGCTTGCCCAGCTCGCCGCCCTTCTTGAGCAGGCGGGTGAGTTCGTCGAGATGGGCGCGCAGGCGGGCGAGTTCTTCGGCCACGTCGATGCGGATGGCGAAGGCGGCCGCCTCGTTCAGGGCCCGCTCCTGCAGGGCCTCCTGCGGCACCGTGCCCGCCGCCCCGGTGGCGGCGAGCGCTTCCTGCCAGCGTTCCAGGAAGCGCTGTTGTTGGCGTGCGACCACGGCTGGCAGCAGCGGCTCGGCTTCGTCGGCCAGTTCGCGCAGGCGCTGGATCCGTTCGCTCAGGATCGCGACCAGCTTCTCGCCCTCCCGCTCGCGCGCCTCGGCCAGGCCCAGCACGCAGGCCTGGGCGGCTTCCAGGGTGGCGCCGTCGAGCTTGTCCGGGGCGGTGGCGCCGGACTTGCACCAGTTGAGCGCCTCATGGACCGACAGCGGGGCAGCCTCGGGCAGCCAGCTGCGCACCTTGGCGTCCAGCGAGGCAAGCCGGTGGAGCTGGTCGGGTTGCGGCTGCGGCAATCCGCCGTCGGCCTCGCGCTGGGTGTTGATCCGCAGTTCGATCTTGCCGCGCTTGAAGCGGGCGGCAATCAGCTCGCGCAACTGCGGCTCAAGCCCGCGAAGCTCCTCGGGCATGCGCATGGACAGGTCCAGAAACCGGCCGTTGACCGACCGCAATTCCACGCTGACCGAACTGTTCGAGACATTTGTGCCATCTTCGGCTTTAGGGGGCTGGGCCACAGAATTGGCATACCCGGTCATGCTGTAGACTGGCATTTCGCACTCGCAAGAAACTGACGTTCAACAAGAGATTCAAGCGCGATTATGTCCAAGCCGAAGCCGGCACCATTGCCCGCAGGCACGGTGGTTGGGGGCTACCAGATCATCAAGCGCCTGGCGGCTGGTGGGTTTGGCGTGGTCTACCTCGCCGAGGACCCTGACCACCACTTGGTGGCCCTCAAGGAATATCTGCCGTCCTCCCTGGCCGAACGTTCGCCGGGTGAGTTGACGCCGCGCGTCAAGCCCGAGAAGCAGCCCCTGTATCGCCTCGGCCTGAAGAGCTTCTTCGAGGAAGGCCGGTCGCTGGCACAGATTTCCCACCCGAGCGTGGTTTCGGTGCTGAATTTCCTGCGCGAGAACGAAACCGTCTACATGGTCATGAATTACCTGCAGGGCGACACCCTGCAGGATTTCATCGTGACCGCGCGCGACATGAAGCGCGACAAGGTGTTCCGCGAGTCCACCATCCGCAGCCTTTTCGATGAGATCCTGCGCGGCCTGCGCATCGTGCACCAGCACAAGATGCTGCACCTGGACATCAAGCCGGCCAACATCTTCATCACGAATGACAACAAGGCGGTGCTGCTGGACTTCGGCGCCGCGCGTGAAGTGCTGAGCAAGGAAGGCAACTTCATCCGGCCGATGTACACGCCCGGCTTCGCCGCGCCCGAGATGTACCGCCGCGACGGCAGCCTCGGCCCCTGGACTGACATCTACGCCATCGGCGCCTGCATCTATGCCTGCATGCAGGGCTACCCGCCCAACGACGCGCCGCAGCGCCTCGAAAAGGACCGGTTGTCGTTGAGCCTGTCGCGTCTGCGCAATGTCTACTCCGACAACCTGCTCGAAGTCACCGAGTGGTGCATGTCGCTCGACCCGCTGTCGCGCCCGCAGAGCGTGTTCGCGCTGCAAAAGGAACTGGCCCGCGAGACCGAGCGGCGCTACACCAAGCTCAGCTTCAGCGAGCGGCTGAAACTGCAGCTCGAAAACCTCAAGTCCGGAGCCAAGGCGTGAGCGGCGGCCCGCGCGTGATCCTTCGTTCGCTGCCCCTCGCCGGGGCACGGTGCCCCACGGGGGCAGTTGGGCTGGAGCACTGATGCGGTTCAACGTCTTTCAGGTCAGCCGCCGCGGCGGCCGCGAGACCAACGAAGACCGCATGGGCTACTGCTACACGCGGGAGGCCGGTCTCTTCGCCCTGGCCGACGGCATGGGCGGGCACCCGGAAGGCGAGGTGGCCGCCCAGATCGCCCTGCAGACCCTGGCCGCGCTCTTCCAGCAGGATGCGCGCCCGGTCATCGACGATCCCCAGGGGTTCCTGCAGGAATCCATCGTCATCGCCCACCAGCAGCTGCTGCGGTATGCCGCCAGCAAGGGCCTGTCGGACACTCCGCGCACGACCGTCGTCGCCTGCATCCTGCAAGGCAACCAGGCCTGGTGGGCGCACTGCGGCGATTCCCGGCTTTACCTGGTGCGCGCCGGCAAGCTGATCGCCCGCACCCGCGATCACTCCTACTCCGAGCTCCAGGAAGCCCTCGGCCGCGTCGCGCGGGCCGGTGAGGCCTTCAACCGCAACGTGCTCTTCACCTGCCTGGGCAGCCCGGGCAAGCCGATGATCGACTGCCAGGGTCCGCTGGTGCTCGAAGCGGGTGACCGCATGCTGCTGTGCTCCGACGGCCTGTGGGGCAGCGTGGAGGACGGCGAGATCGTCCAGCAGCTTGACGACCTCACCATCTCCGAGGCCGTGCCCGAGCTTGTCGAGCAGGCCCTGCGCCGGGGTGGCGAGCGCAGCGACAACGTCACCGTGCTGGCGGTCGAGTGGGAAGGCGAGGGCGACCCCGCCGGCGACACCACGCAGAACCTCGGCAACTCCGGCTTCGCCTCCACCATCCAGGGGCCGCCCGATGCGGACCTGATGGCGGGCATCGCCGCCATGGACGACGAGGAGATCGAGCGGTCCATCCGCGAGATCAACGAAGTCATCCGCCAGTCCGGCCGCGGCGTCAAGAGCCGCTAACTTCCTTTCCCTCATGACGAATACCTTCACGCGCAGCGCAGGCCGCGCTGCCCATCAATTGCGCCCGGTGCGCATCACCCGCGGCTTCACGGTGCATGCCGAAGGCTCCGTGCTGATCGAGTTCGGCGGCACGCGCGTGCTGTGCACGGCCTCGGTCGAGGAGCGCGTGCCGCCGCACAAGCGCGGCTCCGGCGAAGGCTGGGTCACGGCCGAGTACGGCATGCTGCCCCGCGCCACGCACACCCGCGGCGACCGCGAGGCCGCCAAGGGCAAGCAAAGCGGCCGCACGCAGGAAATCCAGCGCCTGATCGGCCGCTCGCTGCGCGCCGTGTTCGACCTGGCCGCACTGGGCGAGCGCACCATCACGCTGGACTGCGACGTGCTGCAGGCCGACGGCGGGACGCGCACGGCGGCCATCACCGGCGCCTTCGTCGCGGCGCAGGACGCCGTCAACAAGCTGCTCGCCGACGGCAAGCTGGCCCGCTCGCCGGTCAAGGAAGCCGTGGCGGCGATCTCGGTCGGCATCGTCGACGGCGTGCCGCTGCTGGACCTGGAGTACGTGGAAGACGTGGCCTGCGACACCGACATGAACGTCGTCATGACCGCCTCGGGCGGCTTCGTCGAACTCCAGGGCACGGCCGAGGGCGTGGTGTTCACGCGCACCGAGATGAATGCGCTGCTCGACCTGGCCGAGAAAGGCATCGGCGAATTGCTGCAAGCCCAGCAGGCGGCGCTGAAGGCGTGACATGAAGCTCGTGCTCGCCTCCAACAACGCCAAGAAGCTGCTGGAGCTGCAGGCGCTGTTCGCGCCGCTCGGCATCGAGCTGGTGACGCAGGGGAGCCTGGGCATTCCCGAGGCCGACGAGCCCTTCGAGACTTTTGTCGAGAACGCGCTGGCCAAGGCGCGCCACGCGGCGCGGCTCAGCGGGCTGCCCGCGCTGGCGGACGACTCCGGCCTGAGCGTCGAGGCGCTGGGTGGGGCGCCGGGGGTGCGTTCGGCCCGCTACGCGCTGGACGCGGGTGGCGAGAAGAGCGATGCGGCCAACAACGACCGCCTGCTGCGCCAGATGGCCGGCGTGACCGACCGCCGGGCCCGCTTCGTGTGCGCGCTGGTGGCGGTGCGCAGCGCCGATGACCCGGAGCCGCTGGTCGCCATGGGTCGCTGGCACGGTGAGATCCTGGCGGCGCCCCGCGGTGAGGGCGGCTTCGGCTACGACCCGCTGATGCACATCCCGGCGCTGGGCCAGACGGTGGCCAGCCTCGGTGCCGAGGTCAAGAACCGGCAGAGCCACCGGGCGCTGGCGGCGGTGCAGCTGATCCAGCAGTTCCGCGAGGTCTGGCACCTCGGTTGAGCGCATGGCCGATCTCGTCCACCTGATGCGCCCGGGCACGCTGCAGTTGCCGGCGCTGCCGCCGCTGGCGCTGTACGTGCACCTGCCGTGGTGCCTGCGCAAGTGCCCCTACTGCGACTTCAACTCGCACGAGGTGCGTGGCGGCTCTCTGCCGGCCGACACCGCGTCGGCCTACCTTGCCGCGCTGCGTGACGACCTCGAGGCCGCGCTGCCGCTGATCTGGGGGCGGCCGGTGGTGAGCATCTTCATCGGCGGCGGCACGCCGAGCCTGTTCGACCCCGACCAGATCGGGCAGCTGATCTCCGACCTGCGCGCCCGCCTGCCGCTGGAGCCGGGTTGCGAGATCACGCTGGAGGCCAACCCGGGCACCTTCGAGCGGGAGCGCTTCAAGGGCTTCCGCGCGGCCGGCGTCACGCGGCTGTCGGTCGGGGTGCAGAGCTTTGACGATGCGCAGCTGAAGGCCCTCGGCCGCGTGCACAGCGCCACGCAGGCCCGCGAGGCGCTGGCGGAGGCTGCGGCCGCCTTCGACACCTTCAACCTCGACCTGATGTACGCGCTGCCCGGCCAGACGCTGGACGACCTGGCCCGCGAGCTGGACACGGCGCTCGGCTTCGCGCCGCCCCACCTGTCGATCTATCACCTGACGATCGAACCCAACACGGTCTTCGCGACGCGCACGCCCGCCGGCCTGCCCGACCCGGACCTGGCCAGCGACATGCTCGACCTGATCACCGCCCGCACCGCGTCAGCCGGCTTGCAGCGTTATGAGGTGTCGGCCTACGCCCGCGACGGCCACCGCTGCCAGCACAACCTCAACTACTGGCAGTTCGGCGACTACCTCGGCATCGGCGCGGGTGCGCACAGCAAGCTGAGCTTCCCGCACCGCGTGCTGCGCCAGGTGCGCTGGCGCGAGCCGGCGGCCTTCATGGCGCAGGCCAACAAGGTCAGCAACGAGCAGGAGGTGGCGCGCAAGGAGCTGCCCTTCGAATTCATGCTCAATGCGCTGCGCTTGAAGGAGGGCGTCACGCTGACGCAGTTCCTGGAGCGCACCGGGCTGCCGCCGTCGAGCATCGCCCCGGCGCTGGAGACGGCCCGCAGCCGGGGGCTGCTGACCGCCGACCCGGCGCGCATCCAGCCGACCGACCGCGGCTTCGACTTCCTCAGCGATCTGCAGCAACTGTTTCTGTGAGCCGCTGCTGCAGCGCGGCGATCTCGGCGTGCACCCAGTCGCAGAAGGCCCGCACGGCGGGTTCGTCACGCAGGGCCTCGGGGTAGACGATCTGGTAGTCACGTGAGGCGTCCATGGCCAATTGACGGGCCGAGACCTTCACCAACTGGCCGCTGAGCAGGGCGTCTGCAGCCAGCAGCTCGCGGCACAGCGCGATGCCCATGCCTTGCTCGGCGGCCTGCAGCAGCATGCCGGCATCGTTGAAGCTGGCTACCACCTGCGGTGCGACGGTCACGCCTGCCTGGGCGAACCAGGCACGCCACAGGTCGACATCGTCCAGCAGCGGCTGTGATGCCAGGGCCGCGTCCGGCAGGCCGACGAGTCCGTGCGCCAGGCCGGGTGCGGCCACCGCGATCAGGGCCGACTTGAACAGCCGCTCGGTGACCAGCCCCGGCCACGGCCCGCGGCCGACGCGCACGCCGATCTGGTAGCCCTCGCGCTCCAGGTCGACGACCTGGTGCGAGGTGTGCAGGTCCAGCGTGATGCAGGGCTGCAGCGCCTGCCAGCGGGGCAGGCGCGGCAACAGCCAGCGCTGGGCGAACGAGGGCAGGGTGGTCACGCGCAGCGTCAGCGAGGCATGGCTGTCGGCCTGCGCGGCAGCCAGCAGGCCCGCCTGCAACTCGGCGAACACGCGCGCCACGGCGGTCTGCAGGGCTCGCCCGGCGGGGTTCAACAGCAGCCGCCGCCCCTGCCGCGTGAAGACCTCGAAGCCCAGCGCCGCCTCCAGCCCGCGGATCTGCTGGCTCACGGCGCTGTGCGTCAGGTGCAGGCTGTCGGCCGCCGCACGCAGATTCTCGGTCTGGGCCGCGGCCCGGAACGCTGCCAGGTAGTGCAGCGGAAAACGGTCGAGTGGGGTCATCTGGTTAGCCAATCCATCCAACGAGTCCAGAAATCAGCGCTTTTCGCGACGATTCTGGATGCCTAGCATAACCAGCACGTCAAGGAGAAACCATGAACGCACTGCCTCGCTGGATCGCCTTCGCCTCCGCGCCCGCCGTCCTGGCCCTGCACCTGTCGGCCACGCACGCCTTCACCGACAGCAATGCCGAGTTGAAGGAGGTGGCCGCCGACCGGCCCGCGGTGCCGGTGGCGCCGGTCGTGACCCGCAGCGCGGGTGCCCGGCCTGCGGTGGCCTGGGTCCCGCTGTCGGCCAAATCGCTGGACGGCTTCCGGCCCGTGCTGCCCGAGGAGCGGCTGGCGGCTGCCCGGGGGCGCGCCACGCAGGTCGCACAGGCCGGCGTGGCGGCCAGCGCCGTGCGGCGTTGATCAGACGCGATTGAGCGAGATGCCGGCCGTGGCGCGCAGCCGCTCCAGCACTTTGGCGGCGATCTGGTTGAGCGGCAGCACTTCGTCGGCCGCGCCTGCGGCGATCGCCTCGCGCGGCATGCCGAAGACGACGCAGCTCGCCTCGTCCTGGCAGTAGTTGTAGGCGCCGGCGTCCTTCATGACCTTCATCGCGCGGGCCCCGTCGGCGCCCATACCGGTCAGCATGATGCCGATGGCATTGGGCCCGACGACCTTGGCCGCCGACAGGAACAGCGCCTCGACCGACGGCTTGTGGCGGTTGATCGGCTCGCCGTCCTGCACGCGGGCGATGTAGTTCGCGCCGCTGCGTTCCACCGTCAGGTGCAGGCCGCCGGGCGCGATGTAGCCGTGGCCGGGCAGGATGCGTTCGCCGTCCTGCGCTTCCTTCACGCGGATCTTGCACAGGCCGTCCAGCCGCGCGGCGTAGCTCTTGGTGAAGCCGGGCGGCATGTGCTGGGTGATGACGACGGCCGGGCTGTCGGCGGGCAGGTTGACCAGCACGTCCTTCGTGGCCTCGGTGCCGCCGGTGGAGGCGCCGATGAAGATGATCTTCTCGGTGGAGGCCCGGCCCAGGCTGGCCATCGTCACGGGCTTGGCGGGCGCGGGGGCTGCCGCGCCCGCTGCGACCGGCGGCGGCGCGCGGCGGATGTGCGCCTTGGAGGCGATGCGGATCTTGTCGGTGATGTCCTGGGCGAGCAGCCGGATGCCGTCGGCCACGCCGATCTTGGGCTTGGCGACGAAATCCACCGCACCGAGTTCCAGTGCCTTGAGCGTGACTTCCGCGCCGCGTTCCGTCAGCGTGGACACCATCACCACGGGCATCGGGCGCAGGCGCATCAGGCGTGACAGGAAGTCGAGCCCGTCCATCCGGGGCATCTCGACGTCCAGCGTGATGACGTCGGGGTTGAGGTTGCGGATCATCTCGCGCGCCACCAGCGGGTCGGCCGCGGCGCCGATGCACTCCATGTCGGTCTGCCGGTTGATGATCTCGGTGAGGATGGAGCGGACCAGCGCCGAATCGTCCACCACCACGACCTTGGTCTTGGCCATGGGCGTATCTCCTTAGAACAGATCGATGGAGCCGCCGCTGCTGGCGACCGGCTGCACCTTCTGGATCGCGGCCTTGTCCTGTTGGACGAGCGCGTCGGTATTCGTCGGGGCGAGGCGCTTGACCATCGCCTTGCCGCTGGCCGGCAGGAAGCAGACCTTGCGCGGGTAGACGTCCATGACGTCCTTGGAGACGATGGGAATGCGCTCGAGCTTCAGGAAGTCGATGACGAAGTTGGTGTTGCGCTCACCGACGTTGAGCGAGTTCATGCCCGAGATGACCGCGCCGCCACCGAAGATCTTGGCTTCCATGCGCGCCTTGCTGGCGCCGCGCTTCATCATCTCGTTGATGAGCAGTTCCATCGCGAAGGTGCCGTAGCGGCCGGAGTCGCCGTTGCCCTCGGGCAGCATGAAGTGGTTCATGCCGCCGACCTTGGCCACCCGGTCCCACAGGCAGGCCGCGATGCACGAGCCCAGCGTGGTCATGACGAGGATGTCCTCGCTGTCGACGAAGTACTCGCCGGGCAGGATCTTGACCGCCGCATTCTTGAAGTGGGCGTCGTAGAAGAAGAACGAGGCCTCGCCCTGCTTGCGGGGCTGTGTCTTGAGCTGGGTGACCTTGGCCAGGGCGGCGGGGTTGCCGAGCGTGGATGCCGAGGCGAGGGGCGTACTCATGATCAGACCCGTTCGTAGATGGTTTTGCCGCGCAGCTTGAACAGGTCGCGGGATTCGGTGAAGTTCTCGGAGTGGCCCACGAAGAGCAGGCCACCGGGTCGCATGACGCGATGGATGCGCTCCAGCACCTTGCGCTGGGTCGGGGCATCGAAATAGATCATCACGTTGCGGCAGAACACCATGTGAAAGGGGTCGCCCAGCTGCCACTGCGCGTCCATCAGGTTCAGCGGGCGGAAGTCCACCCAGCGCTGCAGCTCGGGCTTCACGCGGATCTTGCCGGCGTTGGCGCCCGTGCCGCGCATGAAGAAGTTCTTCAGCCGCGTCGGGTCCAGCCCGCGCGAGTCGGCGTTGTAGACGCCGCGCTTCGCGGTGGCCAGCACATTCGTGTCGATGTCGCTGGCGACGAGCTGCACCGAGGCACTGGCCCCCAGGGCCTCGCTGCAGGTCATCAGGATGGAGTAGGGCTCTTCCCCCGTGGAGGCAGCGCAGCACCAGATGCGGACCTGCTTGCCGACGAAGGGCTTGAGGTCGTCCTTCAGCGCATGGAAGTGGTGGTCCTCGCGGAAAAAGGAGGTCAGGTTCGTGGTCAGGCAGTTCACGAACTCCTGCCACTCGCTCGCCCCGGACGGGCCGGTGGACGCTTCCAGCCATTGCAGGTAGCTCGCGAAGCTCTTGTGCCCGGTCTCGCGCAGGCGGCGGGACAGGCGGCTGTAGACCATCGCATGCTTGCCGTCATGCAGGCTGATGCCGGCGTGGCGGTAGATCAGCTCGCGCACGCGATCGAAGTCGGCCTTGCTGAAGGTGAATTCGTGGTCGAGCGCGTCCGAGCCGGAGGCGAGGTCGGGTGCGGGCATGTGGGCTGTCAGTTTTGTGGGTGCTCGCAACAGTTCTGGCGGTCGCGTGGCGATTCTGCACCGCAGCCCCCTTTTTACGGCCCGGGGCCGATTCAGCATAGTGCAATCAGGCTGCAGGAACGTGCCTGTTTCACGACCTGGGCCCCCGGGGGCCGCTGATAGACTGGCCCGAAACCACAATCCCGGCTGACGCCACTCCTTGGAACACCGCTTGCCCGCTTCCCAGCTCATCGATGCCTCGGCGCTCGATCTGGACCAGGCCCTGCAGTTGCTGCAGCAGGCGGGCGCCCTGCTGCCGGACGAAGCCCCCGGCAGCGTGGGCTGGCTGCAGGGCGTGCTGGACGCCCTGTGCGATCTCTCCAGCAAGGATGCGCTGACGGGCCTCGTCAACCGCCGCAGCTTCGAGATGTCGCTGGCCCGCGAGGTCGACAGGGTCGCCCGCGCCGGCGAGCCCGCCCTGCTGCTGGTGCTGGACATCGACCACTTCAAGTCCGTGAACGACACGCACGGCCACGCAGCGGGCGACCTGGTCATCCGCGCGGTGGCCCGGGCCATCGAGCAGACCGTGCGACCGATGGACCTGGTCGCCCGCGTCGGCGGCGAAGAATTCGCGATCATCCTGCCGAGCTGCGCCTCCCACGTGGGGCTGGCGGTGGCGGAACGGGTGCGCGAGCGGGTGTCGGAGCTGGTCATCGAAGTGGCGCCCGGCCAGATGCTCAGCGTCACGGCGAGCCTGGGCGGTGCGTTTGCGCCGCAGTGGGTGCGCTCGTCGCCGCTGCTGTGGATGGAGCGTGCCGACCGCCAGCTCTACCGCGCCAAGGCGGAAGGCCGCAACCGCGCCTGCCTGGAACCGCAGGTCGACTCCGTCGTCAGCGCCGAAGAAAAGGGCATGTTGTACGCCACGCTGAATCTCGATTTGCAACAGGACCTGCCATGAGCACGACCCCCGATCCTGCTGCTCCCCGCCCCACTCGCTCCGGCGCCCGCACGCTTGCCGTCACGAGCGGCAAGGGCGGCGTGGGCAAGACCTTCGTCACCGCCAACCTGGCTGCGGCACTTGCTGCGCGCGGCCAGAAGGTGCTGGTGCTCGACGCCGACCTGGGCCTGGCCAACCTCGACGTGGTGCTGAACCTGCACCCCAAGCTGACGCTGCACGACGTCTTCACCGAAAAGGCGACCCTGGAGCAGGCCATCCTGCCCGCGCCGGGTGGCTTTTCGGTGCTGCTGGCCGGCTCCGGCATGGTGGAGTACTCGCGCCTCACGCCCGAGGTGCGCGACAAGCTGCTGCACATCATCGACCTCGTCAAGCCGCGCTTCGATTGGGTGCTGCTCGACACCGGCGCCGGCATCTCGGATGTGGTGCTGTTCGCCATCTCGCTCGCGCAGGACGTGCTCGTCGTCGCCACGCCCGAGCCCACGTCGCTGACTGACGCCTATGCCACGATCAAGGTGCTGGCCACGCAGCAGGAGCGCCGCCATGTCGGGCTGCTCGTCAACCAGGCCAACCGCGTCGGCGAGGGCAAGCTCATCTGCGGTCAGCTCCAGCAGGTGCTGCAGCGTTTCGTCGGCCCCGCCCCGGGCCAGGCCTTCCGGCTGGAGTTGCTGGGCGAGGTGAAATCCGACCCGGCCGTGCGCCAGGCCGTGCTGAAGCGCCAGCTCATGCTCGAAAACTACCCGGGCTGCGACGCGGCCCAGGCGATCAAGGCCCTCGCGGCCAAGCTCCTTGGCTGATTCCGCCCCCGCCACCGCATTCGACGGAATGGGCGGCGAGGCCCGCGTGCGCGAGCTCGTCGACCGTTTCTACGACCTGATGGACCTGGAGCCCGGCTACGCCCGGCTGCGTGCGGCGCATGGCGCCTCGCTCGACAGTGCCCGCGACAAGCTCTTCTGGTTCCTGTGCGGCTGGCTCGGTGGGCCTGACCACTACATCAGCCGCTTCGGCCACCCGCGGCTGCGGGCGCGGCACCTGCCGTTCCGCATCGGCATTGCCGAGCGCGACGAATGGCTGGCCTGCATGGCGCAGGCGATGCAGGAAACCGGGGTCGACCCCGCGCTGCAGGCGCGCCTGGCCGAGTCCTTCGCGGGCACGGCCGACTGGATGCGCAACGTCGGCGGTTGACGGGCCGTGAGCCCGCCGAAGCGGGCAGCCGGCCGGCCGCCCGCCGCGGGCGAGGTCAGTCGATGCGGAAGGCGAAATCCTGCTGGAACATCGCATCGCCCTGGCATTGGTAGCCGGCCAGGGCGGTCTCGACGGCGCGCTGCAGGGAGCGGCGGGTCTTGCCGTCGACCGCCCCTTGGGCCACGCGGACCTCGGTGCCCACCACACGGCCACCACGCACGGTCGCCACGACGTTGAGCACGGCCTCGCCGGTCCAGTTGACCACCGGCACCTCGGGGCGTGGCATCACCGAGCAGACGGCACCCGGGGCCGTGATCCGGGTGCTGGTGTCCACCACCGGCGGCGTGGCCGTCGTGCCGCTGCCGGCACCGAGGCCTGCGCCTGAACCCCCGGGCACAGCGGGCAGTGCCTCCGGGTGCGCCGCGTCGGCGCGCTGCGGTGTTTCCTCGACCCAGGGCAGGGGCTTCACCTGGTCCACGACGGGCGCGGTCAGGACCGGCTTGTCCACCTTGATCCGTTCCTGCTTGATCGGGTCGGCCTGGCGGTCATCGGGTCTGGGCAGCAGGACCGTGGCCTCGGGTGTCTTGGGAACGGGCTTGATCAGGCCCGCGCTCAGGGCGTAGATGCCTGCCAGATGCAGGGCAGCCACAAGGCCGATGCCCACGTAGCGGGTCGGGGCGGGGGATTGGCGGGACAGGTTCATGGGCGCTCCTCGTCATGGGCTGGGGAAACCGGTGTCGCGCTACGGCGTCTTGCGGGCCAGACTACCGTGCCGCCGAGCCTGTGGTCAATGGCGTTAGGCCGCGTCGCGGCGGGGCGACGCGGGCAGATTCCCGTTGACGAGTCAGCCCGGCGTCAGAGCGTGCCAGTCAGCAGCACCATCAGCGCACCGGCACCGCCATCGCTGGCGCGCGCCTGTACGAAGGCCAGCACTTCGTTCTTCTGCACCAGCCAGCGGCGCACGCGGCCCTTGAGCACGGGCTCCCGGCCCGGCGAGCCGTGGCCCTTGCCATGCACCACGCGCACACAGCGCAGGCCGCGCCGGGCGCTCTCATGGATGAACAGGCCCAGCGCCTCGCGTGCGGCATCGCGCCGCAGGCCGTGCAGGTCGAGCTGGGCCTGCAGCGCCCAGTGGCCGCGCCGCAGCTTGCGCACGACCTCGATGGCGATGCCGTCACGCCGGAAGGACAGCGTTTCGTCGGTGTCGAGCAGGGTGTCCACGTCGATCTCGTCCGACAACGCCTGCAGCAGCACCGCGCGCTCGTCCGCCTCGCGCTGGCGCGGCTCGGGCGCGGGCTGCTCGCGGTCGTGCAGCACGCGGTCCACGCGGCGCAGCGGTGTCACCGGGCCGACGGTGAGCTCGAACACCCGCCGCTCCTGCTCGGCCAGGCGCAGGGCCGCGGCGACGCGTTCGCGCTCGGCCTCCGCGGCCAGGCGCGCGGCTGCCATCTCGCGGGCCAGCGGCTTCAGGTCGGCCAGGCTGCGCACGACCTTGCTCACAGCAGCCCCCGCTCGGCAAACGACACCACCTCGCCCGCACCCACGACGAAATGGTCCACCACGCGCACGTCCACCAGCGCCAGGGCGTCGGTCAGGCGACGCGTCAGCACCTCGTCGGCGCGCGAGGGCTCAGCCACGCCGCTGGGGTGGTTGTGGGCCAGGATGACCGAGCCCGCACCCAGCGTGAGCGCCCGCTTGACCACCTCGCGCGGGTGCACGGTCGTGGACGTGAGCGAGCCCTGGAACAGGGTTTCCATGGCGATCAGTCGAAGCTGGGCGTCCAGGAACAGCGCGGCGAACACCTCGTGCCCCAGGCCGCCGAGGTGCAGCCGGACGTAGGTCTTGACCGCCGCCACGTCGCTCATCACGGGCTTCTCGGCCAGCCGCTGGCTGAGCGATCGGCGGGTGATCTCGAGCACCGCGGCTATCTCGGCCCGTTTGGCCGGGCCGAGGCCCTTGACCCCGCCGAGCTCCTGCACGCCGGTGGCCAGCAGGCCGGCCCAGCCCCCGAAGCGGTCCAGCAGGCCCTGTGCGAGCTGCAGCACGGGTGTGCCTTTCACACCGGTGCGCAGCAGCAGGGCGAGCAATTCCGCGTCCGCCAGCGCCTGCGGCCCCCGGGCGAGCAGCTTCTCGCGCGGGCGGGCATCGGGGGGCAGGTGGGTCAACGGCATAAAATCGGCAGTCTAGCCAAGCGCTTCCAACCCTTGCCAATGAACCCCATCCAGGCCGGCTCCTTCCTCACGCTGCATTACCGGCTCTCGGGCCCGGACGGCGCCGACATCGTCAACACCTTCGACGACAAGCCCGCCACGCTGTCGCTCGGCGCCGGCCAGCTGTCCCCCGCCATCGAGGCGCGGCTCATCGGCCTGTCGGAAGGCGCGCACGAGCGCTTCGAGCTCGCAGCCGGCGAAGCCTTCGGCGACCGCAACCCCGAGCTGCTGCAGCGCGTGAAACGCGCGCTGCTGCGCGAACTGGGCGACCCGGACGAGGTCTACAACGTCGGCGACGTCGTGCAGTTCCCCGGCCCGGACGGGCAGGGCGGCTACGCCGGCGTCGTGCGCGAACTCGGCGACGATGCGCTGCTGTTCGACTTCAACCACCCGCTCGCTGGCCAGCCGGTCAGCTTCGAGGTGCACGTGATCGGGGTGCTGTGATGGCGGGCGGCATTCATCCGCAGGAAGTGGTGCTGGCAGAGCCGCGCGGCTTCTGCGCCGGCGTGGACCGCGCCATCGAGATCGTCGAGCGGGCGCTCGTGAAGTACGGTGCGCCGATCTACGTGCGCCACGAGATCGTCCACAACACCTATGTCGTCAACGACCTGAAGTCGCGCGGCGCGATCTTCATCGAGGATCTGGCCGAGGTGCCGGCCGGCGCGACGCTCGTGTTCAGCGCGCACGGCGTGAGCCAGGAGGTGCGGCGCGAGGCGGCCGAGCGCGGCTTCCAGATCTTCGACGCGACCTGCCCGCTGGTGACCAAGGTCCACGTGGAAGTGGCCAAGCTGCATCGCGAGGGCTTTGAGTTCATCATGATCGGCCACAAGGGGCACCCCGAGGTCGAGGGCACGATGGGACAGCTGTCCGACGGCATCTACCTCGTCGAAGAAGTGCACGACGTGGCCAAGGTGCGGGTCAAGAACCCGGCCAAGCTGGCGGTCGTCACGCAGACCACGCTCAGCGTCGACGACGCGGCCGAGATCCTGGCCGAGGTCAAGCGCGTGTTCCCCCAGGTGCGCGAGCCCAAGAAGCAGGACATCTGCTACGCCACGCAGAACCGCCAGGACGCCGTCAAGGTGCTGGCGCCGCAGGTGGACGTGGTCATCGTCGTGGGCAGCCCGACGAGCTCCAACAGCAACCGCCTGCGTGAGCTGGCCGAACGCCTGGGCACGCCGGGCTACATGGTCGACGCCGCCGAGGACCTGCAGCCCGAATGGCTGGAAGGCCGCGCCCGCGTGGGCCTCACCGCGGGCGCTTCGGCACCCGACGTGCTCGTGCAGGCTGTCATCGACCGCTTGCGTGCCATGGGCGCGACGACTGTGCGCAGCCTGCCCGGCGTGGAGGAGCATGTGCGCTTCCCGCTGCCGATGGGGCTGGGTGACAAGTCGATGGCCGAGGTCAGCGCCTCCCGATCTTGACGCCGGCGCTTCACGCACCCGGCGGCGCCTCAACACGGCGCCGCTGTCGTCTCTGAATACCCCCAAGGACCTCCATGCTTGACATCACCCAACTGCGCAAGGACCTCGATGCCGTCATCGAGCGCCTGAACGCGCGCAAGAACCCGCAACCCTTCCTCGACGTCGAGCGCTTCAAGGCGCTGGAAACCGAGCGCAAGGCCGTGCAGACCCGCACCGAGGAGCTGCAGGCCCGCCGCAACAGCCTGTCCAAGCAGATCGGGCAGGCCCGGGGCAAGGGCGAGGACGCCTCGGCCCTGATGGCCGAAGTGGGCGGCATCGCCGATGAACTCAAGGCCGGCGCCGAGCGCCTGGACGCCATCCAGCACGAGCTGGGCGAGATGCTGATGGGCGTGCCCAACCTGCCCGACGCCAGCGTGCCGACCGGCGCAGACGAGCACGGCAACGTGGAAGTGCGCCGCTGGGGCGTGCCGCGGAGCTTCGACTTCGAGGTCAAGGACCACGTCGACCTCGGCGCGCCGCTGGGCCTGGACTTCGAGACCGGCGCCAAGCTGTCGGGCTCGCGCTTCACCTTCCTGAAGGGGCCGGTCGCCCGCCTGCACCGTGCACTCGCCCAGTTCATGCTCGACGTGCAGACCACCGAGCACGGCTACACCGAGTGCTACACGCCCTACATCGTCAACCGCGAGATCCTCGAAGGCACGGGCCAGCTGCCCAAGTTCAAGGAAGACATGTTCTGGGTGCTGCGCGGCGGCGATGACGAGCAGGGCGAGCAGTACCTGATCTCGACGTCGGAAATCTCGCTGACCAACACGGTCCGCGAGAGCGTGCTCAAGGCCGAAGACCTGCCTGTCAAGCTGACGGCCCACAGCCCCTGCTTCCGCTCGGAAGCCGGCTCGGCCGGGCGCGACACGCGCGGGATGATCCGCCAGCACCAGTTCGACAAGGTCGAGATGGTCCGCATCGAGCACCCCGACCACAGCATGGCGGCACTCGACGAGATGACCGGCCACGCCGAGGCCATCCTGCAGAAGCTCGGTCTGCCGTACCGCACGATGCTGCTGTGCACCGGCGACATGGGCTTCGGTTCGACCAAGACCTTCGACCTGGAAGTGTGGCTGCCGGCGCAGAACACCTACCGCGAGATCAGCTCCTGCTCGAACATGGGCGCCTTCCAGGCCCGCCGCATGCAGGCGCGCTTCAAGA
>RXJW01000035.1 GCA_003963005.1 Burkholderiales bacterium
ACAGCACCATGGCTTTGCGACCCCGGCCTGGTGCTGGGGTTTCTTTTTTTTGACCACCCTAGGGACAATACTCACCTGGTCATGGGGATGGCGAAGAGGTCTTGCCCCCGGCAGACTACAGGACCATGCATGCTCCTGAACTGCAGTATCAGCAGCTCATCGACATTGGCCTGAGCGACAGCACTGATGGCCTAATGCGCCGCCTGACCGAGACAGCGGAGGCAATGGGTTTCCCCCTGATCTCCGGCATGCTGATGCGCGGTTCGTTGGGCGACGAGCACCGAGAGCGAGTCATTTTCGGAAACATTCCGGACGGGTATCTCGAAGCCTCCATGGACCCGGAAGATTCGCTTCGCGACCCCGTGCTGGCGCATTTGACAAGCCGAACCGTCCCGGTGACCTACGGTCAATCCTTCTACCTCGCCTCGGCCGCCGGCGACCTATGGGAGCACCAGGCAAGTTTCGGCTACAGGGCCGGTGTCGCGGTAAAGATGCATCTCTCCGACAGCCGGGAATTCGTAATTGGCGTAGACCGCGACGAGCCGCTGCCGCAGCCAGGCACGGCGCTGACGCGCCTGATTGCGACGTTCCAGTTGTTTGCAGTTCACGCGTCGACGGCCGCCGAGCGGCTTCTCATCCCGTCAGCTCGATCCGAAGTGTTCCCAAGGCTCACGCGCCGGGAACGAGACGTGTTGGCGTCGACCCATAAGGGCAATACCGCCTGGGAGGTCAGCGTCGCCCTAGGCATGAGCGAAACGACCGTGAACTTCCATCTGCGCAATGCAATGAAGAAGCTCGGCGTCAAATCCAAGCACCAGGCTGTGCTGCGCTGCATCTCCGCTGGCCTGTTCTAACGGCAGCCGGCCAGGACGCGTCACCAACTCAGCACCCCGCAATGCAGTACGAGCAGCTGGTCGACGTCGGCGAGAGCCGGGACTTCGCAGACCTTGAGCGCCGCCTGGTGGCCGTCGCTCACGCCATGGAGTTCCCGATCATCTCGGGCGCCTTGATCAGAGGACGCCTGCACGACGCCGGCGTGCAGATCGCTTCCCTGGGCAACACGCCGCCAGGCTTTGTCGACATCGCCAAGGACCTTGGTGAAACACGCCGCGACCCGGTGATGGCCAAGCTCATGAAGGTCCCCACGCCGATCATCTACGACCAGAGCACCTACGTGGCCGCCGGCGCTGGCGAGCTCTGGGAAGCGCAGGCGCCTTTCGGCTACAAGACCGGGATCGCCGTCAAGCTGCACTTGCCGGGCGACAAGCACTTCTTGCTGGGCGTTGACCGCGAGGACGCGCTGCCGACCTCGGGCTCCGAGATGATGCGGGTCATCGGAGCACTGCAGCTGCTCGCCGCGCATACGGTGGCAGTCGCCGACAGGCTGTTGAGCCCCAAGCTGAAAGGCAACCTCCCCCATCTGACCAACCGCGAGGTCGACGTGCTGACGTGGACTGCGTGCGGCAAAACGGGATGGGAGGTCGCCGCCCTCTTGGGCCTGGGCGAAAGGACGGTCAACTTCCACCTGCGGAACGCCATGCTCAAGCTGGGCGTGAAGTCCAAGCACCAGGCGGTGCTCAAGTGCATTGCCGCGGGCGTGCTGACGCCGCCAGACGGCGATCACGACTACGACTTGTCGACGGCCATCAACCCGCCTGAGGCCTGATGCACCGTGCGCTGCCGGCGCCGGTTCACTGGCGCGATAGGCGGCTCGGACGGATCCAGGACAAGGCGCAGCCACCAGCGCTGCTCAAAGACGGCCTCCGCGCGCTTGCGGCCGGGGATCTGCTGCCGTTGGCGCCCGGCCAGCACGATGTTGAGGCCGCGCCAGTACTCGATACGGGCCGCATACAGCGTCTCCAGCACCATCGGCCTGATGTCGGCATGCACGGGCGCACGCTCCATGTGTTGGTGCGAGAGCAGTCGGTAAATGCTGACCTGGCCACGAACGGGCACAGTCGCTCGCACGGCCGCTGGATCGCGCGCCTGGTTGCCCTGCCGCAGCTCGATGACGTCCACCAACATGGCTGTATTTTCATACAGCCCGCCTGGCGGCCGCTCCAGTGCACTTCAACAGCCAGCGAGGCCGGCCTCTTCGATCTCCGTGATGATGACCTCGGCAGGCCGATACCCGTGCTCCAACAGGTTCAGCGCCTCGTGTGCGGCGTTGGCCAGCAACGGCAGCTCGGCGGCCCTGAGCAGCGCGCACGCAAGTTCAAACTCGTCGGCATGCGCGGACGTCGCGCGGTCCACCGCATCGAGATACAACGGCAGGAGTTCAAGCGCTGCCTGCTGCTCCGCCGGCGGGAAGTTGGCTGCAATCGCGGCGACATCGTCCGGTGGCACCTCGGGCCACAGCACCACTCCGCGCTCTGTCTCGAAGACCACTTCGTCGGACTGCGTGACCCTGATTCGCGGCACCAGGTCCTTGTACGTGAAGACGAGTTCCAGGCTGGCGCGCAAGTCGTCCTGATAGATCGGTACCTGGTACTTGCCCAGGGCGTTGAACAGGTAAACCAGGTACATGGGCGGTCCTCAGGAATATGGCTAACTGCGTGAACTACTGGAGCACCTGCCCGAGAGCGTAGCCCAGCACGCCGGCCACGCCCACCAACAGCCAGGTGATGCCTGCGCCGATCTGCCGGAGCCTGTGCTCGACGCTCCCCAGACGGCGCTGGTAGACACGCGCCTGGCGGCGCGCGCGCCGCAACTCCGCGGCCGGCGTGTCGACGCGTCGCAACTGGGCCTGCAGCGCCGAGCCCCAATGACCGAGCATCGTGATGTTGGTCCAGCTGACGCGCGGCACCAGATCGGCCACGGTGAGGGCCGGATCTGAGCTACCCACGGCGTCATCGATGCCGTCGCAGCTTGCGTACTGAAAGCGGATGCCGAAGTTCTCGTAGAACCGATTGCGGCGCTGCTTGGCATCGGGCGTCCTGGCGTCGATGACGGAGAGCCCGATGGGCACGATGCACCAGTGCGCAGGAAACTGCTTTGCCCAGTCGACGATGCGCCCGAACATCAGGCTGCCGATATGCAGTCCCTTCAAGCTCTCGACGTTGATGACGACACCACCATTGGTGAGCTTGACCTTGTCGACGTGCTGCGTGCTGCCGCCCATCACGCACACCCGCTGGCCCAGCACCGATGACGCCGGCCCTGCGAAGTACACCGCATCGAGCTCGATGGTCGCGCTGCTCCAGTGCAGTCGCCCGTCGTCGTGGAAGAAGTCGGTGGACTTGCACGTGATCGTGAGCGACAGGTAGTGCGGCTTGTCGTAGCGCGCGTCCTTCACCTCCACCAGTTCAACCTTGACGGTGTCGCGGACGACCGACTTCATCAGCTGCCCTTCCCTGCCCCAGCCGCTCCGACGTCGGGCCGTTCAGGCACCAGGCGCCGGATCATGTCCACGGTCTGCGTGAGCAGCTGGATCTGTTCGACGTGGCCGCGGTTCGCCGCTTCGGCGGCCGCAGCGCGGGTCGCCTCGGGCTGCAGGCGCTGCAGCTCTGCAGTCGCCTGCGTGAGCTGCTGCGTCGACGCCTCCAGCGCCCTCTGGGCGCCTTCCAGGCGGGCTTCTGCGGCCACCGCACGCTTCTCGGCGTCGACGGCCGCGCTGCGTGCCTGTGCGGTTTCCGCACGCGCCTCGCGCAAGTCCTGCTGGGCTTGCGCCAGCTGGCGCTCGGTAGACGCACGAATCTCCTCGACGCGCCCCTCGGCCGCCTGCGCGGAGGCGCGGGCCTCCAAGATTTCGCGCTCGAGCTGCGCCAGGCGCTCCTCGGCCGCGGCCAGCTCCGACTTGACGCTGGCCAGCTCACTCGTGCGATCAGCCAACTGGCCGGCCATCCCGTCGCGCTGCGACGTGCGCTCCGCCAGGTCGTTGGTCAGCTGCTCGATGGTGGCCTCGTTGCGCTCGCCCGTGACGGCGAGTTCGTCCAGCTCGGCCTGGACCTGGGCAAGCCGCTCCTCCACCTGCTCACGGGCATGCGTGGCGGCCGCGCTGAGCGCGCGGGCGATGTCGCCGGCGAGTTGGGGCGGCAGCTGAGGCGCGTCAACGGCCTCCACCGGGCGTTCACGCCGGCGCCATTCGTCGAGGTGGCGCTGCACGGTGTTCGGCGAGCCCGTGGGCGTGCCCGGTGCGGCACGCTTGGCCAGCTCCTCGCGGATGGCCGCGGCGCTGGGGTTGCGGTTGCCGGCGGCGACCAGGTTGTTGGCGATGGCGGCGACCTGCTCATAGGTCACAGCAGAAGGGCGGGCCATGCTTCACCTCAAAATCGGTACGGTACGACAATACTATACGGTACGTTATGAAATGCAAGCCCTACGGTACGAAATCACCGCTGGCGCCCAGCCGCATCAGCAAGCCCCACCAATGATTCGTACAGCGCGTTCGATATGCATCATTCGTACAGGAGGCACGTCGCACCCTCGCGTGGCCCAGGATTCAGGCACGCCGGAATTTCCGAATTCCCATGCTGCGACAACGACTTGAGGTTGTTTTGGCGTGGAATCACACGACTCCCGGCCGCTCGGCGACGCCTCGGCCTGGCTGCAACAGCTTTTATCCCTGTCGAGTTGCGCACTAAGCAACAGTACAAAACGACTTGCCGTTTTGCTTGTTCTGGGGCCGAGCGCGGCCTAAGATGTTGTCACCCCTGCACTTTTCCGAGGATCACCGCATGAGCCCAATGAAGGTCAAAGACGTCCTGGCGGCATTGGCCGGCCTCGACCCGGAGGCGGAGTGCTGCCTGGAGTTCCTGCCGACGCCCGCTGAGCGCGCGCAAGGCCTCGGCGGCGCGTTCGGTGCGTCCTTCACGATCAGCCCTCAAGCCAGCCAGGACGGCGGCATCTCGCCTGTGTTCTTCTGCGAGCGCGAGGAAGCTGCAACGCCATGGCCTCGCTGACCCTGGACCAGACCAAGGCGGTCTACCGCCAGGCCGTCGACGCCGGCGTCCGCGACTCCGAAGGCGCGGATTGGTGGACGAACGTACACCGTGAGCTGCAGGCCGTCGCCGAAGCGCCGGACTTGGCCAGCGCGGAGGACGTCATCCGCTGGTGGCACCACGACTGGTCGATGGTCGGCGATACCGCCCGAGACGCCGCACGTCGGATACGCAAGGCCGTCGCTGGCCAACTGCTGGCCGGCGGCACCCGGGCAAGTAGGCGTCGCTGAGATGCCGTCGAAGAAGCCCGCAGGACCACCAGCGCGTGTGCACGTGCCGTGGGAGAAGCGCCCGCCACGCGGCGTCTTGTGGGCTTCCGGTGAAGTACTGGGGTATCACGCTGTTCGGCCCCACTACAACTATCGGTACATGCTGGACATTCCCGCCGAGCCGGCGCGTCTGGACGAGTTCCGCCAGGTGATCCAGGACTACGTCATGGGCAAGCCCGCCTGGCCACGGACCTGGTGGGACTACTACCGCGGCCGCAGCTTGGCTTGCCCCTACCGATGCTCGCTCGACATCAAGAGCTGTCCCGTCGACGTCCTTGTGGAGGAACTCAACCGGCCCCGCGCCAGCCGCATGAAGCCACCCGCCCCATGAGCGACGTCGACGTCACACGGGCCAAAGCCGGGACTTCGGCCAGACGCGCGGCGGCGGCATCGCGACGGCTGAAATTCTTCAGCACGCAGCGGGTGGGCCTGCACCAGCTGGCCTATCTGCGAGGCCTGGCCGAAGGCCTTGAAGGCGCCGAGTTGGCCAAGCGCTACCTAGGCATCGACCACGCCGCCCAGCTGGCCCGCGTACACCGGGAGACGGTCGAGCTTGTTCGCGCGGTCGCGCGCCGCAGCGGCCACCGCAAATGGCGGCTGATCGGCATCGAGATCCCGGCGGCCGCGCCCGCCCCCACCGATGGCGCGCAAGCCTTACCCACGGTCAGCCAATGGGCTGAAGAGCAAGGCCTTGACGACTGGGGCGAGGACGAGCTGCTGACGTTGTTCCAGGAACGATTCGCCGACCAGCTTGCTAGGCCCCCCAGCGACCCCCAGCAGGCGCGCCGCGAGGCACGGAACCAGGCGCTGCGCGAGGCCCGCCTGGAGCTGCTCAAGGACTTGCAGAACACCGTTGTCGAGGCGGCCACACCCCAGGACGACGTGGCCGCCTGGTTCTCGGGCGAGATCGTGAGGCGCTTGCGCGTCGCCGGCGCCGTGACGCTGGGCGACCTGCAGGCACGCATTCGCCGGGGCGGTCGCTGGTGGCGAGGCATCCCGGCCATCGGCGCGGGCAAGGCACAGCTGATCGCCGCGCACGTCCAGCGGCTGCTGGCCGCAGCGCCGGCGGCCGCGCTGCCCGCAGATGCCCCGCGCTGCGCGTCGCTGTCCGAGATCGGTACGGCAGGCCGTGACCTGGCCGCCCTAGGCCGCGGCGGCGCCAATCGCGCTCCGATGCGCGAGTACCGCGTCCTGCAGGCCGATACCGATGTCGAGGCCGTGGAGGCGTGGCTCAAGGTGCGCTGCACGTCAAAGAAGACCCGAATCTCCTACGAACGGGAAATGCGGCGCTTTCGGCTCTGGCTGTGGGGCAGCCGGCGCCACGCCTTGTCCGATGCGACCGTTGAGGATTGCCAGGCCTACATCGAGTTGCTGCGCGCGGTTCCCGAGTCGTGGATGTCGAGCCGCAATGTCGGGCCCGGCGAGCCGGGTTGGGCGCCCTTCAGGACGCAACCCAGCGTGCCCAGCCAGCAGCTCGCCATCAACATCCTTGCCGGGGCGTTCGGCTGGCTGCGCCGGACAGGCTACCTTCAGGACGACCCCTGGGAGGCAGTCAATCGCCGCCTCGGCGATGCGGATGACGACTGGGAATCAGACGATGACGTCGACGACCCGACGACCCGCGCGTTCACGCCGGCGGCATGGGCGGCCCTCGTCGACCAGGTGGCCATCGACGCCGCTCAACCGAAGACAGCTGCCGGCGCGCCGCGCATGGCCTGGCTGCTCCAGTTCTGCGAAGCCACCGGGCTGCGCGCGGACGAGCTGCTGCGCGCGCGGCGCGGCAGCCTCGTCCAGCGCGATGGGCTCTGGCGGCTGCGCGTGGTCGGCAAGGGGCGGCGCCGGCGGCGCATTCCGGTGCCGCGCAGGATCATCGAGCTGACCCGCAGCTACTTCGACAGCCGTGGACTGGACTTCAATGCTTGCGACCGCAGGACTCCGCTGCTGGGCGCGACCACGGCTACAGACCAGCAGATCACCTACTCAGCCCTCTCGCAGGCCTTCAAGGGCTTGCTGCGCCGCGCGGCCGTCAGATTGCCGCCGGACGATGCGCAGGTCCTTCGCGGGGCCTCGCTGCACTGGCTGCGCCACACGCACGGCACGCGTTCCGCGGAACGCGGCATGTCCGCCAATGACATCCAAACGAACTTCGGGCATGCCGACGTGCGCACAGCGACGGGATACACCAGGGCGCAGCTGCGAAGGCGCGCGGAACTCATCGAAGAGGCGTTTGGTTGACCAGAGCTGCCGTGCGCACAGCTCCGACGCTGTGCACCTCTAGGTTGGCGCCGCCATCATTCCCCCAGCTCAGATGCGTCGACGCGACCAGACCCTGTGGGCATGCGCAGCAAGCTGCGGGCCAGCATCTTCAATCGCTTCCGGGTCCGCCGGTTCGGCGAACGTGTAGCGCGGCGAACGCTCATCGTTGTGCTCGATTTCCTCATCTTGCTTCCACTTTAAACGCCACGGCAGGTCCTCGAATGCGCGGCGATGGCGTCACTCGGCATAGGCCTCAAGCCTTGCGTGCAGCTCCTTCGCAAGGCCGGCAAGCAGTCTTGTCGCGTCACGCGTGCCCTGGTCAGCGCGGCCACGGCCGATGGTCGAGGCCGCCCGCGTGAGAACACTGGTCAACGACCTGGCGGCCGAGAGGACTTCATCGTCTCGGCGGTTCATCGCGATGGTCAGTCGCAGGATCTGCAGGTGCGTGTCCGCCTCATCGAGATCTCGCAGCAATTGACGCTGCCAAGGCTTGCCGGGAATGGTCGCTGACTGCAGTGCAGCCAGCAGGCCCGTCAGGTCCACGACGATCTTGGCAACGCCTTCGGCGCACACCTCTTCTTCCGTCACGCAGGTCTCCATACATACAGGCTACCCGATCGCCGCGATCACCGATGGGGAAAGCTACCGCGGGGCCCAACGCTTCACCCCTTGGCTGCGTGCTAGCCTCGCTGCCGTCCAAACAGGGAGGATGGAATGAAGAGTTGGCTACGCGTGGCCACCACGCTGGCGCTTGTGGGCGGCCTTGCCGGTTGCCTGGTCCCCGAGTCGTTCAAGGCGTCCGTCGATGTGCATCCAGACGGCGCCTACACCTATCGCTACGACGGCACCGCGACACACGTCCTGGCCGCCATGCAGATCAAGCAGAAGGGCCCGCTGTCGACGAAGGACGAAGACGCGATGAAGGCGGAGGCTGCGAAGGGCGCCAAGAGTCCTGGCGTGAAGAAGATGGCTTACCTGGGCGCCGGCCGCTTTGAACTGTCCACCGAACAGGAGCTTCGCCCGGAAGCAGGAAATGCCTCGCAGATCATGAAGATGATCAGCGTTCGCAAGGACAAGGACGGCAGCTACATCGCGAGCTCCGCGGAGATCAAGGCCAAGGACCTCAGCGAGCTGAAGTCGCTGGGCATCAAGATCGAAGGCACCCTGCAGGTCACACTCCCATCAGGAGCGCAGGTCCTCGCCCACAACGCCGACAGCACGCCAGGCCTGTTCAACAAGGCCTACGTGTGGAAGATCGGCGGGCCGGATGCCCGCCCCATGCTGCGCTATCGCCTGCCGTGACGGTCGAGCCGCTGCACCCGCACACGCGGCAGCGCGGCCGCAGTGCTGTTCACAGGCGGGCCGCAGCCGGCTACCATTTGGGCGTTCCCCCTGGTCAGCCGAACTGCTGACCCACGACTGCGCACCTACTCCTGAAAGGCGCATGCCATCCAGCGCGATGGCCGGAGTTCTGTAGCTTCCTCACCGACAGTGACGCGTCGCGGCGATGCCGCCGACCACTGTCACCGCCACTTCCACCCCCCGCCGGGCTCCACACCCGGCCGGGTGTAGTCACGCCCGGCTCCATCAACAAGGAGCCACCATGAGCGCATTCCAGCTGCGCGATCTGCTGCAGCCATCCCACGCCTGCCCCGACATCTACTCGCCGGTGGAGCTGTCGATTCTGCGCAGGGCAAGCGAGCTGCTCGCCCGCTCGCTGAAGCGCCAGACATTCAATGGGCCGGATCTCGTCAGCGACTACCTCCGGTGCAAGTTGGCCGGCATGGAGTTTGAGGTCTTCGGCGCAATCTATCTCGACTCGCAGCTTCAGTTCATCGCCGACGACGTGCTGTTCCGAGGGACCATCACCTCGACGACAGTGCACCCGCGTGAAGTGGTGCGACAGGCTTTCCGGCACAACGCCAGCCACCTGATCCTGTACCACAACCATCCCTCCCTCTCATCGGAACCGAGTCGCGCCGACGAGTCGTTGACCGCGCGACTCAAGAGTGCGCTCGAGCTGATCGACGTGAAGGTTCAGGACCACTTCGTGATTGCCGCCGGCGGCAGCATCACGTCTTTCGCTGAGCGAGGTCTCATCTGAGCGGACTGCTCACGACTCGACGTTAGCGCGCGGGACTATCGCGCAGAACCAACCCTTACCACCCCAACGGGCGTACTCGCCCTGCGGGCGGGTGCGCTCCTCACCAGGAGAACACCATGCAATCCATGCTTGCCTACGCCGTGCGACGCATCGGCCTACATCGCGGCTCGCCGCGCCTGTGGCTCCAAGGCCGCGAACCGGCCAAGGGCGGTTTCCACCCGGGCAGCCGCTTCAATGTCCAAGTCGACCGCGAGAGGTCGACTGTCGTCCTGGAAGTGGCCGACGACGGCGTCCGCCTCGTATCGTCCAAGTCAAAAGGGGCTCAAGCCATCCCCGTCATCGATCTCAACAGCCGCGAGCTGCTGCAGGTCTTCGAGGGCATGGGGGCCGTGCGCGTCGTCGTCGAGCTCGGCCGTATCAGCATCCTCCCTCTGGCGTCTGAGGTCCGGGCGCAACGCCGCTGCGAACGCTTGCGGCGCAAGCTGCTGGCCGGCGAGCCGCTCAGCGTTGGGACCGTCGCCTCCGGCGTCGGCATCCTTGACGCAGCGGCGCATGCCGGCCTGGCTGCCGCCGGACTGACTTCGCAGCTGGCCTTCTTCAACGAGGTCCGTGAGGACTGCGTCGACCACATGGTCCAGCGCAACCCTGTTGTCGGTGACGAGACGATCCACGTTCAGGCGCCGATGCAGGAACTCGCATTCGACAGTGCTGCCATGGCTCGCCTGCCCGAGGTCGACCTGGTCATCGGCGGCATCCCCTGCTCCGGCGCCAGTCGAGCCGGCAAGGCCCAGCGCGGCAGCTCGCACGCTGAGGCCCATCCTGAAGTCGGCCACCTGATCGTCGCCTTCCTCGCCATCGTCGCGAAGGTGAATCCGGCCGCCATCGTGCTGGAGAACGTCGTGCCGTGGGCGCACACCGCCTCCATGTGCATCCTGCGGAACCAGCTCCGTGATCTGGGCTACGACGTGCATGACACCACGCTCAAGGCCAGTGACTGGAACCTGCTGGAACATCGTGATCGCCTGTGCGTCGTTGCTGTCACACGAGGCCTGACGTTCAGCTTCGATAGCCTGGAGCGTCCCGCCCCTGTCGCGCAAGCCTTTGCCAACATCATGGACGACGTGCCGCTGGATGCGGACTGCTGGTCGCCCATGACCTACCTGAAGGAAAAACGCCAGCGCGACGAGGCCTCCGGCAGCAACTTCAAGATGACGATCGTCGGGCCCGACAGCTCAAGACTGGCCACGCTGACGAAGACACTGTGGAAGCGCCAGAGCACCGGCAACTTCATTCAACATCCGCTCGACCCGGAGCTGCTGAGATTGCCTACCGTCGCTGAACATGCTCGCGCCAAGGGTGTGGATCTAGACCTGGTGCGCGATGTCGGCATGACCTTCGGTCACGAGGTCCTGGGCCAGGCGGTCTCTGTGCCGCCTTTCATGGCCGTTTTCAAGCACCTCGGCAGCGCGCTGCTGACTTGGAAAGCCGCTCCGGCGGTGCACCGGGCGGCAGCCTTCTGCCTACCGATCTTGAAAGCGGCATAGCGACATTGCCCCCCAACAGCCCCGCCCATCCTCGGATGGCGGGGCTTCCTTCTTGTGCGCGGCCGCAGGCGGCCTGACCTCCCGCCGCCACTAAACTGGAAGCCGAATTCCGTAGGGATGGAAGGGAGAGAAGATGACTTTGAAGCTGATGGCGCCAGCATTGCTGGCCGGTGTGCTCTTGTCGGCGTGCGCGCCAAAGCCCCCCAGCAAAGACGAGGTTCAGGCCGCCGTACACGACGCGATGAAGGATCGTGCCTTTGCGGTGGACGGTGCGGTCAGGAATCTTGCAGTTGGGGCGTACGACTGTGCCAAGGAGGGCGACGGCTTCATCTGCACCGGCAGCCAATCGCATGAGGTGGTGAGACGGGTCGCCGAGATCGGCGCCACCCTGAGCACGCAGTTGGTCGAGAAGGTCGAGAAACGCGCCGGAACGTTCCACGTCCAACTCGCCAAGGGTGATCAGGGCTGGATTCGCAAGCCCAATCCCGCCATCGAGTGAGCGGCTTGGAAACGCTAGTCGGCGCCGTGAAAGGCCTGCGGACGGCGACCGAGGTCGCCGGCGGACAACACGGCTCCAGCACGACGCACGTTGCGACCTTCCTGGTGAACTCAACACCAGTTCGGCTCCAGATGCCCGAGGCCATGCTCATCGGGGACGGCGACGAGATCGCCGTGGCTGGACGCACAAAGGACGGTGTGTTCAACGCCGCCGCGTATCGCAACTCGACCAACGGCGCGCTCGGCAAAGGCGCCGTGGGCATGTACTACCTACTGGGATGCGTTTTCTCGGTCGTGGGGGTTGCCACGCTGTTCGTGGTCATCGGCGCAGTCTTCCTTGCGGCCGGCCTGTGGATGATCTGGCACGCCCGGTATCTCTCACGCGCCTACGCTGCGGTGCTCGCCGTCCAGCCCGCACAGCCCGGGGCTGACGTCGAGCCTGGCGGCCGCACGACCCAGTAGTCGGCTGGAGGCTCACCGTTGCCGTTGGCAGCGACTTCCTTCGGCACCTCATAGGAAACAGGATCATGTCGAAAAACGCCATGTTCACCGTCAAGCACCGGAGCACGCCCAAATGCGCGGTCGTCGTCGCGTACAACGAGGCGACGGGGCGGCAAGGCAAGGTCATCGCATCCGAGCCCATCAGAGACAACTTCTCCAACGCGGACCTCATCGACGCAGCTCGGCGCTTGGTGCCGAAGGCCGAGGGCTACGACGTCGTCCTGCCCATCGGCGTGGATCTTTGATAGGCCAAAGAAAGGCCCCCTCGCAAGCAGTGCCTGCGAGGGGGCCGGTGGGTACAGCCCGCGAGCTGTACGGTTCATGGGACGTGAACGCCCCTACTGGTGGTCCTGCCAGACCCAGGCCAACACGTAGGCGCCCCCATCGGACTCGCTGACCACGGTGTGGTCGTCGATCTCCAACTGGCCGGACTCATGCACACGCTGCTTCGCGGCCGAGGCCACAGGGCTGCGCGCGGTGACCTCGCCAAAGATTTCGATGCAGTCGTCGAACACCAGGCCCTTGGCCTGCAGGCGGCGCAACTGGCGCAGCAACTGATCACGGTCAGGTGGCTGGATCTCACCACGAATCCGCGACGGATCAAGGACCGTGACAGCGGTCGCCAGATCTCGGACGGCCTCTGCGAGGTGCGATGTCTCCCACTGCTCGACGACGGCCCCGCCGGCGCCGACCAGGTCGCCCACACACATCGTGAGGTCCTGCAGCGCCAGCTCGGCAGCCTCGGCAGAGGTGTCCAGGCCATTGCGAATGGGACGCCCACTGTCGTCGGGTCCAAAGGTGTAACCCCAGCCCAGCTCGTCGTCGCCGACGATGTGGTAGCCCAGGCCGGCGAGCAGCTGATGCAGGTCGACCTGCAGGTCGGTTGATGAATAGGTCATTGGAAGCTCCTGAATAGGGAGGTGGCCACCGGGCTATGCCGGTGGCCTGGGTTGATGACAAAGGAACGTGGCCGCTCAAGCGGGGCCGGTCGAATGGGTCAGCCGATGAGCTGCTTGGCCAGCGCCACCTCGATGGCGTCGCCCCCCTGGTTCAACACGTCGAGGCCGGAGTCGGGCATGTCCCCCGACGTCGACTGCGAGACAGCGATCTTCTTGGCCATCAGCGCGAGGCAGTCGAGCTGCGCGCTCCCCTCGTAGCCCAGGAAGTGGACTTCGACCGGGAGCTTCTGCCCGATGCGCCAGCTGCGCCGCGAGGCCTGCTGCACCGTGTAGACGTTGAAGCCGGTCTGCATGTAGACCAGGGTTGGGAACTCCAGCAGGTCCAGCCCGGTTTTCACCAGCTCGGGGTTGCAGATCAGACCGTCGATGCCGCGCTCGAGCTGCTCGGCGACCCAGTCCTCGCGACGCGAGGCCTCGACCGACGCCCTGAGGACGGCGGTCTTGAAGCCCCGCTCGTCCAGCATGGTCTTGAGGCGCTGGGTCGTATCGCGCGTGCCCGAGTAGACGGAGTAGATGAGGAAGCGCCGGCCCTTGGCCTTCTGGTCGGCGCACAGCCGCAGCAACGCGAGTTCCTTGGGGGAAGGCTCGCCGTCCGCGAAGATCGCCGGCGTCATGGCCAACGTCTTGCGTGACCTGGGGTGGACAACCGTCTCCGAGCGGAAGCAGCAATCCGGCCAGGCCAGCAGCACGTTGAGCACGACACCGAGCAAGGTGCTGTCGCGCATCGCCAAGGCCTTGCGCAGTTCCGCCACCAGCTTGAACTTCAGCGAGTTGTAGGCCGCAGCCTGCGCCTCGCTCATCGCGATGCCGGTGAAGATCTCTTCGTACGGTGGAAGAACCTTCTGCCCAATGTCGCGCAGCTTCAGGAAGACTGTCACCGGCAGCACGTAGCGCATGATGCCCTTGGGCCCGAAGCCGGGCGCCTTGGACGTGCGGTGCGTGATGTGCTGTCCCTTGGCCGTCCGGTGCGATCCGCCGACCGTTTCCTTGAACACATCCTTCAGCACGCCATGCTCTCGCATGAAGGCCATCGTCGCGGCGCCCATGCTGCCATTCGTCGACGGCCGGAAGCCGTCTTCGATCATGGCGGCCGGATCGAGGCGCCACAGCAGGTGGAACAGGTCGTCGGCATAGCCTCCCATCAGCGTGCCTGTGAGCAGCAGCGCCTTGCGGCACTGGCTGGCCAGCACGCCCATGGCTTGGCCTTGGGCCGATCCCTGGTTCTTGTACTCGTGCCCCTCGTCGACGACGAGCAACCCGAAATACCCGCGCGGCAGATACCGCTTGATGAACTCGGTCGGCTGGTAGCCGCCTTCTCCGAAGCTGAACTCGAAGCCGGCCAGGGCCCGCTCCATGCGTGCGGCCTGCCGGTCGCTGAAGACCAGATCCCCCTTCTCGTCCATGAGGTAGAGGAACTCGTAGACGTTGTCACCCAGCATGGAGCCGAGCAGGTCCTCGCCAAACGTGGCGAGCAGACGATCAGCCGTCTTGGCGCCGATGGTGGGCATCTGCTGCAAAGCATCCGACACCAGGTCCCGGAAGCTGCGCTGCGGGCGACCAGGTCGCATGAGCGTCCACAGAGCCTCGCCGCAGGCATCGCATTGACTGCGATGGTCAGCCAGCTTGACGGCTGCCAGCTCGGCGGACAACGGCAGGACGTGTCCGTCGTCGTCTTTCGAGCTGAGCAACGTTCCGCAGCGCGGGCAAGCCGCCCCGCGGAACTTGACCAGGCCGTCAGGACCTCGTTCGTAGGTAGCCTTCGGCACGAAGGCCGGTCGCCAATGGAAGCCCATGCGCATACGGACGCGGCCGAGGATGAAGAACTCGGGCGCCGAACTCGCCGGCACCTTGCCTGCAGCGCGCAGCGCGATCAGCTTGCGAAGCGTGTCGGGCCCGTTGAGGATCCAGACGCGGGCGTCAGGTACGGTCTCGCGGATCTCGCGCCGCCACTTGTAGACCAGGTGGGGCGGCGATATCACGATGGTGCGTTCGTACCCGCAGGCATGGAGGACGGCCGCGGCAGCAATGGCCATCATCGTCTTGCCGGTGCCCATCTCCGCATTGATGATGCCCGCCGGCGCGCCGTGGTCCAGCAGCAGTTTGCAGACTGCCTGCACGGCCCGGCGCTGGGCGTCGAACGGCTTACGCAGCAACTGGTCGATGACGGCATCTCGGGCGGGCGGATAGATCCCGTCGTCGATGGGCGGGTTCTGCGCTCGGACTTGGGTGAGCAAGCCAGTGCCGAACTCGGTGATGAAGTCGTTCAGCGCCAACGTGGTGCCGCCTTCTCCTTCGGTCGGATCGGAAGGCCCGGCCAAGGCCCCTGGAAGGGCCGTAGCGGCGTCATCGGCAGTCGCCTGAGGGGTTGGGCGGTCAGTGTCGAGCGTTTCGCTCATAGGAAGCTCCTTGGAATAGGCGAGGAGCCCCCATGCGGGAGATCTCCCCGCGGGGTTGAAGAAGGGTCAGAGGCAGAGTCAGGCGGCCATGGCCTGGTCCTGCCGTGCCGGCGCGGCCGCCGGCAGTCGAATCTCGCCGCTGCGAACCAGCGAGCTGACCTGTGCGAGGAAGGCCTCGCCCAGGCTGACCCGCAGGCCTCGGACAGGACCGAGCGGCGGGAACCTCGGTTCGTTGAGCTCTCGCAGCACGCCGGCGCCGCGGGCCCATTCGATGAGGGCCTCGCGCCAGGTGTCCAACAGTGCGACGGGTGACAGGCGCTGCATCAGCCGCCAGCCGAGCAGTTCGAGCTGCAGGTCGGCTTGGCTGCCCTCCCCTCGCAGCAAGACCCAGCCGATGCGATTGACCAGGTCGGGCGCCTGCAGCGCCTTGTCGTAGATCCACAGATGGGACAGCGGACCAAACAGGTTCTGCCGGGGTAGGCGGCCGCTGTGCTTGGCCAGCCTGTCGGCACCACCGACGTCACAGAAATGACGGCGGCCGTCGACGCCCACCAGGTGGAAGGCGCCCACGCCGAGCTGGCTAGCCGGCAGCGAGATCGCAGCGACGAACTGGTTGAGGGCGGTGTCGCGGCCATACAGCGACAACAACAACATGCGTCCCTCCGCATCCCGCAGGCAGGCGTCGGCGAAGACGTCTGGAAACTCTTCGAGTTGGTACATGGTGACTCCAGAAGCAGGCAAGGCCGCGCCGCCGTTGGCTGCGCGGTTCCTTGCGGATTGGTTCGAGGGTGACGCCAGCTCAGGCGGCCTTCGCCAGCGGCTCGGGCTCAGCGGTCTCCTGGGCCTTCTGGGCGTAGTGCTCACGGGCGGCCGCGAGCAGCCCCTCGGCGTCATTCAGTGCTGCCTGGTGCAGCGCATACAGCGCCTTGGGCGTCGCGCGTGCCTTCGCCACGCCGTGGCGGCACGAGAAGTCGCCTTCCTTGCCGAAGCCGATGACGTGGCTGCGAAAGGAGCCGCACTCGCTGATCTGGCTGACCGAGACGCGGCAGACGATGGTGCCGCCCGTGTCTTGCTTGTAGGTGCGGATCTCCATCTCGCGGCGATCAGCACCGAGAGGGATCACCGTGCTGAGCTGCAGCGAGCCGTTGCCCTTGCTGCCGCGGGATTCGTGGATGGGATGGGTCATGGCTGTTTCCTTGTGGATGGAGCACAGCTCGACCCCATGGGGCGAGCAAATGCCCCGAGGGTTGGGAGAAGAAGGACCTGGCCAGGCTCCCGAAGGAGCCCGGCTAGGGAGTGAGAACCCAGAGGTTCAAAGGCGGCGGCGGGACCGCCGTTGGTGCATCAGGCCGAGGCCTTGGCACCGACCGCGAAGGCGTCATTGGCGGCACGCCAGTAACGCAGTGCTTCGTCGCCATCGAGGTGGGTCACGTCCATGCCAGACGTGCTCACCGGGACAAGCGCTTCAGGCTCCTTGCGCTCGACCGGTTGGACCGGCCGCATGGCAGCGAGAGCCTTGCAGCCAGCAACCACGAGCGTTGCAACCAGCCGGGTGGCGGTGCCGAGCAGCGAGAAGGCAACGCCCACTTGCTGGCCCAGACGACGCCCCTTGGCGTAGTTGATGCGCGAGCGCTGCACGGTCACCCGTGCGGCAATCGCAGCACCAGGACGCCGCGAAGCGACTTCCGGGTTGTCGTCGAAGAAGTTGCACAGCTCGCGAGCGATGACGGGGTCATCGACACGCTGAACCAGTTTCTTCCACAGCGACAGGTCGCTCTGTGCCACGTCCTCGTAGATCGAGGGCTTGGCAGCGCCGGCGGAGGCGGACTTGGCGGTATTGGAACGGTGAACGATGGTGTTCATGAGGGCGATCTCCAGGAAGATGACCAGGCGATCGCCAACCGGACCCCATAGGGACCAGGAAGCAAGATCTTCCCGGTCGGGGTGGTGGACTACATGGACTCCAGTCGCCAGCGGGGAGCTGGCAACGTGCGCGTTTCAGGAGTTGACGCGCTTCAGATTGGCATTTCGGATCGGCCAATCAGCGACACAGTGACTGCCATGCTAGCCGGTCAGGCGCCGGCACTCAAGGTTGAAGCTCAGTGGCCAGTAGGTGCTGGCAGTCCGGCCAGAGCAAACGTGCCGCCTCCGCACCGCTTGCCGGGCCGGCGCCTGTCAACAGCACGGAGACTCGCTCGCGATCCACCTGCAGGTGGATCTCGCCCGTGTCGTCCGGGTCCATGAACGCGGCACCGAAGTCCGACTCGATGAACTCGAAGTGCTGCTCGACATCGGCCTCCATCGCAACGACGTCGGCCGCGCCCTGCACGTCGATCAGATCCTCGTGCAACGGGACGCCATGCAAGTGGGTCACGGTGAGGACACGCACGTTGAAGACAGCGACGCTTCCGCCCTCATCGTCATGCTCTGACTCGCATCGGATGGACAGATCCACCCGATGCAACCAGGGCCGACGTTGAAGCAGGTCCAGCGCCATGCAGCCGGCACGGGCCAGCTGGTACCGGTTTCGTTGCACCCGGGCCAGCTCGCTGACACAGGCCAGGATTTCCCAGCCGGGGGTGGGATGGCAGTTACCCGCCTCCAGCTGGCAATCGACGGGCCCGACCGATCCGATGGTCGTGGCCAATGCTGGCGACAGCTGCGCCAGGCGTTCAAGCGCGGGGTTCATGACAGGCTCCTTTGCGGTTTGAGATGGTTGCCCTCGGAAAAGACCGTGGCTCCAGGGTTGATGTACGACAGCAGGTCGGCCCACCAGGGCGTCGACGCGCAGATCCAGTGCGAGTCCCGGCGACCATCGTTGTCGCTCAGGTGCACCTCCAGGCAGGCCTCGCTGGCCAGCAGTTCACGGACAAGGCCCTGCTCGCGGGCCCCGCTCTGCGACGCAATGATGTTGAGGTGGGACAGGTCCACGACGAATGGCAGGCCGGAGGCCAGCAGCTCAGCGTGCTCTGCCCAAGTACTCAACAGGTAGGCGTCCGCCGGGAGGGCCGACGGTGGAAGCAGGCTTGCCGCGTCGCCGCCCGGATAGTGCCCCTCGATCGCCACGGGCGAGCCGAAGAGGTCGGCGCAGCGCCTGGCGGCGTCGAGCACGTCGGAGAGACGCCCTTGCGAGCGTCTTCCGGCATGGGCGCTGTACACGTCGGCGCCGAGCGCAGCGTGAACCCGCGCGGCCTGCTTGAACCAATCGACATGGAGGTTGAAATTGACCAGGTCGGCAAGGCATCGCTGCTGCTGCACACGCACGTTGGCATGCAGGCGGAAGGCCACCTGTGGCCATCGTGCCTTGAACGCCGCGGCCGTGGCCACGTCGAACACGTCGCGCCCTTGCGGGACGATCTGCACGCGGCTGGCGTCCAGATCTCCCCACACAGGCTCGTGCGCGCCGGCGATGGCTCGCTCTGCGGCCTCCCAGTGCGTGAGGCCTGGCCAACACGCCAGCGACGGATGAACGCCGCGGATCACAGCGGGTGCTCCGTCACGTCTCGCTCGACGTAGTAGTTGCCGTGTTCAAGCGAATAGGTGCCAGCCGACACGTCGACCGTCAAGGCGCCACGGCCTCCCTCGCCGTTCTCATAGCCGTCATGCCCCGTGAGGGTGATGGCGGCCTCGCACAGCTCGGTGAGCGCGTCGTCCACGCCGTAGTCCCGAAGGACGGCCGCAGCCGTCATCACACGCGCCCCGGCATCCCAGCTGCGCTCAACGACAGCCAGCCTGACGCGTGCTGCCGCCGCCGAATCCGGCGTGATGTAGACGCCCTCGATGCGGCCTTCGTCGCCGGCACCGAAGTAGTCGACAGTGGCGGCTGTCGCGCCGGCCTGCTGAAGGGCGGCCAGCACGGCGGCCTTGTTGAAGTCAAAGGTCGCACGGAGTTCTTCCTCCGTCGTGAGAGGCTTGGCAGCCAACGCTGCCACGACGATCTCGAACGCCGGCGGCGCCGAGGGGTGGGGGTCCAACGAATCGGTCATGGGAATGCTCCTTGGGTTGAAAACGCCGAGAGCACCCCTGCCGGGATGAACTCCCGGCGGGAAAGGCGGCACGACGGCCGCCATCAGGTCCTCAGGTCTGGCCGCTGGCCAGCTCTATCGGATGGTCACGATGTCGCCCAGGTTGGGCCCGGGCGTGAAGTCGATGGCGCGGATCACCGGCACGAAGGTGTCGGTGAGGGTCAGCGTGGAGCTGGCCTTGCCGTCCTCGTCGACCTCGGTGACCTGTTCTCGGTGCTTCTTCTTGAACGTGTCGCCCTTGATCAACAGCGTGCGGCCCGCAGGCGACACGACCGTACCGGTGACCTGGCCGGCCGCAAGAGCCAGCGCCAGGTGCCAGTGGCTCATGTCGCGCAGCGGCCGGCGCGCGCTGCGATCGGCTTGGCTGAAGTGCATCTCGAACGCGGGCCACAACGTGGCGTTGGCCAACCGGGTCACCTCGGCGTCGAGCTGCCGGGCGTCCAGCCGCACGGCGTGGAAGCGATGCTCGGGGTCCGCAGGCAGGTCGGGCACGCTGTAGTGCATGCCTGACCAGACCTCGGGCAGCTCGTGCACCGAGGACCCCAGCCATTCGCCCTCCCGCAGCGCCTGCAGGTCCTGCAGGAGTTCCTTGGGTGGGTTTCGTGGCCGGCCGTGCACCCCGAAGATGACGCATTGCTTGAACTGCTGCTCGGGCGCCATGAAGGCACGCACGTCGCGGAAGTGCCGACCGATGTAGGCCGCCATGTCCGCGTCCACCGCGTAGTGGGGCACGATGAAGACCATCACGCCGCCGTAGGCCAGCATGGGCGTGCACAGGTGCAGGAACTGCCGTTCCAGCCGCTCAGCCTTGTCATGCTCCCCCTGCCCCGCCCGGCCGGCCTGGTCGGAAACGCCGAAGCCATAGGGTGGGTTCAGGAAGAGCAGACCGACGCTGCGCGGGCTGATGACGACATCGTGGACGTCAGCGTGGATGCAGCGCGAGAGCAGCCTTTTGGCCGCCCATGCTCGCTCCGGATCGAACTCGACGCCCAGCGACGTCACCTCCGCGCCAAAGACCTGCGCCAGGTGCGACTCCACGCTGGCCAGCGCGGCGCCTTCACCGCAGCACGGGTCCAGGATGCGCGCCGTCGTGCCTTCGCACTCCAGGGCGTCCAGGATGCGCGACAGCGTGACCTCATCGGTCGGGTAGTAGCCCGCCCGCAGGTGGTTCTGTGCCACGCGATTGAAAACAAGTGCCATGGGCACCTCCACAGAAAAGGAAAGAGAGCCGGCGCCTGTGAAGACGCCGGCGGATGAAGACGCGGCCGCACTGAGCGACCCGTGACGGTCGCTCAGTGCGGTATCAGCCTCAGATGAGGCGACGCAGCGGCCAGTTGGCCTCTTCCATGCACCGCACCAGCGACGCCGGCAGGCGGCTGGTGAACGCAGGCAGGGCCAGCGCCGAATGCACGGAGACCTTCAAGGACAGCAGGTCATGCGCCTGCAGGTCCAGGAGGACGGCCTCGAGCTGGTCGAGTTCGTGATCCTGAGCGCCTTGCAGCCAGGAGATGAACTCCCGCCAGAAGGTCACCCGGATCTCGGTCTCCGAGTCGAAGTACAGCGGCACGTCGCCCATCGACGACGGCACCACCGGATGCACCAGCGCGGCGGCCGGCACAAAGAGTTGAAGGACTTGGTTCATGGGATCGCTCCAAAAGTTGGGCGAGACCCGGCCCTCATCGGGCTGCGGAGTCAGCCCGTGGGTTGATGAACAAGGTGCTACGGAAACCCCGATCCCGCGGCTTGTGGCCATGGGATGTGCACGTTCCAGGGGGTGACGTGCCTCGACGCTTACGGCGTCACTCGGGCTGTAGAACGACAGCCAGCGGTTGGGATCTCGGGCGCGCAGGACCTGGGTCCCGGTGCGCCGCTCCGTCACGCCGCAGTCGAGGCCGCCGGCCAGCAGCTGCAGCTCGTCGTCGTCACCGACCTCCAGTCCACAGCCGGTGCAGCACAGGGCCCAGTAGGACTCCACGCCATCGAACTCCAGGCGCTGGGAATCCACGCGGCGCGCCAACGCACGGCAGCGCGGGCAAGCGACGGCACGCACCTGCGAATCCAGGCGAAGCACCTGGTCGGCGCCGGCCGACATGGCAGCCAGGCTGGCGATCGCCTGGGCGCTGGTGGCGAGTTGGGCGGTGAGGCTCATGCTCATGGGGAACTCCTGCTGTTGGGGGTGTGCGGGCAAAGGGTTGCTTGACCCCACCGCCGCGGCTTGCGCGGGATGCGGTCAAGGAACCCATCGGGCTCGTGTTGGAAGGTCTTTGACACTGCCCTCACGCCGCCTCTGGGGCTGGCGGGCGTCCGGATGGAGAGGGCCGAGGACGCCTATCAGGGCGCGGCGGCATGGAGCCGCTCGCAAAAGCCGCAGTCCGCAGGGCGACTGCTACCCGAGTTGAAGCCTCCCGCGCCGTGGCTGCGGGCTTGCCGTGGACCAGACCACTCTGGGCCAGGGCAAGCCCGCGACACGCGGTCGCGAGGCTCCTGATGAAGGGCGGCGCCGGCGACCTGGCGGTCGCGGCACCGGGCACGCGCAAACGTGCTGTGGAGAGTCAGGCCTTGGGATACCAGGTCTGTTCGTTGGACTTGAACGAGTAGCCGAGCTGGCCGAGGCGCTGAATTTGCGCTCGGAAGCGCGCACGGTCGTCGATGTTGGGGTCCAACTTCAACGACTGGCCAGAGGCGACCAGGGCATGAATATCGGCGCCGAACAGCTCGAGGTCGGCAGCCTGCGCGGCCGCGTCCTTCGCCTCCCCCGAGGACCGCGATGCGGTCTTGGGCTTGGCGGCGGGCGCTTCCTTGCCTGGCTTGCCCTTGGGCGGCACCGTGAGCTTGGGATGCGTTGCGCGGACCTTGGCAGGCCGCACCTCGTCGATGGGGTCGATCTCGTCGCCGTTGCCGGCGCCGGGCTCGATCGCGCGCTGAGAATTGATGCGCAGGTCGTGCAGCCGCGCCCGCAGCTCGGTGACGCTGCGGCCGAAGCTCTGATAGCCGGCGAGATAGATCTCGGCGATGTGGAAGATGCCGCGGTACTCGCCGGCCTCGAACTGGTCGAGCAGCGTGTCCTTCACCTTGAACTCGGCCACGTCGGTGACGAGGTCGGCCACGGCGAAGGGACCGTTGCGGCTGGGTATTTTGCGGACGACGAGGGTGCCCTCGATGCGGATCATGTGCGACTCCTGGTGGATGGAAGGAATCGCCGAGCGCACGTATCCCGGGCGGGATGCACGCATCCCGGCGGGGTGTGGATATGGAGGGGTCGGGCCAGGCCGACAAGACGACCGCAGGGCGCGGTCGACGTGAAGATCGCGTGCTCCGGACTGAGTCCGGAGCAGCGCGCCGTATTGCAACATTGCGCCGGCGTTTCCAATGCCGGCGAGGCGAGGTGCAGCTCTCAACACTCAGGCTTATCGCGAACGCCCAAGCGTCTCGATACTGCTTCGCAACTTCACTACAGGAATCCCGGCCGAGACCGAAGCCAAGGCGTTCACGCTACAGGGATTGACGTGAATCATTGGCAGCCGAAGCTGCAGGTCGGTTTCAGGAGGCGCCAAACCGACAAATGCGCAGAGCCCTGTCAGGATACCGCAGCGCCCCTGGCGCCGCCAAGGAAGGACCCGTGCGGGTGTCACGGTCCTGGCCTCGGCGGCGAAGGGCGCCGGGCGCGGCGGCCTCAGGCGTCCAGCGGGTTGCCGGCGCCGTCGTAGAACACGACGCGGTTGCCGACGTTGTGCGCACGGTCCTCCCGGACCTCTTGCAGGATGCGCTCGGGCACCTGCAGGCCCAGGTCGTTCAGCTTGGCCTGGAAGTAGCTGATGTCGTGGGCGTAGCCGCGGGTCGGCAGCAGGTCCACGTCGTACAGGTTGCTGTAGACGAACGGATCCTCTTCCTCGTCATCGTCCACGCCGGTGCGCTCGATGACCATGAAGAAGCCCTGCAGGGGCCGATCCCAACCCAGCATGAGCTGGACTGGTTGCCCTTGGTGGGTCGTGGGAAAGCAATGTTGGGACATGTGGATCTCCTTGAACGGTTGGCTCGCCGTAGGCGAGGCGCGTGGATAGGTGGGATGGGGCCAGGTGGCGGCCGCTACTCGCCGCCCAGACGGGCGATCAGGCCTTCGATCTGCGGGATGCCGAAGTCATGGGGTTGGAAGGGTTGGCCAGCAGGCTGCAGCGCGCTGCCGCGGATGCCCTGCAGCGCCTCGGTCTTGCGATCCAGCAGCAGTGCCAGGCCTTCGATCAGCAGCTCGATTTCCGAACTGCTAAACAGGTCCTCGATGTCAGGCGTCGTGGTCTGAGACATGGTGTGCTCCAAGGAAATGGGGCCGACCGTTGCAGTCGGCCCCAGGGTTGCGAGATGGCGGCCGTCAGGCCTTGGCGCGCTGTGTCCAGCTGCCAGAGGCCAGAGCCTCCAGTGCAAGCTGGGCGCTCGCGAAGCTCTCGGTGGACTCTTGCGTGACCGTGGCTTCGCCCTCGGCCGTGCCGAGGTAGAAGCCATCGTTCGAGGCCAGAGCCACCAGGGGCAGGCGCTTGCCGTGCACAGCCTGGGCAAGGAATCCGTAGTGGACCCAGAGCCCGTTGGCATAGTCCAGCCGGCCAGCCTTGACCGCCAGCTCCTGCGGAACGGACAGGCGTGCGCCGGTGCAGTGCGTCGTCAACGTGCCTTCGGCGCCGTTGCAGACCGTGCAGAACTTGAGCCCGCCCATGCAGAACGGGCAGAAGTTCGCGCTGCAGCCGCGACATTGGTAGAGCTTGTGATCCATGGGAAGTCTCCTCGGGATGCGGCGCTGCTCCCCCACCGGGTGACAGCCCCGGCGGGTGGAAGAAAAAAGGCCTCTCGCGAGAGAGGCCTGGGTTGGGAGCAAAGCGTCGTCAGAGACGATCAGTGGCGCGCACCGCCGTAGGAACGGCTGGCGCTGCGATCGCGGACCGGAACGCTGGCCCGGGGGGGCTGGCGTTCGGCGCGGTCATCACGTTGACCAGCACGGGGCTGGGGCTCGTGAGCACCGGTGTCGTCATCCGCCAGATCCTGGCCGCCTTCGCCGCCGGCCTGAGCCGGTTGCGAATGCTGGTCATCGCCGTCCTCGCGTTGGTACACGAGTTCGTCGTCGACCTTGGCCATGTTGATCAGGAGCAGGCGCCCCTTGATCAGTGCGGCGGGTTCCTTCTGGCCGGTGTTGCGACCGCTGTTGTCGCGAACCGTGCGCTCGTACGAGTGCGCGTAGATGTCGCCGACCTTGAAGGAGACGAACACCTTGCGCTCCTGCTCGACGGCTTCCTGCAGCTGCTCGATGACCGCGATCGCCTCCTCGCCCGAGACACGGAGGTCCAGGTAGGAGTAGTTCGGGTCATCAACGGGGCCGTGCATCGCATTGATGGCACAGCAGAGGAAGGGTTCGGACTTGCGGCCGCGGCCTTGGGGGGTGACCCAGCGAACGCGCGACAGATAGCCGATACCCGACAGGTGAAGGTTGAAGAAGTCCTTGCCGGCGTCGGTGGACGCGGCTTGGGCGGATTGAGAAGAGGAATTGACAGACTTGTTCATAGCGATCTCCGGTTCAAGAAATGTCGAAGGGGAGATCGCACCAACCCTCGCGGGATCGGGAAGCAATCTTCCCGATCGGGGGTGGCAGAAAAGGACAAGTACTCCGACCTCAGGCTGGGGGCCTTCGGCGTGTGCGTTGCAGGAGTTGACGCACCGCATTTGCGCCCCGAAGGGCTCAAAGCGGTTGCAAAGTTACGCCCGTGCCGCATCGGTGTCAATGGCCTGGTGCGTCTCTGCGTGCCTCCTGCGACATCGACCTACAGTGCCGGCATGACCAAGATCTTCCGCTTCCGTCTGTGGTGCGCCGGCCTGGCGCTGTTGGCCAACCAGGCGAGCGCCGCCGGCGTGCCGGCCTTCCTCGTCACGACGCCAGGTGGCGTGTCCAGCGTCCTCATGGGCACGCTGCACGTGCCTGCGGCCGGCATGAGGCAGCCTGCCGACCAGGTCATGAAAGGCGCCAGGCATTTCGTGGTGGAGCAGGCCGGGGCGCCGGAGATTGGACGCCGGTTTGCTGTGCCCGCAGAGGCCACCGTGACGGTGGGAGGCCAGCAACGTGCGAACTGGGCTCGCGCCCTGTCCACCGCCCAGCTGGCCACGCTGCTGGAGCGGGCCCAGTGCCATGCGACGGCTCCGGTAGACACGGCCGCGACGCGCCAGGTGCTGGACTTCATGCTCACCCGCCAGAGCGCCATGCTGCTGCAGAGCACAGCCATCTCCTACTGCGCCCCGCCGGGGCTCAAATCGCGGGATCTGCTCATGCAGGAGGCTGCGGCCGCAGCGGGCCTGGTGCCGGAGCCGCTGGAGTCCGCGAGCGCTGTTGCCGCGCAGCGAGATCTGGTTCCCGAGGCCTACTGGCGGCACTCCCTGGATGTCGCCCTATCGGCCGACGGGCCGACCAGGCTGCGCGACGTCGTCGGGGCATTCAACCGCGGCGAACTCGACATGCTGAGGGACCTGTTTCTGCAGGCGCCGCCCGGCAGCGGCGCCGCCGAACACTGGGAGGTGATGGTCGACCAACGCAATCGCGCCTGGCTGCCGAAGCTCCGCCAGCTGCTCGATGACGGCCCGAGCTTCGTGCTGGTCGGCGGAGCCCATTTGGCGGGCCCTGGCGGGCTGCCAGCGCGCCTGCAAGCGGCGGGATACCGTGTGATACGCGTCGAGCTGCCGGCGCGGCCGTAGGCCTCGGCCGCCCCTATCGTGCCTCGAGGCGCTCCAAGACCAGCGCGCCGAGCCGCATCTGGACTTGACGGGTGACCTCATCGTGCTCGCCACACAGGGGATGCACGTCACCCGAGGGTGACTGCTCCCGCTGGATCTGCGCGAGCAACGCGGCCTTTCGCTGGATCAGCTGCAAGGTCTGGGGATCGATGTTGATGGCGACGTGCATGAGCAATACGGCTTGCGATGGACGCGGCATGTGTCACATCGACGGAGAAATCAAAACCCTCCGAACATTCGCCCGGAAGGCGGCGGAATGCACCGTCAGCGGCTCAGCTTCCTGAGGGCCTCGTCGGCCTCTCGTGTCTCGTGCTTCGCACGAAACCACATGGCCAGCGAAACGCCGATGGGCAGGCCGAAAGCGATGACCACGAGGATGATCTGTATCGCATTCATCACATGACTCCTTTGCAGCCCGCTGCCGCGAGGCTCTGCTTCGTCATGGTCATCCTACTTCCCCGCACCGGTGATGCCGTCACCCAATGGGTAGCGCTCGTCTGCTGGAAGGAAAAAACCCTCCGAGCTTTCGCGCGGAGGGTTCGCAGTGGAGGCACGAAGCTCTACTTGTGGACGCCGACCTGCTTGAGGGTCGCGTCCAGGTCCTTGGTACCACGCATGGCCATCACCACGATGATGATGGCGAAAAGCGCTGGGAGACCAAAACCGAGGCTGAGGTAAGCGATAGCTTCGATGTTCATGATGAACTCCAATGCCGTCAGTCTACCTTACCGAGCCTGGCAAGGCCAGTCTTGGACTTTTGCCCGATCCAGGACGACAGCAGCCGCAGCATCAGCCAGAACAGACCACCGACGACGTAGGACGCGACCGTTGCCGGACGCACCCACGAAGCAGGCACCAGCGCCTGGCTGACCAACACCGCGGTGAAGCCGGGAAAAGCCGCACCGATAGGAAGGCAAGACTTTTCCAGCAAATCTGCCCATCGATCGAACACCTCGAACCTGGCTTTTGCATCGCGCTTGCGAAGCAACAGCGTCAGCTCGATGGCCCGTTTGTCCACCTCGTCCTTGGCAAGGGTGCGCAACACCTCCAGCGTCTGGATGTCGGGAACTTCTCCGAGCGTTTGTACAGCCTGGTCTTGAAGTGCTCGCGCCTCCTCGACCAGATCGTTGATTTTCGTCATGCATTGATTCTCCTTGGGAATGTGAGCGATCAACGCATGGGCCCCTGGCGGGATGCGTATCCCGCTCGGGTTGAAAAGACAAGTACTCCAGGCCGAACGAATCGACCGTGCGGGTTTCAGGAGTTGACCCGCCGCGCTGTGCTCCGAAGAGCAATGTGCGCGGTCAGCGTAGCACGCAGCCCCGGGCCGTCAAGACGCTGCGGAGACCGCTACCGCGGCCAGTTCGACAGCGCCAGCGATGCGCGTCGCCGGCGCCCTGCCAACTCGTCGAGCGCCGCGATGAGGGTCGCCTGCAGGGCGTCAAGCGAACCACCCTCGAACCCAGGAAAAAGGTCCTTGCAGCGAGCTACGACATCGTTCAGCTCAGCTGGAATGGGGGTGCCGGTATCGCGGCCATGCCATCGGGCCACGGCGCCTATCAGTGCCGCGGGCACCGGCGCCTCGACCTCGCGGCCTGAGCCGCCTGCAGCTGCCGCGAGTGCGGCGACACGCTCTGCCTCGCGAATGATGCGAGGCTTGGCCAAGGCCTCGACCTCCGCGTAGACCGCCTCGTAATCTTCCGGCTTCGGGACGATGCGGTAGAGATTCCTCGTGCGATCAGCGCCCAACACCGGGTCGAACTCCACCCACTGCGCACGCACCTTCAACTTGCCCGTGGCGCGGCAGGCCTGGATCGCCTTGTGCGTGCCATCGAGGTACTGGGAGACCCGCGCATGCAGTGGGAACGGGAGCGACTTGCACATCTCGTCACGGTAGGCCAAGGCGGCTCGCAGGGCCTCTTCGTGACTCCCATGGTCCCTGGTCAGGAACCGGCGATTCAGGAGCTTGCCAGGTGCGGCCGGCAAGCGCACGTTCCACCCATAGCCGACGCCCTTGTTCTTGAGGTCGTCAATGAACTTGAGCGGGTTGGCCAGCATCTGCGCTCGACCCGTCTGTCAAAGGCCCAGCTGGGCCGCCAAGCGGCCGCCGTCTCGGCGTCCAGTGAAGGCCATTCAGTCGGCCTTCGCGCTACGGGTGCGTCGGGCGGCTCTTGCCCAGTCGACGATGGTCTTGCCCCGCCGCGTATCGACCAGGCGGTACCAGTACCACTTCGCTGACGGCCCGCTGGCCAGCAGCACCGCCAGCCAGCGCCATGGGGCCTGCACCACGGCTGCGGCCCCCTCTTCCGCCGGCGTGTTGAAGATCTGGTAGCGCATGCCGCGCTTCACTGTCTCAGCCATGACAGTCCCTCCCATCGGCATGTGCAACGGGGACAGCCAGCTCGCGCTCACCTGCATTCCAGCGCTCCATGCCGTCAGGACAGGCAGAGCAGACGCCGACGCCGGCGGCGCGGTCGAGCGCCAGCCAGCTGCAGGGACCGCCCGAGGCCTCGTCGAAGCAGGCAGCCAGGTCATGGCAGCCGCATTCGATGCAGTGGGCGAGCTTGAAGGAGGGCTTCGCATTCATCGCAGTACTCCTGTGGTGACAGGGGGTTGTGCAGCGGCGGCCTGCGCCAGGGCGCTGGCCTTGTGTTCCGGCGGCAAGGTATCGAAGACGACGCGGCCGTCGATGGCAACGGTCCCGTCCTCGCAGATCTCGATGACGTGGGAGCCGAAGCTGTGGCTCCACGGAATGCGACTCACGACGGGCGACGAGTGCTGGGTCAGCTTCACGACGTGCTCCTCGCATCGGCGTCATGCGCCGTCAGATTGCGCCCGAGGGCGCGAGGTTCTCGAAGCGGGCAAGGTCGGACCGGAAGGCGAGCTTCACGGTGCCCACCGCGCCCATGCGCTGCTTGGCCACGATGACCTCGGCCACGCCCGGTTCCTTGCACTCGTCCTTCGTGTAGTACTCGTCGCGGTAGATGAACATGATCAGGTCCGCGTCCTGCTCGATGGCGCCAGACTCGCGGATGTCGCTCATCACGGGTCGCTTGTCGTTGCGCTGCTCGACGGCCCGGTTCAGCTGTGAGAGGGCCAGCACGGGGCACTGCAGCTCCTTCGCGAGCCCCTTGAGACCACGCGAGATGTCACCCAGCACGGTGGCCCGGTTCTCGTCGCTGGCGGCGTCGCCGCCGGCCATCAGCTGCAGGTAGTCGATGACGATCAGGCCGGGCTTGCCGCTGACGCGCGCCTGGCGTCGCGCCCTGGCCCTCACCTCGCCCGGAGACAAGCCAGGGCTCTCATCGATGGCGATCCGCGCCTTGCCGAGCTTGTCGACGGCCTCTGCCACGCGTGACCAGTCGTCGTCGCTCAGCTGGCCCGTGCGCATCTTGGTCTGGTCGACGCGACCTTGGGAGCCGACCATGCGTGTCACCAGCTGCTGCTGGCCCATCTCCATCGAGAAGATGGTGACCGGCAGCTTCTCGGCCACCGCCACGTGCTCGGCAATGTTCAGCGCCAGGCTTGTCTTGCCCATGCTGGGCCGCGCGGCCAGCACGACCAGGTCACCGGGCTGCAGGCCTGCCGTGATCCGGTCCAGGTCCGCGTAGCCCGTGGAGACGCCCGTCACCATCTTGCCGCCGCTCTCGGCCAGCTCGTTGAGGCGGTCGATGAACGTTGGCAGCAGCTGGTCGATGTCGACCAGGCCGTTCTGGGCGCGGGCACCTTCCTCGCCGATGCGATACATCTTGGCCTGCGCTTCGTCGAGCAGCTGCGCGACCGACCTCCCCTGCGGGTTGAACGCATCTGCGATGACCTCATCGCCGGCGCCGATCAACTTGCGCAGGATGGACCGCTCTCGAACGATCTCCGAGTACCGCCTCAGGTTCGCAGCGGTCGGGACGCTTTGGGCGAGTGCGTTCAGGTAGCCCAGGCCTCCGCATTCGTCGGCCTTGCCGATCGCGATCAGTTCGTCGTAGACCGTCACGACATCGGCAGGCCTGCCCGAGTTGATCAGCCGGCCGATCGCGGCGTAGATGACCTTGTGCTCGTAGCGGTAGAAGTCGGCGTCGTTCAGCAGGTCCGCCGCCCGGTCCCACGCCAGGTTGTCGATGAGCAGTCCGCCGAGGACGCTGTGCTCTGCCTCGACGGAATGAGGCGGCACGCGCAGCGCCGCGGTCCCATCGTCGCTGGGGGCTGTCAGCATGCTCATGGTGTCTGGTCTCCAGGGATTCGCACTCGTTGTCCTTGTTGTTTCATTCGGCCATCGCCGTCATGGCCAGCATGTCCGCCATGCGCGGGCGTACGGCCTTTGTTGCCTTGGTGTCGACCTGGGTGCAGACCGCTTCCACCACGTCCTGCTCCAGCGCGGTCTTGCTGGCCAGCAGCGCCCAGATCTGCTGGTCGATGGTCTGGTCCACCAGCGGCACCAGCACCAGCACGTCGCGCTTCTGTCCCAGCCGGTAGGCCCGGTCCTCCGCCTGGCGCATCAGCGCCGGCGTCCAGGGCAGTGAGGCGAACAGCACGATGTTCGCGGCCGTCAGGGTGATGCCAACGCCGCCAGCTGCGGTCGTGGTGATGAAGACCGTGGTGTCAGGGTCCTGCTGGAAGGCGTCAATCGAGCGCTGGCGGGCCGCGGGGGCGTCCGAGCCCACGAGAGTGACGCAGACCACGCCGAGGGCCGCCAGCGCCGCTTTGAGGGCCTTCACGGTGCCCATGTACTCGCAGAAGACGATGAACTTGTCGCCGGCGGAGCGGCTCTCGATCGCTTCCACGATGAACTGCAGCTTCAGCGCCTCCAAGGTCTGACGCAGCTTCACGATCTTGGGCATCACGCCCAGGGTCATGTCCGCGAGGATCTCGCGGTAGCCCGCCAGGCCTTCGGCCGGGGACAGGTGACGCACCTGGCGGTCCTTGGTGCCGAGATCCTTGAGCACGTCCTTGCGCCGCCGCAGCAACCAGCCGCGCAGCTCGCTGGCAAGCTCGGCGCGGCGCTCCCGGCTGCCCGTGAAGCGCTTGCGGAAGTCGTTGAGGCGCAGCGAGCCGAGACGATGGCCAGACAGCCGCAGGAGCGTGTGCAGCTCGATCTCACGGCTGAGCAACGGGGTGCCGGTGACGAGGAAGCGCCGAGGAATCCTGCAGGCCAGCACGAACGCGTTGCGCGTGCGGCCGGACATGTGCTCCTTCAGGTAGTGCGCCTCGTCGACCACCATGACCTGGAACTGCAGGTCCATCTCGCGGACCAGGCCGCCCAGCCGCTCGTAGTTGGCCACCACCCAACGGCAGCCATGCAGCATCTCCATGCGGTCCTGGCCAACCATGCCGACCAGGTCGTTCGGGTACACCGCGTTGATCTCGCGCTGCCAGTTGATCCGCAGGGAGGCAGGGCAAAGCACCAGCACGCGCGGCAGCACCGGGCTGCCAGCGCTCTCTGGCGGTACTGCACGCAGCAGCTCGCTTGCGGCCGCCATGCGGGCCGCGACAACGGTTTGGCGCGTCTTGCCCAAGCCCATGTCGTCGCCCAGGCACGACGAGTCCTGCCGGAGCAGGTGTCGGACGCCAACCACCTGGTAGTCGCGCAGGCCTGCGGCCGTGGCCTCGGCCGCCAGCGCATCCTCGTCGACGTCGATCACCCCCGAGGGCTCGGCGATCGCGGAGAGGAAGCCAGCGCCCTTGTCGATGCCCTCTTCATCGGTCGAGGCCTCGCCGAACGACGGCGCGGCCCCTGGGACCTTGATAGGCACCTCGGACGCCGGCGCTGCCGCCAGCTGCTCGAGCACCAACGGGCGCTCGTGCACGAAGACGAATTCCTCATCGACGCCGGCCACGGCCTTGATCGCCGCGAGGATCGCCGGCGCCGCGCCCCGCACCTCCCACGCCGAAGCGAACTTGTGGAAGCGGCCGCCGAGCGACCGCATCGCCTTGACCATCGGCAGGTCGTACTGGAACGACACCGCGAACCCGCCCTCGACGAGAGGGAAGATCTGCACGTCGAGCAGCTGGGTGAAGTAGGTGGCCTCGGTGGCGACGATGGCCGCACGAACGACCTGGTGCGCGCCAGCCTCGTCGTAGTCGCCCTCCACCTGGCCATCGAGCCAGGTCATCAGGCGCGCGGCCTGCCTTTCGGGATCAGGTTTGTCCTGGCTGGTCGCGGCGCCGAGCTCGACGACCCACATGCGCCGCGGCGCGAACCACACGGCGCCGGCCTTGCCCAGCCGCTTCCCCAACCCGTCGCTGTAGGCCAGCTGCAGGCCGACACGGCGACCATCAGAAGCCGCCATCAGAACCAGGCGCTGCGGCTTCAGCGCGACCGGCGCCAGCCCGCCCAGGCCGGGCGCTGCAGGCGCCGCGGCATGGCCCGGCAAGCCGCCGGGCGTGACGCCAGGCAGCGAAACGGGTTGCAGGCCTGACGGCAGAGCCATCTCAGCCTTCCCTGTTGGCCTGGAACACGGCCGGCAACGTGATGGTCACGAAGACGGCCGCCAGCACGCTGGCAGCGTTCTCGACGACCAGCCCGCACAGCAGCTCGGACAGGGGGATCTCGAAGGGCACCAGCAGGTCCAGCCCCAGCACGACGAAGAAGGCAGAGAGCCCGAGTGCCGTCAGGCGCACATAGTTGGCCCAGACGCATCGGATAAATGCGCGTAACGCCTCAGCATTCGACGGCAACATTAATGAACGGAAGGCAAAGTCTCGCTTTGTCATGATCCTGATTTCCTTCTGTCATCGGACGAAACGACCGCCGGGATTGCGGGTGCCACCATGCCAACGAGCATCAGCAGCAGCACGGTGCCGGCATTCGCTGAGAACACGTCGGCCACGTCCTGCAGCAGCAGCTTCTCCGGCCGGAAGATCACGTCCTCCAGCACGATGGCCACGAACAGCACGTAGAAGCAGGCCAACATCGTGAGCACGTTGTCCCAGACGCCGACCGCCAGCCGCTGAAGCCGCGCAAGGGCCTCGGCCGACAGCGGCGATGAAAACGGAGTCCCTGGCCTCATGGCTGGGCCGATCAGGGCTGCTGCCCCTGTGGCAGCGCCGGCGCGTTGATGGCCGCCCGCTGGTGATCCAGCGCCGCTTGGGCGGTGCGCTTGCGTGCCGCCAAGAAGGCTTCGTGATGAAGTTTGTCGACGATCTGGCGCAGATCTCCCCACGACAACGGCAGCCCTGGAGAACCCGACAGCCAGCCATACGCCGCCTCTCGAAGCTCGCTCGGCAGCTCGGCCAGGTCGGACGCACTGACGAGTTGCTCGTCGAGCGCCATGGCCAACCCGACAAACAAGGCCAGGCAGAGTAGCCCGAAGGTGAACCCGGTCCAGACCCACACCGCCGTTGAGTCGGACATGGTGAGCCGAGTGACCACATGCAGCGGCACCGTGAGCACGATGGCGCAGCAGGCCGACAGCAACGTGAGCACGTAGCGATGCCGGTACGAGGTGTAGCTCTTCAGCACGGATTGAATGCTTCGCATGGGTCTTCCTTCGCAGTTGATGGGATGCACCAGCCCACCGGGCAGGAGCCCGGTGCTGCCCGCCGATTCGCGGGGCCTATGTCAACGGGGTGAAGCGATCAGGCCTTCACCGAGCCCCGCACCATCTGCTGGATGTAGCCATGGCCTGCGGTCGTCATGTCGAATCGGTCGACGTGCGGGCGCACGCAGTACACGGGATCGACCCGCGTGCGATTCGCGCCTTCCTTCGACAGCGTGAGGTCGAGGAAGAACTTGCGCACCTCCCCCGACGGCCCGACATAGCGCAGGTCCTGCGCGAGCCGGTAGTAGGACCCTGCCTGCCTCTCATGGCGGAAGTCCTTGTGCAGCGAGAACGTCGGGTTGCTCGCCTGGCGGGACGCCACGCTCTCCGGCGTCATGTACTGCCAGTGCCGCATGACACGGGCATAGGCCGTGTCCACATCGACGTCCTCGTAGTACGTCGCCATCACCCGGCAGCCGGATTCAGCCTTCCAGTACGTCGTATTGGTGCCCGGCACGTCGGCCGGCACCATCAGCAAAGGGTCGGTCTTCGGGAAATAGCCCGTGCCAGAACGCGACCAGTCGATGGGCACCTCTTGCCCTGCAGCCCACTTTGTCCCAGCGGACACCGCCGGAGCCGCGGCGGCCGGCGTCGACGACGCCGAGGCCCCAGCCGCAGGCACCGCTTGGCCGCCTGTAGCAGTCTGGGGAGTCGATTGGGCACCTGGGCGGAAGCTGTCCACGAATTGGCCCAGCGTCTGCGAGTTGCCCTTGGAATCCGTCACTGTGACGCATCCCGTCAATCCGAATGTCAACAGGCCGAGCACGGCCAGCGCCTGCGCGCTGAAGTTCATCTTGCGATCCATGACCTCTCCTGCATCTCGTTTGGTGGTTGTGTGTGAACGCCTGGGCGTTCCATGTGGGTTGACGGACCAACCTGCAATTCCAAGCACAGCGAGGTATCGCGCCCTGCGCTGCTGGAACGGCATGCGATCTATCGCAACGCCGATTACTGGTATGCCGGCTCGCGGCGGGTTGACGGCTCCGACTGTTCGCGCGGCGCCTTGAAGGTCACCTTGTCGACGCGCGTCAGCACCAACGTCACATCCTCGGCCACGATCTTGTAGACCTCGACCGGCTGGTTGTTGTCGTCGTGCGCCTCGAACTCGACTTCACGGCCCATCACGGCCACACGGGCGCCCTTGCGCAGATGCTCGTGGCAGGCCTTGGCCTTCTCGCCGTAGATCTCCACCTCGCGCCAGAAGCCGCCGCGCTGCTCGATCTCACCCTGTTCGTCCTGGCCATAGCGACCGAAGAAGACGCGCATCTTGGCCACGTCGACCTCGCCGTTGCGGCCCTTGATCCGCTTCAGCGATGGCGCGTCGGCCAGGTTGCCCTTGTCGTAAAAGATTCCCATCTGAGACTCCTTCAGTGCTGCGAGACATCCGGCCAGGCAGAGCACCACCGCCAAGCCTTCGCGGCGGACCACCTGACCCACCGCACGCCAGCTCTCGTCAAGACCTTCGCCCTGTCCGAGACCTGATCCCAGCCGCCCGGCCAGAGCCAGGCTGGGATCAGGGCTCCGCCCTCAGATCAGTTGCCCCAGCTCGCCATCCAGCCCGGCCAGGTCCTCGCGGGCCTTGCGCAGTGCGGCCCTCGCCTCACGCTCCTTCACGTTGAGTTGCTGGCTCAGGAGATTCGCCTGCTGGTACCAAAGCATCAGCGCCCGCGGGTAGTCCGAGATCCGCTCGGCGACCTCGGCCCAGGACAGGTGCGCCCGGGTGCCGTGGCTCAGCCGCCAACGCAGCGACACCTGCTCGAAGGCCGCCCGCCGGTGCACGCAGAGCTTGATGGCGTGGCCCGGCACCTCCAACGTTCGCTGGGCCATGAGCGTCATCTCGTTGTGGATGCGGTCAACCTCAGCCCGCGCGTCGCGCAGCCGGCGCTGCGCGCCCCTACCCGTAAGGCCCTTTGTGTCAACAACAGGTTGACCGCCAACGCCGCCCACCGCCGTCCGTCCCGCGCCCCTACGTTGACCGCCACTCGCCCCCTGCGTCGAGTCGTCGACCAGTTGGCCCAACCCTCCAATACCGCCTTGGTCCAGCCCGGCCACCTTCGCACCCACAGCTCGACCAGCGGCAGCCACTGCAGCAGCCTTTGACGAAACGCCCTTTGCCGCAGCTTGCTGCGGAACCACAGCGGAAGCGCCATGCTCAGCGTCACCGGCAACTGGGGCAGGCCGGACCGGAAGCAGCATGGTTGCGCCAGCTTGAGGTGAGAACTTCATGCAGCAGCCCTTTGACGAAATCGCTGCGCCAGCGCCCTGCTCAGAGCAACTCCGGCGCGTCGGCGTCGACCCGTTCCTGGGCCGCCTCCGCCGCCGCCATCTGCGCGCTGACAGCCTGCAGGACCTGGCGGTCCTGGGCTGACAGCTGCGTGCGACGACGTGAATGCCGAGGCGCCAGCTTGCCGACGAAGATGTCGACGGGGACATGGCCGAAGATGCCGATGGCCGCGTCCATGCGCTTCTGCGCCTCGGCCTGGGCCTCCGGCGCCAGGCCGGGCAGAAAGTCGGCACGCGTCAGCGTCTGCAGCTCCGGACGCATGAGCCAGCGCTCAAAGCGCGTCGTGATCATCATGCGGGAGCGTGCGAAGCGAAGGACCTCATGGATCTTGGCGCGGACCTGTTCCGTGCTGCGCAGATCGCGGTACTCCAGCGTCTTCCAGACACGGACGAAGTAGTCGAAGGTGACGACCATCTCGGCCATGCCGAAGCCGTAGGGCGACTTGAATCCCAGCTGCAGCTTCTTCGGTTCGGCCGAGCGCAGCACCGAGTAGTTCAAGCCGATGGCTTGGGCGCCGGCGAGCACATGCAGGCCGGTGTTCGTCGCCTCCTTCAGCATCTTCATGATCTCGGCGCGGTGCTGCTCGTGCAGCACCAACGCCCAGTCGGCGTACGGGTTGTCCATCGCCGTCAGCGTCCACAAGGCACGCAGCGAGGCCGCGTTGCGCGTGACGCCGATGATGGCTGCGAACGCGCCCTTGGGATCGCGACCGCGACCCATGAACATCCGGAAGCCTTCCTTGGTGTGGACCACCATGGAGTCCTGCTCTTCGGCCACCAGCGAGCCCAGCTTCTTGAGGTCGTCGACCGTGCCCTCTTCCACCAGCGGATCGGCGCGCAGCCGACGCTCGTAGTTCGCACCTCGCTGCTCCAGCTTCGACTGGCGCTCCTCCAGCTCGGCCCAGCGCCAGAAGTCCGGGTGCTTCTCGTTGCGCTGCTCTTCCGGCAGAGACAGGAAGTCCGCCAAGGCCTCGGTCTCAAGGCGGATGGAATAGCCATCCGAGAAGGGAGAGTCCGGCTCTGTCAGGAAGCTCGGTTTCGCAGCCAGCGGGTCTCCACCGTCCATCAGCGCGCCGGCCTCGCCGCCAGCCAGGCCAGCGCCGAAGTAGTTGGCCAACGTGCCGGCCGGCAAGTCCGACAAGCCGCCCAGCGGCATCGAACCGGAGTCGGTGGCGCCCGCGGCCGACGGTGCCTTGGGCTTGGGTTCCCTGGCTTTCGCCTTCGTGGAGCTAGCGGCAGAAGTCATGAATCACGTCCTCTCACGTTGAAAGCGAGGTTGAGGCAGCGTCATCAACGGCTGCGGCCTGAGCCCGCGCGGCCGACAAATCGGCGCGCGACTCAACGTCCGAAACCGCCAGATCGGCAGCCCCTAACTCGACGGACTGGCCATCAGCGCCCGCCGATGCCAGGCGCGCAGCGCGCGCGATGAAGTACGGCTGAGACGCGAAAGCGTCTGGGCGCAGATAGCGCAGATTGGGCAAGGGCCGGGCCAGCAGTTCAGCAGCAGCATCGGCGGCCAAGGAGATCTGGACTCCAGCGCGAGGCTTGGACTCAAGAGTCACGAAGCCGCGCGCAGCGAGGCGTTTCAGCACACGGTGTGCACGAAAGCGATCCATCCACATCGCAAAGGGTTCAATGACCGCAGAAAGAGAAAGCTGCGGCAGGTCGGCCGCTGGTATCTCCAAAAGTCGGCACAACAGAACCGCTTCGTCATAGTCGCCGAACTGATGGAGCACGGCTGTTAGCCGCGCTAAAGGCGCAACCTGCTCCGACGACGCCTCAACTGCACTGTTGTTCAAAGCGTCGTCGAGGACGGCGGTGGCAACGGTATAGGTCGTACGGGTGTTCGGCAGCACGCTGGCAGACACCAGGCCTTCGTCGGCGAGCTTCTTCGCTGCCCGCTGCAGGAGCTTCTTGTTGAAGCTCGGGGGAAGGCAGCGCCTAAGCAGCGCGCCACTGGTGGTCTTCGTGGGCTGCTCTGCAGCGCCTTCGGCAATGAGTGCGCAGAGCAGCGCTGCTTCAGCGAACGAACGTCGACGATTGGCAACCGTCACGAAGACCACACACGGGTTCATTGGCAGCCCTTCAGCGCCAAAACACTAAGCGCTCTAGTCTGTGCGATTTCATCCCACTTCGTAGGCATTACGAGGTGGGACAAATTGGCACAGACGCGGTGGGGTGCAATCTGTGCGAAATCGGCCCAGTAGGTAGCGCCTACGAGGTGGGACACTTTCGCACAATGCGGGGTAGAAGGACTCACGACTGCCCATCCTTCCGGCTGAACAGTCCAGCCCGCATTTGGTTCGTCAGCGCCTTGAGCCTGTCGCGAGCAGCTTGGCCCTCTGCGCTCAGTTGAGCCGGCTGGCCGGCGGCCTCCTGCGCCGACTGAACGCTCGGCTGGGCCTGCTGCTGCCGTTCCACCTGACGCCGCACAGCTTCACGGGTCTGAGCCACGGTATGCGCGACGGTCAACTTGAGCGTGCCCTGGCAGGCTTTGACGACGACGGCGTTGAGCCAGCCGAGCGGGCTCTCGATGCTCTTCCGCTTGCTGGCAAGGTTGCCTTCCAACTCGTCCAGGATGGCCTGGCGCAGACCTGCCGGCGCGTCCAAGACCATGGTCCGAGCCGCGTCATGCAGCGCCACGTCGAGGCGCTTGGGCATGATCAGATCGGCGCTTTCGGCCCCGGCTGTGGCGACTGCCTGGACTGGCGCCGCCGGCTCGGCTGTCATCGGTACTGGGCGGACACGCGGGGCTGGACGGGGCGTCGTCACCGATGCCGTGATGTCCTCGGCCCTCGGAAGCAGATCATCCCGAGGGGTCAGCAAACGATGTTCTGACGCGGCTTGCCTGGGGAGGTCTCCACCAAACGGCAGATCCAAAGACCTCCTACTCCTACCTGGGCCTACCTCGTCAGCCCTTTGGCTCGCGCCCGCTCCCACGGTAGGAGTAGTAGGTTTTGTATCCAAAACCTTTGTGTATAGATTCAACAAAACGGCACCCCCCGTTTCGACAAAACGGCAAGTCGACATGCCGTCTTGTGGGGACCGTTTCGACAAAACGGCAAACCGACCAGCTGCGGCCCTCAGGGTCTTCCGCGAAGCGGGTTGAGCCTGGGCAGGCCCGACCGGCGGAGCCTGCACGGCCGACACCGGGCGGCCGAGCAGGATGCGGCCGACGTGGGTGACGTTGGAATCCTGGCTGACAACTTGAGCCCGATTGGCCGGGGCCGGGTCATTGTCCATCAGCAACGCTTCCTGGACGATCACCGGCTCCAGCTTGCGGCCTGCCACCACGCGCTTGCGCTGCCCTGGCTTCTGGCCGCTCAGGCAAGCGGTCAGCGCCAACAAGTTGACCCTGACCATCAGCCGCCCCCGGGACTCGAAGGCGTAGCCGACCGAGATCAGCCCGATGCGTTCCAAGGTGTCGCGCGCGTTGCGCAGCACCTTAGGCCCCAGGCGCAGGCGCTGCTGAAAGCTGTCCAGCTCGAAGAGGAAGAAGCCGTCGCTCGTGGCGGACATGCGCTGCAGCGCGTCTCGCATCCGGGTGAGCAGCCACGACAGCAGGAGCCCAGGGGCCGGACCGCCGGCCACGTCAGCGAGGGATCGGTAGTACAGCACCGGCGTGGCCAGCAACCGCGTCAGCGACGCGGGCCCGTCTTCGGGTGCGTCGTTGACCACGGGGGCGGCCGAAGGGTGCTGCGACTGGGTGGCTACGCTTGCGGGTGAATCCGTATTGACGGTTCCGAATTTGCAGAGCGCTTTGGTCAGCGCCGCAAGATCCACTCGAAAGTGCAGCTTTGTGCCGTGGCCATGAGCCTGACCAATCAGGGCTTCTTGCCAAATGCCGGCGTCGCGCAGGACCTGGCGCGCGCCTTCCTGTTCACGTGGGGTGAGGCCTGTGGCGTCCCGCCACTCAGCAGCCGTCTTCCAGAACCAGCCGTCTCGGCCGCTGGCCTGGGTCATCATCCAGTTGCGCGTCCAGTACAGGGCATGGCCGAGCATGAGCGCAGGCTTGAAGCCCCCGAGCAGCTCGGCCAAGACCGGGTGGAACTGGATGTAGTGGCGCTCGGACAGCGCCGACTGAACGGCCGCGTGCATGGCCGCTTGATCGGCCAGGTGCTGCGCGACGGAGCGCGCAGGGCCCAGCGCCGGCGCTGCCGCCGGCCCGCGGCCGAACGCATCAGGCGCGGGCGAAGGCTCGGGCAGCCGCGCGGCCGCTGAAGGTCGTGTCAATGGCACAGGTCGGACCGGCTGATCAGCCGTGGGTTCCTGTGTCGCCGCTCGCCGAACGGCGCGCGCCCTGCAGCTCTTGCCACTTGCGATTGGCAATGTCGTACAGCAGACGCGTCAGCGTGGCGCTGTTCAGCGTGAAGAGGATGCGGCTGCGCGTCCGTTGCTCAGAAATGATGCCCAGCTCGCGCAGCTTGAGGCGGGCAGTCTCCTGCTCACGTCGCGTCAGGCCTGTATGACGCTCGCACTCTTCCTTGGACATCTCGAAGCTGTCACTTCTGTTGCTGGGATCGACACGCACCAGGTCAAGCGCGTTGCTGAGCCACAGTGCGGCCGTCACCGAGCCGGTCAGCTCGACCAGCGGCCGGTGGAAGGCAACTGGCGCCGAGCCGAACAGCTCCAGGATGGCCGCCTGCGCACCGTAGGGCCCGTGAGAGGCCTGCGGCCGCGCACGCAGCGGCGTGGCGTCACCGCCCGCTGCCGCGTCGTGTT
>RXJW01000041.1 GCA_003963005.1 Burkholderiales bacterium
AGCCTTACCCCCGGCACTGGTTGCAACGCTTAGGGCTGCTTGGTTCCCCACCTGACCCGGTTGGGCGCGCTTCCATGCGGGGAGGCCCGTCGACTGCGATTCTAACCCGGCAGGAACTGCCGATTGATGGACAGATCCATCGCCAGCGCGAGCAGCGCCAGGGCGGTGAGATAGCCCAGCAGGTGCATGCGCGTCTGGCTCATCGCCCAGTGGCCGCACAAGGCATAACCGAGCAGCGCGAGGAACTTGACGCCCAGCCACCAGTCGCGCACCGGGTGGTAGCCGATGGAGCCCCACAGGCTCAGGCCGGTCACGACGAGGCAGGCGTTCACACCGAACACCAGCACGAGCAGGCGCGGGTCCTTGGCGACGGCCTGCAGCGCGGGCGTGCCGAACTGGAACAGCAGGCCGCGCGTGAAGAAGAGCGCCACGCTGCACCAGGCGAGCAGCACGTGCCACTCCACCATCTGGCTGTAGTACCAACTCATGGCAGGTGGCGCGCGGTTCAGCGCAGGTGCAGGTCGTCTTCGCTGAAGCGGATGGACAGGGGCTCGATCAGCAACTGCTTCTCCCCGGCTTCGACCGTGCCTGCCACCCAGGCCTGGACGCCGCAGTCACGCGCCACCTGGGCGGTGCGCTCGGCGTCTTCTGCCTTCACGAAGATCGCGAAGCCCGCCCCCATGTTCAGCGTCGAGTAGGCCTCACGGTCGTCCTGGCCGGCCTGCTGCTGGATGAAGGCCAGCACGGCCGTCTTGGGCGGCACGGTGTGGATGCGGTAGGTGAGGGCCGACGGGTGGCGCAGCAGCTTGCGCCAGCCGTGGCCGGTGATGTTGGCGCAGTAGTGCGGCGCGATGCCGGCCTTCCAGAGCCCCTCGGTGACCGGCGAGTACAGCGCGGTCGGCGCGAGCAGAGCCTCGCCGTAGGTCAGGCCGGGTTCGATTTCGGTCAGGTAGCCCTGCGGCAGTCGCTCGGCCAGCTTGCGCGCCAGGCTCAGGCCGTTGGCGTGGATGCCGCTGGAAGCCAGCAGCACGATGGCATCGCCGGGGCCGAGCTGGTCGCCGACGGAGAGGCGTTCCTTCGGGTTGATCAGCCCGGTGCAGGACGCCGCCAGGTCGATGCGGCCGTCTTCCACGATGCCCGCCAGCGCCGGCGTCTCGCCGCCACCCCAGGCGACCTGGCAGGTGTCGCAGGCGGCTTTCCAGCCGGCTACGAGGGCCTGGGCGCGCTGGGCGTCGCCGAACCAGTCGCTGCCGCCGGCCGCCCAGTAGGCCTGGACCACCAACGGCGTGGCGCCCACCGTGATCAGGTCGTTGACGGCCATCGCGATGGTGTCCTGCGCGATGCCGGCGAAATAGCTCTTGCCGGTCAGCCTGGCCATCTCGTCGGCCACGAGCGTCTTGGTGCCCAGGCATTCGACGATGGAGGCGATGTAGAACGGACCGACGTCGACGACGTAGGCCGATTCCCCCCGCGATGCTTTCACTTCCGTGAAGCCATGGCCGGCCAGGTGAGACGCGGTGGCTGCGGCGGCGCGCTGGGCGGTGACCTTGAGGGGGTCGATCAGGTCGTAGTTGACGCCGGCCTGGTCGTAGGTGAGGGGGGCGGTGGAGCTCATGGCGCGGGATTATCCCCGGTGGGGCGACGGCCTCCGGGGCTGGCGCGTCTGACTCCTAGAATCCGCCCCCATGAGCTATCAGGTCCTGGCCCGCAAATACCGTCCGCAGAGTTTCGAGCAGCTCGTCGGCCAGGAGCACGTCGTGCAGGCGCTGGCGAATGCGCTCACCCAGGGCCGGCTCCACCATGCCTATCTGTTCACCGGCACCCGTGGCGTCGGCAAGACGACGGTCTCGCGCATCCTGGCCAAGAGCCTGAACTGCACCGGCGCCGACGGGCAGGGCGGCATCACGGCCCAGCCCTGCGGTGTGTGTGCGGCCTGCCGGGACATCGATGCCGGCCGTTTCGTCGACTACGTCGAGCTGGACGCCGCCTCCAACCGGGGCGTGGAAGAAATCTCCCAGCTGCTCGACCAGGCCGTCTACAAGCCGGTCGTGGGGCGCTTCAAGGTCTACATGATCGACGAAGTGCACATGCTGTCCAACACCGCGTTCAACGCGATGCTCAAGACGCTGGAGGAGCCGCCGGAGTACCTCAAGTTCGTGCTCGCCACGACCGACCCGCAGAAGGTGCCGGTGACCGTGCTGTCCCGCTGCCTGCAGTTCAACCTGCGCCCGATGGCCGCCGCCGACGTGCAGATGCACCTGGGCAACGTGCTGGGCGCCGAGAGCGTGCCGGCCGAGCCGGGAGCGCTGCGCCTGCTGTCGCGTGCCGCACGGGGCTCGATGCGGGATGCCCTCTCGCTGACCGACCAGGCCATCGCCTTCGGCGCCGGCCAGCTCACCGAGGCCGGCGTGCGCCAGATGCTCGGCAGCGTGGACCGCGGGCACGTGGTCGCCATCGTCGATGCGCTGGCGGCGGCCAGCGGGGAGGCCGTCGTGGCCCAGGCGGACGCCCTGCGCGGTGCCGGGCTGTCGGCCGCCGGCACGCTCGAGGATCTCGCCGCGCTGTTCCAGCAGATGGCCCTGGCCCAGGCGGCGCCGGCCGCGCTGGACGATGCCGATGCGGAAACCGCCGAGATCCGCCGCCTGGCCGCGTCGCTGCCGGCCGATGAGATCCAGCTGATGTACAGCATGGCTCTGCACGGCCGCGCCGAACTGCACCTGGCGCCGGACGAATACGCTGGCCTGCTGATGGTGCTGCTGCGCATGCTGGCGTTCCGCCCGGCCGGGACCAGCCCCAAGCCGATCAAGGCGGCGGCACTGGTGCGCCCGGCTGCCGTGGCCAAGGCGGCGGTGCCGGTGCCGCTGCCCAAGGCTGCGCTGCCGGTGGCCGTCACGCCGCTGGCAGCCGCGCCCGCACCGGTGGTGGCCGCAGCACCCGCCGCGGCTGTGGCCCAGTCGGTGGCGCCCGAAGCGCCGAAGCTGAGCGACCGCCTGCGCCCGCGCCCGGTCGAGCCTCAGGCCGAAGTGGACGAGGAGGTCATGGACTTCGGCGCACCGCCGCCCGACGATGCGCCGCCGCCCTGGATGGACGCCGACGACACGCCGTCGTCGCCCACGAATTCGACGTTCATCGAGCCGGCGCCAGCCCGTCGCGTCGAGCTGCGCGAGACCGCGGAAGGCGCGCAGTGGGCCGAGCGCATCGCGGCGGTCAACCTGGTCGGCATGACCGGTGAACTGGCCCGGCAGGCCCAGGCGCTGGGCTGCCGCACGGTGGACGGCCGCGAGGTCTGGACGCTGCGCGTGGAGCGTGAATCGCTGCGCGCGCCGGCCCTCGTCAGCAAGCTTGAGGCGGCCTTGAATGCCCGCCTGGAGATCGAGGCGGGCACCGCCGAAGATTCCATCGCCCTGCGCACCGTCGCCCGCGCCGAGGCCCAGCAGCGCGCCGCCGAAGAGCTGGCGGCGCACCACCCCATGACGCGCACGCTGCTCTCCCAATTCCCGTCGGCACGCATCCTGCCCGGCTCGGTGCAGCCGCTGACACCCACTCCCTGATCCCGAAGGACACGACCATGATGAAAGGCCAACTCGCCGGCTTGATGAAGCAAGCCCAGGCGATGCAGGACAACCTGAAGAAGGCGCAGGAAGAACTCGCCAACATCGAGGTCGAGGGCCAGAGCGGCGCCGGCCTCGTGAAGGTCGTCATGACCTGCAAGAACGAAGTCCGCCGCGTGACCATCGACCCCAGCCTGCTGGCGGACGACAAGGACATGCTCGAAGACCTCGTGGCGGCTGCCTTCAACGACGCGGTGCGCCGCGCCGAAGCGACGAGCGCCGAGAAGATGGGCAAGCTGACCGCCGGCATGCCGCTGCCCCCTGGCATGAAGTTCCCGTTTTGATGGCCCACCCCCGAGGCGCTGCGCGCCTCCCCCTCAAGGGGGCGCAGTCAGTGGCCTGGCGGAGCCAGATCCACGACTGCTGCTTGATCGGATCGCGCCTTCGGCTGCGATCGTCTGAACACGTCTCTGCCAAACCTTGAACGCGCTCGAGTCACTCGTCGAGGCCCTCAAACGCCTGCCCGGCGTGGGCCAGAAGTCCGCCCAGCGCATGGCCTATCACCTGCTGCAGCATGACCGCACGGCCATGCCGCGGCTGGCGGAGGCGCTGACGGCGGCGGGCGAACGCATCAAGCATTGCGAGCGCTGCCACACCTTCAGCGAAACCCCGATCTGCAGCGTGTGCGCCGACGCCGAGCGCGACGGTCGGCTGCTGTGCGTCGTCGAAACGCCGGCCGACCAGGCGGCGCTGGAGCGCACCGGCTCGTACCGCGGCTACTACTTCGTGCTGCTCGGGCGGCTGTCGCCGCTGGATGGTGTGGGCACGCGGCAGATCGGCGCGGCCGAGCTGCTGGCACGCGCGGGCGAGGCCGGTGTGGAGGAGGTGATCCTCGCCACCAGCTTCACCGCCGAGGGAGAAGCCACGGCCCACGTGCTGGCCGAGGCGCTGCGCTCGCGCGGCATCAAGTCCACCCGGCTCGCGCGCGGCGTGCCGGTGGGCAGCGAACTGGAATACGTGGACCTGGGCACCATCGCCCATGCCCTGACAGATCGGCGCTGACGGCGCCTGACAAGGAAACCCCATGACCCTCGCCCAGGTCTGCCTGCTCATCGCCTGCTTGCTGCCCATCGGGTGCGCGGGCCTCGCCAAGTCCAAGGGCTTCGGCAAGCGCCGCCGCGATGGCGGCTTCGACAACCACCAGCCGCGCGAGTGGCTGGCCCGTCTGCAGGGTTGGCAGGCCCGGGCCAACGCGGCGCAGGCGAACAGCTGGGAGGCGCTGCCCATCTTCATCGCCGGGCTGTTCGTGGCCCATCAGCACCAGGCAGCCCAAGGCACGGTCGACGCGCTGGCCGCGACCTTCATCGTGTCCCGGCTGGTGTTCGTCGGACTTTACGTGGCCGACCGGGCCTCGTTGCGCTCGCTCGTCTGGTTCGTCGGCCTCGTGGCCTGCGTGGCGCTGTTCTTCGTGCGCTGAGGCCGTCGGCGCGCTGCGCTCAGGGCGCCGCCGACGCCACCACGTTGCTGCGGCCCTTGTTGCCTGCAGCCTTGGCGACCGGGCGGTTCGGCGCGGGGCGGGCGGCTGCGGTGCGTGTCGATGTCTTGGCGCGCGCCGCGGCGGGCCTCGTGGCCGGCGAGGCGGCCTTGGCGACGATGGGCGCGGCAGGGCTGTAGACGACGATCGCCTGCCCCGGCTTGAACCGCGCCGTGCTGCCGACCTTGTTCCACTGTGCCACCTGCTCGGCCTTGACCTTGTAGTGCGCCGCGATGCTGGCGACGGTGTCGGCCTTGCCGGCCTTGAGCATGACCTTGCGCAGCGGTGGCGCGTCGGGCGCGAGGTTCAGCGAGGCCGTGTCGGCCAGGCGTTCGGGGACGTCCTCGTGCACATGCTCGCCCCGCGGCACCAGCAGCGTGGAGCCCGCCTTCACGAGCATCTTCGGCGGAATCTTGTTGACGTCGCGCAGCAGCGTTTCAGGCATGTTGGCCCGCTTGGCAGCTTCGGCCGGGCTCATCGTCTTGGGCACGACCCAGGCCGTCCAGCTGGCCATCGGGCCGGTATGGCGGGCCAGGTTTTCAGCGAAGGCGCTGGCCTGGTCATAGGGCAGCAGCACCTGGGGCGTCGCGGCAGCCAGGATCACCGGCTTGTTCATCTGCGGGTTGAATTGCTGGAAGGTCTCCAGCGAGATGCCCGCCAGCTCGGCAGCCAGCGCCACGTCGATGTCTCGCTCGACCCGCACGCTCAGGAAGTACGGGTGGTTGGCCACCGGCGGCAGGCTGAGCGCGAAGCGGTCCGGCGCGAAGACGATGTTCTTCACGGCCTGCAGCTTGGGCACGTAGTAGCGCGTCTCGTCGGGCATCTTGAGGCTGGCGTAGTCGGTCGGCAGGCCCAGACGCTGGTTGCGGGCGATGGCCTTCTGGACATTGCCCTGGCCCCAGTTGTAAGCGGCCAGCGCCAGGTGCCAGTCGCCGAACTGCTTGTACAGGCGGCCGAGGTAGTCGAGCGCCGCGCGGGTGGAGGCGAGCACGTCGCGGCGGTCGTCGCGGAAGATGTTCTGCTTCAGGTCGAAGTCACGGCCCGTGGCCGGCATGAACTGCCACATGCCGGTCGCCTTGGCCGACGACACCGCGTGCGTCACGAAGGCGCTCTCGACGAAGGGCAGCAGCGCAAGCTCGGTCGGCATGCCGCGCTTCTCGACCTCGTCGACGATGTGGAACAGGTAGCGGCTGCCGCGGGTGGTCATGCGCTCGACGTAGTCCGGCCGGGCGCTGTACCAGCCTTCGGCCTTGCGCACCCAGTCGTCATCCAGGTCGGGCAACTGGAAGCCCTTGCGGATGCGCACCCACAGGTCGACACCGGCGTCCGGCGCGTCGAGGTCGACCCGCTCGCCCGGGCGGAGGTTGTCTTCCAGCAGTTCGGCGGCCATCGTGCGGGGCGCGGGCACGGCCGCCGTGGCGGGAGCCGTCGCTGTGACTTCGGCCGGGGGGGCGGCCTCCGCGGATGGTGCGGCCGGCTGCGGCGGCGTGTTGGTGGTGGCGCAGGCCGTCAGCAGCGCAGTCATCACCAGCAGAGAGAGGCGGTGGATCAGGGTCATCGGAATCCGTTCTTCCATTCGCGCAGCGTGGCGAACACATCGACCGGGCTGGGCGCAGCCGGCAGTTTCAGGGGCGCGTGCCGGCGGGCGGCGTCCTGCAGGGCCGGCTCGGTACAGCGAAGGAAAGGGTTGATGCGCAGTTCGGTGCCGAGCGGCACGGGCAGCGTCGGGCGGCCCGCGGCACGCGTGGCTTCGCACTGCGCGGCGTAGGCCGCGAGCGCCGTGTTGGCGGGATCGACCTCGCGGGCGAAGCGCAGGTTGGACAGCGTGTATTCGTGGGCGCAGCAGACGCGCGTGGTCGAGGGCAGGGCGGCGAGCGCCTGCAGTGAGGCATGCATCTGCGAGGGCGTGCCCTCGAACACGCGGCCGCAGCCGCCGCTGAACAGCGTGTCCCCGCAGAACAGCAGGGGGGCATCGCCCGGTACCTGGGCTACAAAGTAGGCGATATGGCCGGCGGTGTGGCCGGGCACGTCCAGCACGGCGAAGCGCAAGCCCAGCAGCTCGATCGCATCGCCGCCGTGCAGACGCTGGACCGGTTCGGGGAGCTTCTCGCTGGCAGGGCCGTAGACCGGACCCTGCAGGCGTGCGCGCAGCGCATTCACGCCGCCGACGTGATCGCCGTGGTGGTGGGTCAATAGAATGCCCGCGAGCGTCAGGCCCCGGGCATCCAGGGCCGCCAGCACCGGCGCGGCATCACCGGGGTCGACGACGAGGGCCTTGTGGCCGTTGTCCAGCAACCAGAGGTAGTTGTCGTCGAAAGCCGGGACAGGCGTGAGCGTCAAACTGAGCGTCAATGTGGCGCCAACCCATGACAGAGAAAGCGCCGAGTATAGATTTGGCAGCCTGGCTGCAGACCCCCCCGGGGGCGCACCTGCTGGCCTGGGAACAGGCCCAGGTCGATGCGGCCGTGGCCGATCTGTTCGGTTTCCATGCCGTGCAGCTGGGCTTGCCGCAGCTCGACGGCCTGCAGGCCAACCGCATGCCGCACCGCTGGCTGGCCGGCCGCGACCTGCTGTGCGAGTTCGACGCCTTGCCCTTCGAGAGCGCGAGCCTGGATCTGGTGCTGATGCCTCATGCGCTCGAACTCGCGCCCGACGCCCACGGCCTGCTGCGCGAGGTGGAGCGGGTGTTGCGGCCCGAGGGCCGGTTGATCGTCTTCGGCCTGAACCCGGCGAGCTTGTGGGGCCTGCGCCAGAAGCTGGGGCACCTGCGCCGCCGCGGTGAGCCCTACCTGCCGCGCGACGGCGAATTCCTCGGCTACTGGCGGCTGCGCGACTGGCTCAAGCTGCTGAGCTTCGACGTGGAGGCCGCGCGCTTCGGCGTCTACCGGCCGCCGATGCGCTCCGAAGCCTGGCTGGAACGCTGGCGCTGGATCGACGGTGTCGGCTCGCGCTGGTGGCCGGTGCTGGGGGCGGTGTATTTCATCCAGGCGGTCAAGCGGGTGCAGGGCACGCGCATGATCGGCCTGTCTCGAAACGGGCGACTGGCGGCCCAGAAAGCGCCGGCCGTCGCCCTGAACAACCATCACAACAAGAATGACTGAATCTTCCGCAGCACCCGCCACCATCAAGCGGCCGCAGGTCACGATCTACACCGACGGCGCCTGCAAGGGCAACCCCGGCCCCGGAGGCTGGGGCGCCTGGCTCTCCAGCGGCGGGCACGACAAGGAGCTCTTCGGCGGCGAGCGCGAGACCACCAACAACCGGATGGAACTCACCGCCCCGATCGAGGCGCTGGCCTCGCTCAAGCGCAGTTGCGACGTCGTCATCTACCTGGACAGCGAGTACGTGCGCAAGGGCATCACCGAATGGATCCTCAACTGGCAGCGCCGCGGCTGGAAGACGGCCGATGGCAAGCCGGTGAAGAACGCCGAACTCTGGCAGCGGCTGGATGCGCTGCGCAAGCTGCATCACGTGGAGTGGCGTTGGGTGAAGGGCCATGCCGGTGACCCGGGCAACGAGCGGGCGGACATGCTCGCGAACAAGGGCGTTGCGTCCCTCAGTAAAGTCCGCGGCACCTGAACGACTGGCCGACCCTGCCGATGAAGCTGCTGCCCTCGCTGATCGCCCTACTGCTGTCCTCTGCCGCCCAGGCCCAGACCTACACAGTGCTGTGCTCGAAGGTGGCCTGTGGCCAGCTCAAGCTCAGCGCGGCAGCGGGCCGCCTGGACGCAGACTACAGCTACCGCAACAACGGCCGCGGGCCCGACCAGAAGGAGTGGCTGACGCTGGCGCCGGACGGGCGCTGGCTGAGCTACCGCACCGAGGGCGTGTCGACCTACGGCGCCCGCATCGACGACGAATTCGAGACGAAGGACGGCCAGGCCCGCTGGCGCTCGGCGGTCGACCGGGGCGAGCGCCCGGGTGCCGCGCCGGATCTCGTCTACCTGCCCGTCCAGCCGACACCCGCCGCCACGGCCCAGTTGGCCAGGACCCTGCTGCAGCGCCCCGGTCGCAAGGCGGCGGCGCTGCCGGTCGGGCAGGTCAGCATCGAGCGTGTGCAGGCCTTGAAGCCGGCGGGGGCGGCCTTCGAGGTGGCGCTGTACGTCATCGAGGGCCTGGACCTGGAGCCCGCCTACCTCTGGCTGCGCGAGGACGACCAATCGCTCTTCGCCCAGGTCGCGCCCGGCTGGGGCGGCACGCTGCTGCAGGGGTTCGAAGCCGAGATGGACCGGCTGGCCGACGTGCAGAAGGCGGCGCAGCTCGGTCGCCTGGAGCGGCTCGCGCGCACACTCCCGCAGCCGCTGCCTGGCCTGACCGTCATCGAGGGCGTGCGCTGGTTCGACGCCGAGGCGGCGGTGTTGCGCGGGCCGTCCGACGTCTACCTGTTCGAAGGCCGCATCGCCGCCATCGTCAAGCCCGGCAGCCTGCACAACGCGGCGCCGGCGCAGCGCATTGCGGGCCAGGGGCGCACGCTACTGCCCGGTCTTGTCGACATGCACGCCCACCTCGGCGCCAGCGACCTGCTGCTCGACCTTGCGGCCGGCGTGACCGCCGTGCGCGACGTTGGCAACAGCAACGCTGACCTCGCCGAGCTGCGCGGCCGCATCGACCGCGGCGAGCTGCTCGGCCCGCGCGTGGCGGCCAACGGTTTCATCGAGGGCAAGAGCCCGTTCTCGTCGCAGGCAGATTTCGTGCCGGACAACCTCGCCGATGCGCTCGCGGCCATCGACTGGTACGCCGCGCACGGCTACCGGCAGCTCAAGCTGTACAACTCGATCCGGCCCGAGTGGGTCAAGCCGATGGTGGCCCATGCCCGCTCGCTCGGCCTGCGCACCGGCGGCCATGTGCCGGCCTTCATGACGGCCCGGCAGGCGGTGGAGGCCGGCTTTGACGAGCTGCACCACATCAACCAGGTCACGCTGAACTTCCTCGTCGGCAAGGGCGACGACACCCGCACCCTGCTGCGTTTCAACCTGCCCGGCGACAAGGCGGCCGACCTCCAGCTCAACGACCGCCGCACGCAGGACTTCCTCGCGCTGCTCAAGAAGAAGGGCACCGTGGTGGACCCCACGATGGTCGCCTTCGAGGCCCAGTACACCCAGCGCCAGGGCCAGCCCAACCCGAGTTATGCGATGGTGGCGGCCAACCTGCCGGCGGTGGTGCAGCGTTCGCTGCTGGCCGCCGAGGTCGACATGGACGACACCAAGGCCCGCCGCTGGAGCGCCAGCTGGAAGGTCATGATGGACCTGCTGCGGCGCCTGCACGCGGCCGGGATCCCGATCGTGGCCGGCACCGACGCCACGCCCGGCTTTGCGCTGCAGCGCGAACTGGAGCTCTACGTGCAAGCCGGCATCCCGGCGGCGCAGGCGCTCAAGATCGCCACCTGGAACGGCGCCAAGCACAGCGACCGGCTCGCCGAGATCGGCAGCATCACGGTCGGCAAGCGGTCGGACTTGCTGCTGGTGGACGGCGACCCTGTGGCCGACATCCGCGCCGTGCGGCGCGTGGCGCTCGTGCTGCAAGGGCAGGGCAGTCAGACGCGCGCACTGTCGCCCTCGTCGCTCTACCAAGCCATGGGCATCCTGCCCTTCGTGCCTTCCGCGGAGATCCTGAAGTGAAACGCCTAGGAGTCTGCCTGCTTGCCCTGTCTGCGCTTGTTCCCGCGGCGTCATCCGCGCAGACGACGCTTCGCTTCTGCACCGCCGGCAGCCCCAAGACCTTCGACCCGGCCATGACCGACAGCGGCATCGATCACGTCGCTCACCTGCCGGTATTCAGCACGCTGCTGGAAACCAAGCGTGGCACGGACGAGCTCATCCCCAGCCTGGCCAGCAGCTGGAGCGTCAGCCCGGACGGGCTGAGCTACACCTTCGAGCTGCGCCGCGGCGTCACCTGGCACACCGTGGAAGGCTTCAAGCCGACGCGCGAGTTCGATGCCGACGACGTGCTCTTCACCTTCGGCCGTCTGCTCAACCGTGACAGCGCCTTCGCCAAGGCCTTCCCGAGCGTGTCGCCCTACGTGGTGTCCTTCGGCTGGGAGAAGCTGATCCGCTCGGTGGAGAAGCTCGGCAGCCACCAGGTGCGCATCACCCTCGCGGAGCGGGATGCCTCCTTCCTGTCGGCCCTGAGCTTCGCCTTCACGATGATCCAGTCCGGCGAGCTGGGTGCCCAGCTGCTCAAGGCCGGCACGCCGCAGCGCATCGCGCAGATGCCGGTGGGCACGGGCCCGTTCGCGCTGAAGAGCTTCCGCGCCGACAGCGTCATCCGCTACGTGAAGCACCCGACCTGGTGGCGCAAGGACGAGCGCCCGCGTGCGGACCAGCTCGTCTACGCCGTCACGACCGACGGCAGCGTGCGGGCCCAGCGCCTGAAGCGCGACGAATGCGACGTCGCCGCCCCCGTGGGGCCGGCCGAGCTGACCGAGCTGCAGAAGGACCCGACCATCCGCATCGCCACGGCGCCGGGCATGAACGTCGGCATCCTGGCCTACAACACGAAGCGGCCGGCACTCGCCAAGGTCGAGGTGCGCCAAGCGCTGGACATGGCCATCGACAAGGCGGCCATCCTGCGCGCCGTGTATGGCGACGCCGGCACACTGGCCACGAGCCCCATCCCTGCGGCCAACTGGGCGCATGACGCCACGCTGAAGGCCGCACCCTACGACCCGGCCAAGGCCCGCGCGATGCTGCAGAAGGCCGGTGTGCTGCCGCTGCAGATGACCCTCTGGGCCATGCCGGTGGTGCGCGCCTACAACCCCAACGGCCAGCGCATGGCGCAGATGATCCAGGCCGACTGGGCCAAGGTGGGCGTGACGGCCAAGATCGTCACCTATGAATGGGGCGAATACCTGCGCCGCATCGACGCCGGCGAGCACGACGCCGCGCTCAGCGGCTGGCTGGGTGACCCGGAGCCGGCCAACACGGCGGGGCAACTGGCCTGCGGTGCCGCCAGCGGCACCTTCTGGTGCAATGCCGAATACGACAAGCTGCTCGGCCAGGCCCGCCAGGCCCTGACCCAGGCCGAGCGCAAGCAGTTCTACGTGAAGGCCCAGCGCATTGCGATGGAGCAACTGCCCTGGACCCCGATCGCCTACGGCCGCCAGGCCGTGCCGCTGCGGGCGTCCGTCAAGGGCTTCGTGCTGGACCTGGACGGCGGCATTTATCTTGACGGGGTACTCCCCCGGTGAACATGGCGCCCCCGGTCCAGGGCGGACCTTGGCCCACCCCCCGCGGGGGGTGGCGATGATGGCGGCCGGGAGCCGCCTTCATCACCCGACGGGCCGGCTTGGGGCGGCGCGGCGCTCGGCCCGGCAACCCCCAGCACTGACAACTGAAGAGGAAGACGCGATGAGCATCAAGAGCGACAAGTGGATCCGCCGCATGGCCGAGCAGCACGGCATGATCGAGCCGTTCGAGCCAGGCCAGATCCGCGAACAGAACGGCCGCAAGATCGTCAGCTACGGCACCAGCAGCTACGGCTACGACATCCGTTGCGCGCCCGAGTTCAAGGTCTTCACGAACATCCACTCCACCGTGGTGGACCCGAAGAACTTCGACGAGAACAGCTTCGTGGACGTCAACAAGGACGTCTGCATCATCCCGCCCAACAGCTTTGCGCTGGCCCGCACCGTCGAGTACTTCCGCATCCCGCGCAATGTGCTGACCGTTTGTCTCGGCAAGAGCACCTATGCCCGCTGCGGCATCATCGTGAACGTGACGCCGTTCGAGCCCGAGTGGGAAGGCTACGTGACGCTGGAGTTCAGCAACACGACGCCGCTGCCGGCCAAGATCTACGCCGGCGAGGGCTGCGCGCAGGTGCTGTTCTTCGAGAGCGACGAGGTCTGCGAGGTCAGCTACAAGGACCGCGGCGGCAAGTACCAGGGCCAGGTCGGCGTGACGCTGCCCAAGGCTTGAGGCCGGTCAGGGCGGCTGGGGGCCGGCCAGGTAGCCGGCCAGCCCGAGCCGCCCGGCGCGCATCACGCGCCGGTGGTTCCAGCGGAAGAGCGGCGCCAGCAACGGCGCCAGCGCGCGCAGGATGCCCGGCGGCAGCGTCACCCGCCAGACGAAGGTGACGTCCGTGTGGCCGCCCATCGCGGCGTCAGCTTGCTTCATCAGCCAGATGCCTTCCCCGGCCAGCGTGCCGGCCGCCCGCGCGCGCAGGCGCTCCTCCTTCACGACGTCGGTCACCTCCAGCGCCAGGTGCAGGCGGTAGCCCAGGCCGGTGCGGAAGGTGATCTGCTGCACCCGGCCCACGCCCCGGGCGTCGCCCTCGGCCAGCCGGTGCACAGCCTCCACGCCGGGCCACCAGCGCGGCCACTGTTCGGTCTGGGTGATGGCGCGCCAGACTTGCGGCACCGGCGCATCCAGGCGCCAATGGCTGACGAGGTCGAAATAGGCGATCTGGGACATGCAGGAAGAGATACGCTGCGAGGGCCGGAGCAGATGCCCGGTTCAACGGTGCATCCGGATTTTCATCTGACGCGTACACCTGCCCATGCCCACGTCCGCCACCCCCGCCCAGGCCCGCGCCATCCGACGGCGTCTGCTCGAGCGCGTGGCCGATTCCGACGACCGCCACCTGACCGTGCTCGCTGGGCCGTCGGGTTGGCAGCCGTTCGGTGACGGGGTGCAGATCAAGGTGCTGCACGAGAGCCAGGGATGCCTGAGTTATCTGCTGCGCCTGGCGCCCGGCGCACGGCTCGACGCCCACCGCCATCCGGTGGACGAAGAATGCGTGGTGTTGGAGGGGGTGCTGCGGGTGGGCAGCCAGGTGGAGGTCGGCCCCGGCGGCTACCACCTGGCCCGCGCCGGCAGCCTCCATGCACCGATCAGCACCGCGACCGGGGCGACCATCTTCCTGCGCGGCGCCGAGCCGCATGTGGATCAACTGCTGGTTTGAGGTGACGCCATGACCCTGCCCCATCTGCCGGACGGCCCGGACGACCAGCCCCCTCCCGAGGCAATGCTGCTGGACGATCTGGCCCTGCATGACGCCGAACTGGCAGCCGAGGAGGGCGAGGATGACCTCGCCATGACGACGGCCCGCAGTGCCGCCGCACCGCTGGACGATGACCAGCTGTCGCGGTGGATCGCCGGCATCGTCGACCACGACGAACGGGCGCTGATGGCGCTCTATGAAGCGACGCTGCCGCGCGTGTACGGGCTGGTGCTGCGGCTCGTTCGCCGACCCCAGTTGGCGGAGGAGGTGGCCGAGGACGTGTTCTTCCAGGTCTGGCGCCAGGCGCCGCGCTTCGACCCCGCGCGAGGCCGGCCGGTCACCTGGCTGCTGGGCATGGCCCGCTCCCGCGCGATCGATGCGATCCGCCGCGAGGCCCGCTTCCAGCACGAGACGCTGGATGACGACGCGCACGCGCCCGCGGCGCCGCTCGCCGAGTCGGGCGATGAGTTGCTGGCCGTGGCCCAGGGCCATGCCGAATTGCACCGCGCCCTGCTGCTGCTCAAGCCCCAGCCTCGCCAGTTGGTGGCGCTCGCGTTCTTCAGCGGGCTGTCCCACGAGGAGATTGCGAGCCAGACCTCGCTGCCGCTGGGCACCGTCAAATCCCAGATCCGCCGCGCCCTGATCACCCTGCGCGAAGCCTTGGGCGACACGGGCGCCCACGCGCTGCTGGCCTGAGGGGAACGCCATGACCACGATGCCCCACACCCCCGATACCGAGAATGATGACCTCACGCCGCTGCTCGGCGAGCCCTTTGCCCGCGCCTGGGCGGCGCCGGTGACGCCCGCAACCCGCGACGGACTGGGCCAGCGGCTGGCGGGCCGCCTGCAGGCCTCGCTGGAGGCCGAACGCGGCATGGTGACCGTGCGGCGTCGCCACCAGCTCGGCCAGGCACCGATCGACGGCGTGCTGCACCGCGAGCTCTACCGTGCACCGGCCAGCCGCGCACTGCGCCCGGGGGAGCCGCGGCTGGCCAGCGTGGTCGAGCTGGCTGCCGGCGCCCGGATCACGCTGCCGGCCGGTGGCGTGCGCGAGTTTCTGGTCGTGCAGGGCAGCGTCGAGGTCGATGGCGAGTTCCTGGGCGAGCGCGACTTCCTGCTGCTGCCAGCCGGCTTTGCGGTGCACCTGAGCAGCACTGAGGGTGGCCAGGTCTTTGTGCGCGAGGCAGACGGCGACCTGCCCGAGCGCCACCTCGTGCGCGATGCCGAGGCCGGCTGGCCGGAGTTCGCGCCCGGGATCCGCCGCCGCGTGCTCTGGGCGGCCGATGGGCAGGCTTCCCTGCTCTACCAGACGGACCCCGGCGCCAGCGTGCCGGTGCACCGCCACGGCCATGACGAGGAATGCCTCATGGTGGAAGGCGAGCTCTTCCTGGACGACCTGCTGCTGCAGCAGGGCGACTACCAACTGGCCCCGGCCGGCAGCGGCCACCGCATCACAGAGACGGAGTCCGGCGTCATCCTGTACGCCCACGGCGACCTGGACCTGCAGTTCACTTGAGCGGGATGAGCGGGCGTCAGGCCGGTCTTTTCGGCCTTTATCCCGGCATCGCGCGGCCGAGCGGCAGGCACCATGTCGGCACACGCCAGAAGTCCGCCGAGGCCCGCCATGATGATTCCGCTGCACCTGATCCCCGTTCCCGCCGACGAACCCCGCGGCCTGGGTGACCCGGGCCATGCCTGGAGCGGCCTGAAGATCGCCCAGGGCGTCCATCTCGGCGACATCCGGGCGCTGGGCCTGACGGTGGCGGGCGCCGCGAGTGGCCCGGTCAGCACGGGGGACCTGCTGCGCTTCGGCCAGCTGATGAACGACGCCGGCCTGGCGATCAACCCGACGCGCATGCTGTATGACCGCCGGTACGCCTACGAGCGCCTGGCCGACGGCTTCGGCAGCGAGCATGCCGCGCTGCGCGAGCTGTCGCTGGAGCTCTTCGAGGCCTACCAGGGCGCCGGGGAGTGGATCGGCCTGGCCCACTGAATCCCCGGAACACAGGGCTTTCCCCAGGCCGAAGCCTGCCTTTCCTCACCCCGGCGCCGACCGCGCTGCGGGTTACGCTTGCGGTTTCGCTTCTTTGCGCAATCGCCCCATGAACCGTCAATCTCTCACGCTGCTGGCCGCTGCCGCGCTGGCCATCACGTCTGCCCATGCCAACGAAGGCATGTGGATGCCCAAGCAACTGCCGCAGATCGCCAAGCCGCTGAAGGCCGGCGGTCTCGCGCTGGACCCGGCCAAGCTGCGCGAGCTGACCGACTTCCCGATGGGCGCCGTCGTGTCGCTGGGCGGGTGCACGGCCAGCTTCGTGTCGCCGCAGGGCCTGGTGGTCACGAACCACCACTGCGCCTACGGCAGCATCCAGTACAACTCGCGCCCCGACCGCGACCTGCTGAAGAACGGCTTCTATGCCGCGACGCTGGCCGATGAGCTGCCGGCCGCCCCGGGCAGCCGCATCTACGTGACGGTCGACATGAAGGACGTCAGCGCCGACGTGCTGAACGACAAGACCCGCGCGCTGGTCGGCAAGGCCCGCACCGACGCGATCGAAGCCACCGAGAAGCAGCTCGTGGCCGCCTGCGAGGCCGACAAGGGCCACCGCTGCAACGTCTACCCCTTCTTCGGCGGCCTCCAGTACCAGCTGATCAAGCAGCTCGAAATCCGCGACGTGCGCCTGGTGCATGCACCGGCCACCGGCGTGGGTCTGTTCGGCGGCGACGCCGACAACTGGATCTGGCCGCGCCACACCGGCGACTACAGCTTCTACCGCGCCTACGTGGGCCCGGACGGCAAGCCGGCTGATTTCAGCAAGGACAACAAGCCCTACACGCCCAAGCACCACCTGAAGATGGCCAGCAGCCCGCTCAACGAGGGCGACTTCGTCATGGTGACCGGGTACCCGGGCCGCACGAACCGCCATCGCCTGCCGACCGAGGTGGACTTCGCCTTCGGCTGGCAGCAGCCCACGCAGATCAAGGCGCTCGGCGAAGCCATCGACATCATCAAGGCCGAGACCGCCGGCCGCCGCGAGGCGGAGATCAAGATGGCGTCGCGCATGCAGGGCCTGCAGAACGGTTTCAAGAACCTCGGTGGCCAGCAGCAGAGCTATGACGGCAGCGACATCCTGGCCCGCAAGCAGGCCGGCTTCGACCAGCTCAAGACCTGGGTGAACGCCGACGCCAAGCGCCGCGAGCGCTACGGCGCCGACCTCGGCGCGACCGAAAGCCTCATCGCCGAGCGCCAGGCCATCCAGCGCGCCGAGATGCTGATGGGCTTCACGTCGCCCTCCCTGCTGACTTCTGCCCGCCAGTTGTACGAAGCCGCGCTCCAACGCGCCAAGCCTGACGCCGATCGCAAGCCTGGCTACCAGGAGCGCGACGTGCCCCGTCTGCGCGCCGCGCAGCAATCGCTGGACCGTCGCTACGACGAGCCGACCGACAAGCGCCTGGTGGCCCACTTCCTGGCCGCCTACCTGGCGCAGCCGGCAGGCACGCTCAATGCGTCCGTGCTGAATGCCTACGGCCTGAAGGCCGGCCAGGACGAAGCCACCGTGCGTGCCCAGATCGACAAGCTCTACGCGGCCAGCAAGCTCGCCGACACGGCCACGCGCATGGAATGGTTGACGAAGGACGCCGCCGCCTTCCAGGCCAGCGACGACGCCTTCATCAAGCTCGCCGTGGCCCTGCACGACGACGAGGAAAAGCGCGAGAACCGCGACAAGGAACTCGCCGGCAAGCTGCAGAAGGCTTACGCCGGCGTGCAACAGGCCATGATCGACTACCACGCCAGCCGCGGCGAGGCCGTGTACCCGGATGCCAACGGCACGCTGCGCATCAGCTTCGGCAAGGTGCAGGGCCGCAACCCCGGCTCGGATGGCACGACCTGGACGGCCTTCTCGACGCTGCGCGGCATCGTCGCCAAGCACCGCGGCCCGGATGAAGCCGGTGGCGAGTTCAATGCGCCAGCCGAGCAACTGGCCGCGATCAAGGCCCGCAACTTCGGCAAGTACTACGTGAAGGGCCTGGACTCGGTGCCGGTGAACTTCCTGGCCACGCTGGACACCACGGGCGGCAACTCCGGCTCGCCGGTGCTCAACAGCAAGGCCGAGCTCGTGGGTCTGCTGTTCGACGGCACGCTGGACGCCGTGATCTCGGACTGGGACTTCAACCCCAAGATGGTCCGCAGCATCTGTCTGGATGCCCGCTACATGCTGTGGCAGATGAGCACGGTCGACAAGACCACCCGACTGCTCGAAGAAATGCAGGTCAAGTGACCCGCGCCTGACCAGCAAGACAACGGCAGCCTCTGGCTGCCGTTTTTCATTCCTTCGCGACCGCTTCGACCTGGATGCGCAGGCCCACCTCCATCTTGAAGCCGTAGTCCTTGCCGGCCGCGAGGCCGAAGTCATCGCGCTTGAAGCTGCCCGAGGCATCGGCGCCGCACCAGTCGCGCTTGAGCATCGGGTGGGGCATGCACTTGAGCTGGTGCACGGTCAGCGTCACGGGCAGCGTGCGGCCGTTGAGCGTGAGTTCGCCCACCACGCGCGCCGGCACGCCGCCGCTGCCGCCCTCGAAGCGGCCCTTGTAGGTGGCCATCGGGTTGTTCTTCGAGAGGTTGAAGAACTGCTCGCCGCGCGCCCAGGCGTTCATCGCATCCAGGCCGAAGTCGATGCTGGCGAGGTCCATCTGCACCTCCACGCTGCCGGCGCCCGTGGCCTTGTCGTACACGACGCTGCCGCTGTTCTTGTTCAGCTTGCCGCGCCAGTAGGACAGGCCGATGTGGTCGGCCTCGAAGCTTGGGAAGGTGTGGGTCGGGTCGATCTCGTAGGTGACCGGCGCCGCGATGGCCGGGGTGGCCAGCAGCGCGGCGGCCAGCAGGCCGAAACATTTCATCGGAAGTCCTCGGGGATGGGGCTGACACCGACATGACGAACGGTGTGGGGCCGGATCGACACGACACGTGCATCGGCCCGTTAGTATCTCCGGCATGCGCCGCCACTTCCTGCATTTGGTCAGCCTGGCAGGCCTGCTGGTCGTTACCGCCTGTGCCAGCCCGCGGCCGAGCGCGGACCTCTGGCAGACGATCGTGCCGGGCCTGAGCCACCGTGCCTGGTCACCGCTGCCGGACAGCGAGGTGCACGTGCTGCGGGTGGACCTCACCCGGCTCCGGCTCACGCTCACGCCGCCCGCCGAGGCCGGCCAGCCGCTGGACGTGATGCGGAGCGCTCGCGGGGCGCTGGCGAGTGTCAATGCCTCCTTCTTCGACCGCGAGTTCCGCCCCCGCGGCCTGACCGTGTCCGACGGTCAGCCCTGGCCGGCCCTGATCCCGATGACCGCACCCGCTGCTGACCCGCTGCTGGCCTGCGACACCCGCTGCGTGATCCGCTTCGACGCGCCAGCCACGCCGGATCCGGCGTGGCGGCTGGTCGTCAGCGGCACGCCCTGGCTGGTGCGCGACGGCCTGCCGCGCAGCGTGCAGGACGACACCCAGTGCCCGTCCTTCTGCGCTCAGCCTCACCCGCGCACGGCGGTCGGGCTGGACGCCTCCGGCCGCCATCTGCTGCTGCTGCTGGCCGCCGGCCGACGGGGCGATGTGAAGGGGCTGACCCTGGCCGAGACGGCGGCACTGATGCGGGACCTGGGTGCCGCGCAGGCCTTCAACCTCGACGGCGGTGGTTCATCGACCCTCTTGATTGAGGGACAGTCCGTGCTGCCCCGCCCGTTCAACGAGCCCACACTCCGCCAACTGGCCAACGCCCTGGTGATCGACACGCCCGAAGCCCGATGAAACGCCTGCTGCCCCTGCTTGCCTTTGCTGCGGCCTTGCTGGCCGGCTGTGCCACACCGCCACCGCCGCGGCCCGGCCTGGCGCCCGAGAAGCGCTATTCGGCGTCGGAGCTGCTGGCGTTGAAGCCCTCCGCCTTCGAATGGCGGGCCACCAGCGTGGACGGCGAGCGCGAGTTGCGCGAGCGCGAGATGGCCACGCTGAAAGCCCGCCTGATGCTGCCCGCCGGCCCGGAGCGCGATGCCGCGCTGCCCGCCATCCTGGACGCTGTGGCCGTGTTCAACACCGAGGTCGACGCCGCGCGGCCGCTGCTGCTGCAGGCGCTGCCGACGCTGGGCTCGCGCGACCCCGAGACCCAGCGCGCCGTGCTGACCGCGGCGCACACCTTCTACGCCAGGGAAGCTGCACCGCTGTTGGAACCGCTGCTGCCGCAGCTGACCCAGACCAAGCCCTTTGCGATTGCCGCCTACACCCTGCTGCAGGCGGACCCCGGCGCTGCGGATCGCCTGCGCCTGCGGGTGCCGGCGCAGTTCCCCGCCTGGGCGGACGACGCCCGCCTGACTGCGCTGATGCAGCGCCTGCAGCCGTCGGCCGCGGTGCCGCCACCGCTGCCCGAACTCCTCGCCGCGCCACTGCGTACGGGCTATGCCGCCATCTTCAGCCTGCAGCGCCCGGGGCGCGAGGTGATGGGGCTGGCCCTCGTGCGCGCCGCCGATGGCCGCTTCGTGCGCGATGCCGACGGCCAGCTCTTTGCCCAGCCGCAGCTCGCCCGGGCGCTCACCCATCTGCCCGGCACCATCACCAACGGCAACACGCCCCAGGGTCTGTTCACCCTTGTCGGTGCCGGCACCGCCACCAACCCGTGGATCGGCCCCACGCCCTACCTGCACAGCAAGTTGCCGATCGAGGGCACAGTGGCCGAGTTCGAGCATGCCGACACGCCCCAGCTGCCGGCCTGGAGTGAGGCGGTCTACGAGAGCTTCCTGCCCCCCGCCTGGCGTTCCTGGGCGCCGATCAAGGAAGCCTGGCTCGCGGGCCGCGCCGGGCGGGACGACATCCTGCTGCACGGCACCGTCGTCAACCCTGATTACTACCGCGGCGCCAGCTACTTCCCCGGCACGCCGTCGGCCGGGTGCATGGTGTCCCACGAGACCTGGGACCCGGCCACGGGCCGTCTCGTCAGCAGCGGCCAGCTGCGCCTGGCCCAGGCTTATGCCGCCGCGAGCGGGCGGGAGGACCTGGCGGGCTATCTCGTCGTCGTGGAGGTGCCGGGCGAAGGGCCGGTCACGCCAGCCGAAGCTTTGGCCCTGGTGACGGCTGCGGGCCGCTGACACGGGAGGCTTGGATGCGTGCTGTGTGGATGCTGCTGGCGGCCGCGGGTCTTGCCAGCCGGGTGGCGGTGGCGGAGCCGCTGCCCCCGCCACCCGGCCTGACGGTCAGCGCCGACGGTCAGGAGTTGCTCGACACGGTCAGCGGTCAGGCCTGGTCGCGGTGCGTGGAAGGCATGCGCTGGGATGGCCGTGCCTGCCAGGGTGAGGCGGCGCTGTTCACGCTCGCCGAGGCACTCGCGATGGCCCGTGCGCGCAGCGAGACCTCAGGCAAGGGCTGGCGCGTGCCGCGAGTGCCTGAGCTCAAGCTGCTGGGTGAGCGGCTTGCGCGGGCAGCGCAGGGCCCCGCCCTGGCGCCGGCTGCGCCGGCCGGCTGGTACTGGACGAGCACGGTGCGCATCGACAGCGAGGCGGTGAATCCCTATGCCTACCGCAACGTGCAGCGGGGCGCGACAGAAACCCATGCCGACCGGCTCGTGCCGCAGGTCGGCTGGGCGGTCGATCCACGCACCGGCGATGCGCGGCCCGACATGCCCCGGCATGAACGCCTGCCGCTGCGGCTGGTGCGCAGTCTGAAATGATCAGGCCAGAGGTCGCGCCCGCGCCGGGTCTTGAACCTGCCGACCATCTGCTGCGCATCGGGCCTGGGCGGGCTGACGTTCAGACGGTCGGGTAGGTGCCCGGCACGAGGATGTCGCGGCCGACCTGGGTGAGCTGCGTGTGGCCGCAGAAGGCCATGGTCACGTCGAGTTCCTTGTGCAGGATCTGGAGGGCCTTCGTCACGCCTTCCTCGCCCATCGCGCCCAGGCCGTAGACCATGGCCCGGCCGATCATCGTGCCGCGGGCGCCCAAGGCCCAGGCCTTGAGCACGTCCTGGCCGGAGCGGATGCCGCCGTCCATCCAGACCTCGATCTGCGAGCCCACCTCGGCCACGATGGCTGGCAAGGCGTGGATGCTGCTGGGCGCCCCGTCGAGCTGACGGCCGCCGTGGTTGCTCACGACGATGGCATCGGCACCGGCCTTCACGGCCAGCTTGGCGTCTTCGACGTCCATGATGCCCTTGAGGATCAGCTTGCCGCCCCACTGCTCCTTCACCCACGCGATGTCGGCCCAGGACAGGCGCGGGTCGAACTGTTCGTTCGTCCACGCGGAGAGTGAGCGCATGTCGCTCACGCCCTTCACGTGACCCACGAGGTTGCGGAAGGTGTGCCGGCGCGTGCCGGCCATGCCCAGGCACCAGCGCGGCTTGGTCATCAGGTTCAGGAGGTTGCGCACGGTCGGCCGCGGCGGGGCGGTGAGGCCGTTCTTCAGGTCCTTGTGGCGCTGGCCGATGACCTGCAGGTCCAGCGTGAGCACCAGCGCCGAGCACTTGGCAGCCTTGCAGCGGGCGATCATGCGGGCCATCGCGTCGCGGTCGCGCATCATGTAGAGCTGGAACCAGAAGGGCGCGCTCGTGTGCTCGGCGACGTCCTCGATCGAGCAGATGCTCATCGTCGACAGCGTGAACGGGATGCCGAACTTCTCGGCCGCGCGGGCCGCGTGGATTTCGCCGTCGGCGTGCTGCATGCCGGTCAGGCCCACCGGCGCGATGGCCACTGGCATCTTGGCCGCCTGGCCCACCATCGTCACCGCCGTGCTGCGGCCTTCCATGTTGACCGCCACACGCTGGCGCAGCTTGATGGCCTGGAAGTCGCTCTCGTTGGCGCGGTAGGTCGTCTCGGTCCAGGAGCCCGAGTCGGCGTAGTCGTAGAACATGCGCGGCACGCGCTTCTCGGCGAGTTGACGCAGGTCTTCGATGCAGGTGATGACGGGCATGGCGCGGTGCGGTGAAGTCAGGCCGCGATGCTAGGGCCGCGCACGCCGTGGCGCCCCGGAAAAAACCTCAGCCGGGGCCGGAAGAGTTTTCCGCCTCGACCGCGCGGCAGTGCGCATGCAGCCAGTCGGCGAAGGCATCGACCGCCGGGCTGGCGCGGTGCACGATCAGGCCGTAGTGCCGCTCGGCAGGCACGCTGAGGCCGAAGGGCTGCACCAGCCGGCCCTCCGCCAGCTCGTGCCGTGCCAAGCTCAGGCGGGCCAGCGCCACGCCCTGGCCGGCGAGTGCTGCCGCGAGCGTCAGGCCCAGGTCCACGAAGCGCGGGCCGTCGTCGGGTTCGGGCACGTCCGGCAAGCCCGCCGCGCGCCACCACGGCGCCCAGGGCTGCAGCGGGGTGCGCAGCAGCGGCAGGGCGAGCAGGTCGGCTGGCGCGGTCAGCGGCGCGTGGCGGGCGATGAGGGCCGGCGCGGCCAGCGGCGTCAGGTGGTCGCGCAGCAGCACCTGGGCGGGGTTCAGGTCGTCCGGCACGGCGCCGTGGCGGATCTCGGCGTCGGCACCCGCATCGCCCTCGGCCAGCAGGGGCACGGAGAGCGTCAGCTCCAGCTCGACCTCCGGGTGGGCCGCGGTGAAGCCAGGCAGCGCGGGCACGAGCAACTGGCGCGCAAAGGTGGGTGTGGAACTGACCCGCAGGCGTTCGCGCACCGTCCCGGGCCGCTGGTGCAGCGGCATGGCCTGCAACAGCGCGAGCGCCTGGCGCACCTGGGGCAGGTACTCGTGCCCTGCCGCGGTCAGGCTCAGGCCGCGGGCCGCCTGGCGCAGGAAGAGGGGCTGGTCCAGCCGCTCCTCCAGCCCGGCCACCCGCTTGGCAACGGCACTCGCCGTCAGGGCCAACTCAGTGGCGGCCGCTTCGAAGCTGCCACAGCGCGCCGCCGTCTCGAACGCGAGCAGGGCGTCCAGCGAGGGCAGGCGGATCGGGCGCGGGGGCATGTGGCCATCCTAGCCGCGCAACCCACGGGGCGCCGGTCGTCAGAAGTTCAGCGTTGTCGGTCCGGCATCGCGCGATGCAGGGCGCAGCATTTGGCCGAGCGTGCCGGCCACCGCAGCCACGACGCCCGCCGCCACGCGGCTGGCCTCGCGCAGCCGGCGCGGCTTGCTGGCACGGGCCTGGGCCGCCTGGCGAGCCGGCTGGGCCACGGCGTGCACGAGGGCCAGCTCCTGCTGACGCTCCTGCACGAGGAAGAACATGCGGTTGGGGTCAGCAAAGCGCTCGGACAGCACGCGCACCGCCTTCAGCTCGCGCTGGCGCACCAGCACGCCCTGCGGGCGCAGCGAGCAGCCGAGGTTGCGCGCGCGCAGGTACAGCGCCTTGGCCGCCAGGCGGTCGGGCAGGCAGCCCACGCCGGCGAACAGGCAGTTGGCGAGGTTGAACGTGGCTTCCGGGTGGCCCATCGATGCAGCGGCCACGTAGGCGGTCAGGCCGGCGGCTTCGTCGGCGGGGCCGCCGCGGCCGGTCATCAGCACGCGACCGAGCTGGAAGCGCCCGAGCGCACTCCGTCGCGACGCCGCCTTGCGGAAGAGTTCACGCGCCTGCACCGGGTCGGCCGTGGTGCCCAGGCCTTCGAGCAGGCACAGGCCGAGCATGGCCATGCCCTCGCCGTCACCGGCGTCGGCGGCGGCACGGAACCAGCCGAGGGCGCGCACGTAGTCCGGCGGCGTGGCGTGGAACAGCGCCATGCCGTGCTGCAGCGGGTTGACCGTCTGCGACGTCAGGGCGGGTGCATCGGGCACGGGAGCGGCGCTGAGAGTGGGAGCTTTCATCCGTCGGCTGGGTGGGCGTATCCCTAGATTGTCAATGAGCCCGCAGGCGTGGCCGACCCCGCATCGGGGTGGGTGGCCCTCGGCGGTGCGGCATTCCGGCACGAACCGCCGGAGTTCGCACCCGGGGAGGGGGCCGTCACGGGCGGTTCCAGCGGCCGGGCAGCGTCCAGAAGATCAGCAGCCCGACCAAGGCCAACCCCGCGAGCAGATCGGGGCCCCCCTGCAGGCTGTCCGGCGCGCTGAGCAGCCACGCGGCACCGCAGCCGGCCAGGCTCATCGCCAGCCAGCGAGCCCGCCGCAGCCAGCGCAGTCGGCGCCGTTGCGCCGGCGACACGAAGGGCGGGAGCGCGGCCATCACGCGCAAGGAAAAGCCGGCATCGTCGGGAGGCGGGTCGGCCTGCCACTGCGCGCGCAGCGCGGCGTCCATCGGGTCGGAGGGGTCGAAGTCGTTCATGGGGTGTTCTCCCAGGCCTGCAGTTGCGCCCGCAGCCGGGCCTTGGCGCGCAGCACTTGGGTCTTGACCGTGCCCAGCGGCCAGCCGAGCACCTGGGCGGCCTCGGCATGGCTCAGGTCGGCGCCGTAGCAGAGCAGCAAGGCATGCCGCTGGGCCTCGCTCAGCGTGGCCAGCGCCCGGTCGAGGTCGATGCGCCAGTCGGCACCCGGCGCGAAGTCGCTGTCGATGCCGGCCTCGTCAGGGGCATCGTCGCGCCGCGGCAGCCCGGGCCGCTCGGCGGACAGCGCCGAGTACGCCAGCCGCGTGAGCCAGGTGCGAAACCGGGCCTCGCCACGGAAGCCAGGCAAAGCGCGCCAGGCCCGCACGAAAGCCTCCTGCGCGAGGTCGTCGGCGCGGCCCTGGTCGCCTCGGCAGACGCGGCCGAGCAGCTTGCGCAGATAGCCCTGGTGGGCCTGCACCAGCGCGGCGAAGGCAGCCCGATCGCCGCCCGCGGCGCGGGCGATGAGGCGGGCTTCCTCGCTGGCGGCGTCAGGGCGAGTCACGGCTGAGGCGGTACCTGCTTGCGATCAAACGCCCAGTACACCGCCAGTGCCAGCCCGATGAACAGGGGCAGCAGACCGATGCTCCAGAGCCAGACACCGGGTGCCATCAGCGAGAACATGGCCATCAGGCCCAGGCCGATGGCGATATTGATGAGGGCGGGCACCAGCATCCGGTTGGGCGAGGCCAGGCGGCGGCGGCCGATGTGCCAGTCGCTGTCCTGGGTTTCCGTGAGCAGTTCGGGCGGGATGGGTTGGCCGGCGCGGGCCAGCTCACGGATCGTCTCGTGCCGCTGGCGCTCGCTGTGCGCCTTGCCCAGGTAGTGCGACACGATGGCCACGATGGGAATCATCAGCGCCAACAGCGGGATCATCAGCGGCAGCCAGGCTTGCAGGTTCTCGAACATGGGGAACTCCGGGTGAGGGGATGCTTCCTTGGAGCGCGCGCCGCGTGGGTTTGGATTCAGCGGCTCGCAAAAAAGTTCAGCGCAACTGCCACCAGCCGGGCAGCAGGGCGCGCACGTCGGAGCGGGCGAAGCGCTGGTCAAGCAGCCAGACCCAGCCGCGGTCGTCCACCGAACGCAACACGCGGCCCGCGGCCTGCACGACCTTCTGCAACCCCGGCACGAGGTCGGCATAGCCATGGTCGGCGCCGAAGAGCGTGTCCAGGCGCTCGCGGATCAGGTCCTGCAGCGGCGACACCGGCGGCAGGCCGAGCGTGGCGATGAAGGCGCCGATGAGCCGCGTGCCCGGCAGGTCCACGCCCTCGGCGAAGGCGCCGCCGAGCACCGCGAACCCGATGCCGCGGCCCTCGGGCACGAAGCGGTCCAGGAAGGCCCGCCGCGCGCCGTCGGCCATGGCGCGCGACTGGCTCCACTGTGGCAGCTCGGGGTGGCGCAGCGCCAGCCGGGCAGCGGCCCTGTCGAGGTAGTCGAAGCTGCTGAAGAAGGCGAGGTAGTTGCCCGGGTGCCGGCCGAATTGCGTGGCGATCAGGTCCACCAGCGCGTCGAGCGAGGCCTCGCGGTGCTCGTAGCGCGTGGACAGCCGGTGCGCCACCTGCACCGTCAGGTGCTCCGGCGGGAAGGGCGCGGGCACGTCGATCCAGGCGGTGTCGTCCGGCAGGCCCAGGAGCTGGCGCGGGTAGTCCGGCGGCCCGAGCGTGGCCGAGAAGAGCGTGACGCTGTGCAGGCCCTCGAAGCGCTCCTTCAGGAAGTGGCCGGGCACGATGTTGCGCACCGACAGCAGCGCGTCCTGCGTCTCGTCGGCCGGGTCGCCGTCGAGCAGGGACAGATTGCTTGGCGCTTCGGTCACGCGGGGCGCGGCGGCGCTGCTCCGTTGCAGGTCGCACAGGGAATGCGCGTCCAGCCGGTCCAGCAGGCGCTGCAGGCCGAGCACCTCGAAATAGAACTGCAGCATCGGGCCCACGTCCAGCGGGTGGTTCTGCACATGTTCGGCGAGCGCGGCGTTCACGCGCTGCAGCGCCTCGGCAAGGTCGTCGGGGACCTGCGGGAGGGGCTGGTAGTCGCTGGCCTGTTCGCGGGCGAGGTCTGCCAGCTCGACGGCCAGGCGGCGCAGCGGCGCGCGCAGCGGCGCCGGCGCTTCGGCCAGCACCTCGCGCACCCGGGCCAGGCTCAGCGAGGTGCTGTACATGTCGCGGGTGCGGTCGATGAGGTTGTGCGCCTCGTCCACCAGCAGCGCGAGCTTCCAGCCTTGCGACTGGGCCAGGCCGTAGAGCTGGCCGTGGGTGTCGAAGGCATGGTGCACGTCACCCACGACCACGTCGGCCCACCGCAGCAGCTCCTGGCCGAGGTAGTAGGGGCACAGGCCGTGCTGCAGCGCGATGCGGCGCTGCGCGGCGGGGTCGAGCCAGCCGGCGGCCACGGCCTCGGCGCGCGCGGCGGGCAGCTTGTCGTAGAAGCCGCGGGCCAGCGGGCAGGCGTCGCCGTGGCAGGCCAGGGTCGGATGCTCGCAGGCCTGCTCCTTGGCCACCAGGGTCAGCACGCGCAGGTGGCGACCGGGCGTGTGTTCGCGCAGCGCGTGCAGGGCCTCGAGAGCGGTGATGCGGCCGGTGCCCTTGCAGGTCATGTAGCCGATCTTGTCGAGCTGGGCGCCGGGCATGGCCCGCAGCAGCGGGTAGAGCGTGCCCAGCGTCTTGCCGATGCCCGTCGGCGCCTGGGCCAGCAGGCAGCGGCCGTTGGCAGCAACGCGGTAGACGGCCTCGGCCAGCAGCCGCTGGCCCGGGCGCAGTTCGCCGAGCGGGAAGGGCAGGGCGGTGAGCGCCGTGTCGCGCTGTCGGCGGTGGTCGGCTTCCTGCCGGGCCCAGTGCTCGAAGGCCTCGCAGCGGGCCTCGAACGCGGCCTGCAGCGCGGCGGCCGTTGCGGTCTGCCGCAGCACGGTTTCGTTCTGGGTGTCGGCGTCCACGTAGACCAGGGCCAGCTCCAGCTCGGTCAGGCCCCGGTCGGCGGCGATCAGCGCGCCGTAGGTTTCCAACTGTGCCCAGTGGAGAGCCTGGCGGTTGTGCGGGATGCGCTCGACGGGGCCGCGGATGGTCTTGATCTCCTCCAGCCGGTTCACGTCCGCCTCGTAGCCGTCCGCGCGGCCGCGCACGCGCAGCTGGCCCCACTGGCCTTCCAGCGGCAGCTCGGTCTCGTAGCCGGGCGAGCGGCGGGCGTAAACGACCATCTGCCCGGCCTGGCCTTCCAGTGCGGTGGCGGACGGGGTGAAGCGCCGGTCGAGGTCGCCCTGCTTGGCAGTGAACTCGCACAGGCTGCGCACCGAGACGGTGTAGGTCCAGTCGCTCATCGGGGCATGGCCCTGCGCGCCCGCAGTCGTGCGGGCCGGGGCATGATGCAGCGCGGTGCAAGAGGCAATACAACCATGACGGCGAAGAATGTACTGGGCACGCCCCTTCAGGCCTGCTCGTTCGACCCCCTGACGGGTTTCCTGCGCGACGGCTGCTGCACGGCCGACGAGCACGACCGCGGCACCCACCTCGTCTGCGCGCGGGTGACGGAAGAGTTCCTCGCTTTCTCGTTGGCGCGCGGCAACGACCTCGTCACGCCGCGCCCGCAATGGCGCTTTGCCGGCCTGCGACCGGGTGACCGCTGGTGCCTGTGCGCGAGCCGCTGGCTCGAAGCCTACGAGGCGGGTGTGGCGCCGCCCGTCGTGCTGGAGGCGACCCATGCGCTGGTGCTGCGCCTGATCCCGCTGGAGACGCTCAGCGCGCATGCGCTGGCGCCCCGCGAGCCGCGCTAGCGTCAGAAGCCCGGCGGCCGCTCGCCCGCCACCCCGGCGGCGCGCTCCAGCGCCAGGCCCGCCTGGGCCAGCACGCCTTCCTCGAACAGCCGACCGATCAGGGTCACGCCATGCGGCACGCGGCGAGGTGTGGCGAAGGTCGGCACCGGCTTGGCCGGGTCGGGGGCCCAGTCGCTGCGGGCTTCGCTGACTTGCGTGAAGCCCGTGCGCAGCGTCAGGCTCGGGTGGCCGGTGTGGTTGGTGATGGTCAGCATCTCGTCACGCAGCGAGGGCACGAGCAGCACGTCCACGTCGTTCATGATCCGCGCCATCTCCTGTGCCACCATGCGGCGCAGTCGGTCCGCCTGTACGAAATCCACGGCCGAGAGGAAGCGTGACTGACGGAACAGGTTGGGCCAGCAGTCCGGGCCCTGCATGCTGAGCTGATCCACGCCGTGGTTCAAAGTCAGCTCCTCGAACGCGGCTGCCGCTTCCGCGAACAGGATCAGGTTCAGACCGTCGTAGGGCCAGGCGGGCAGCGTGATCGGCACGGGTGTCATGCCGAGTTGCTTGACAAGCGCGAGGGCTTGGCGGTCGACGTCGATGGCCGGGGCTTCGTCCAGCCAGCCCGGTACGTAACCGACGCGCAGGCCCTTGACCGAGGCGCGGGCGTCGAAGGCGAGCTTGGACGGCACCGAGCCCATGTCGCCCGCATCCGGCCCGCTGATGGCCTGCAGCACGAGCATCGCGTCCTCGACGCTGCGGGTCATCGGGCCGAGCTTGTCGAGCGACCAGCACAGCGTCATCGCCCCGGTGCGGGGCACGCGGCCGAAGGTCGGGCGAAGGCCGGTCACGCCGCAGCGCATGCTGGGGCTGACGATGCTGCCGCCTGTCTCGCTGCCGATGGAGAAGGCGACGAGACCGGCCGCCGTCGCCGCCCCCGGGCCGGCGCTGGAGCCTGACGCGCCTTCCTCCAGCAGCCAGGGGTTCATCGTCTGGCCGCCGAACCAGATGTCGTTCATCGCCAGCGCGCCGAGGCTCAGCTTGGCGAGCATCACAGCGCCGGCTGCGTTCAGGCGCTGCACGACGGTCGCGTCCTTCGTCGGCACGCGGTCGCGGAAGGGTTCGGCACCGTAGGTGGTGCGCACACCGGCGGTGTCCAGCAGGTCCTTCAGGCCGTAAGGCAGGCCGTGCAGCGGGCCACGGTAGCGGCCGGCGGCGATCTCGCGGTCGGCCTGCGCGGCTTGCGCCAGCGCCTGGTCGGCGGTGAGCGTGATGACCGAGCGCAGTTGGCCGTCCAGGCGCCGGATGCGGTCCAGATAGATGCGGGTCAGGCGCACCGAGCTGAGCGCGCGGCTCTGCACCCAGCGCGACAGCAGCGTGACCGGCGCGAAGGCGATGTCCTCGTCCTTGGCGGGCAGCGGTGGCACCGGGCCGGCCGAGCGCACGAAGCGGTTGCGAGCCGGGCCGAGGGCCGGGCGGCCCATCGCCGGGTTCCAGACCGTGGCGGGCGCGACGCTGTCGGGAATGGTCAGCTTGCGCGGCCCGTCGCGGCGGTCCATCAGGCCGGGCATGGTGCTGCGCCAGCTGGCGGCGGCGAGCGCGCGGTCGGCGTCCTTCAGTGTGAGCCGCATCAGCTTTTCGGCCTCGGCGAAGGTGGCCGTCGACACCTCGGGCCCGACGGCCGGCGCGGTGCCGAAGGTGGGCGGTGCGCCGGGCGTGGCGGGCGGCGTCGGCGTGGACGGCGTCTGGGCGCTGGCCAGGGCAGTGGCACCGATCAGGCCGGCAGGGGCCTGGGCGAGGAAGCGACGGCGGGAGGACATGCGGGGGGCTCTCCGTGGAAGGGGTCAGGTGGGGCGGAAAAGCTGGAAGCGTTGCTCCGGCGTGATCTCGAAATAGTCGGCCGGGCCACCGCCGCGCAGCACCGGCCGGGCCGCCGCGGTGTCGTAGACGCCATTGACGAGCAGGTGGCGCGCGATGTGCACGGCCACCACCTCACCCAGCACCAGCCAGCTCGGCACGGCGGCGCCGGCGGCGGTGGTGAGCTGCACGATCTGGGTCACGCGGCACTCGAAGCTCACCGGCGACTCGGCCACGCGCGGTGCCGTGATCTGCTGCGAGGCCAGCGGCGTGAGGCCGGCCAGCGCGAACTCGTCCACCTCGGGCGGCACGGCCGCGCAACTCGCGTTCATGCGCTCGGCCAGCTCCCGAGTGACAAGGTTCCAGGTGAACTCGCCGGTGGCCTGCACGTTGCGCAGCGTGTCTTTCGTGCCGATGCTCGAAAAGCCGACGATGGGCGGCACGTAGTTGAAGGCGTTGAAGAAGCTGTAGGGCGCGAGGTTGCGGTGGCCGGCGCCGTCGTGGCTGCCGATCCAGCCGATGGGGCGGGGGCCGACGATGGCGTTGAACGGGTCGTGGGGCAGGCCGTGGCCGTGGCGGGGTTCGTAGCTGTGGAGGTCGGCGGTCACGGGCGGCGAGGTGGCGTCAGAACAGCGGCAGATTCTCACGCGCCGGCGCTTGTCCCAGCACGGCAGTCGGAGAGGCGGCCGGGGCTGCCGCCAGCTCGCTGGCATGCACCAGGTTGCCCACCCGCACGCCCATCAGGCGCAGGCGCTTGTCGAAGCTGACGCGCTTCAGGCACAGGCCCACGGCGCGGCGGATGTCGGCAGCGGTGGCGACAGGCGTCTTGAGCGTCTGGTCCCGCGTGACGGTCACGAAGCCCTCGAAGCGCAGCTTGATGCCCACCGTCTTGCCGGCGTAGCGCTTGCGCGCGAGGTCTTGCGCCAGGCGTTCGCAGAGCTCGTCCATGATCTGGCCGAGCAGGGCCTTGTCGTGCACCGCGTGCAGGTCACGCTCGAAGGTGGTCTCGCGACTGACCGACACCGGCTCGCTGTGCGTGACCACCGGCCGCGAGTCGCGCCCGTGGGAGGCGTTGTGCAGCCACTGGCCGTAGCTCTCGCCGAATTGCTCGACGAGCCAGGCCGGGTCGGCCGCGGCAATGTCGCCCACGGTGTGCAGGCCGAGCTTGACCAGCTTCTCCCCCGCCTTCGGCCCGATGCCGTTGATCTTGCGCACCGCCAGCGGCCAGATGCGCGTGGGCAGGTCGTCCATGGTCAGCACGGTGATGCCGTCAGGTTTCTCCAGCTCGCTGGCGATCTTGCTGAGCAGCTTGTTGGGCGTAACGCCGATGGAGCAGGTCAGGCCCGTGGCACGGCCCACCGAGTTCTTGATCTCGCGCGCCACGGCCTTCACGCCGCCCAGCGGGTCGTGGCCGACGGTGTCGCGCACGCCGGGCACGTCGGTCAGGTCGATGTAGATCTCGTCGATGCCGCGGTCCTCGATCACCGGCGCCACCTCGGCCACGGCCGCCTTGAAGAGGCGCGAGTACTTGCGGTAGCTGTCGAAGTCGGCGGGCAGCAGGATGGCATCCGGCGCGCGCAGGGCCGCTTTCATCAGGCCCATGGCCGAGAACACGCCCAGGTCGCGGGCGGCGTAGGTGCTGGTCGTGACGACGCCGCGGCCGGTGTAGTTGCGCAGCCGGGCGTACTCCCAGCGGCCGTCCTCCAGCTGCCGGGGGGCATCGGCCCGGCGGCCGCCGATGACGACGGCCTCGCCCTTGAGTTGCGGGTAGCGCAGCAGCTCGACGGACGCATAGAAGGCATCCATGTCGAGGTGGGCAATCCAGCGATCGGGCAGCTGCATGCAGGAATTGTCGGGTGATGTCATGCCGCCGGCTGGCAGCATCGGCAGAATCCGCTCGCGCCCCCGCCTCTTCGAGTCCCTGCCCGATGCGCCACCTGCCCCTGATCTGCCTGTGCCTGCTGCTGAGCGCCTGCGCCGGCTCGCCGCTGAATCCGCCGCGCAACCAGCCGGCCGTCGCCGAGCCGATGCAGCGGGCGCCGCGCGCCGACACCCCGCAGACCGCCGTGGCGCTGAGCTTCAGCGGCGGCGGCCTGCGCGCGGCCGCTTTTGCCTATGGCGTGCTGGAAGGGCTTCGGGAGCAGCCGTCGGCCGGCGGGCGCAGCCTGCTGGACGAGGTGACCTTCATCACGAGCGTGTCGGGCGGATCCATCACCGCCGCGTACTTCGGGCTGCATGGGACCGAGGGGCTGAGGGATTTCCGGAACAAGGTCCTGATGCGCGATGGCGAGGCCAACCTGCGCTTCAGCCTCGTCAACCCGACCAACCTGATGCGGGTGTTGGCCGGCGGGCTGAATGACCGCAGCAACCTGAATGACTGGCTGGAGCGCGATGTCTTCAAGGGCGCCACCTTCGCCGACATGCTCAAGCGCGAGCGTCCCGCCGTGTGGATCAACGCGACGAACGCGCAATACCGCCTGGCCTTCCCCTTCCACGAGCGGGCCTTCGAGGCGATCTGCAGCGACATGGCGAGCTTCCCGGTCTCGGAGGCGGTGGCCGCGTCGATGGCCGTGCCGCTGTTCTTTGCTCCGGTGGTGCTGGAGAAGTTCCCCGAGGCCTGCACGAAGCCGCTGCCGCCGGGCCTGTCGCGCGAGCGCGCCGAACGTGACGATCTGCACCGCCTGCGGCTGGCGCTCAAGCGGGCGCTGCAGGACTTCCGCGACCCGCGCACCGGTCGCTACCTCAAACTCGTCGACGGCGGCGTGACCGACAACCTCGGCCTGGTGAGCATCCTGCAAAGCCGCGTGCTGCTGGACACGCCCTACGGCCCGATCAGCGAGCACGACGCCGCCAACCTGCGCCGGCTGCTGTTTGTCGTCGTGGATGCCGGCCAGGGCCCGAGCGCCGACTGGGGCCGCGAGATGGCGGGGCCCTCGGGCGTGGACATCGCAACCGCGGCGGTGGACACCGCCATCGAGAGCACGATGCGCATGAGCTATGCCTACTTCGTGCCGATGATGCGGGCCTGGGAGCGGGACCTCGTCACCTGGCGCTGCTCGCTGCCGGCGTCCCGCAAGGCGGAGTTGCTGCGCAACAACCCCGACTGGCGCTGTGAGGACCTGAAGTTCGCGGTCACGCAGATCAGCTTCGCCGACCTGCCCGAAGCCGACGAAGCCGCGCTGAACGCCATCCCGACGCGCTTGAAGCTGCCGGCCGATCAGATCGACAAGCTGATTGCCGCCGGCCGGGCCGCCACGCAGCGCGACGCCGGCGTGCGGCGCTTCTCCGCGTCGATGCAACGCGGGGAATGACCAGGCGCGCGCGTTAGCCGGTCTTCTTCACCCAGGCGTTGCACCAGGCCTTGGCCAGCACGTCCTTGCCGTAGAACAGGCCGCAGCCGCCCGAGGGCTTGTCGCCGTCGGGGGCGTAGAGCCCGCAGTTCGCGCAGGTCTGGCCCTTCGCGTACTGGGCGTGCTTTTTCGGGTCGACCTTGGCAGCGTCGGCGTGGTAGGCCACGGCCTTGGCTTCGTCGTCGCTCTCCTGCAGCAGCGACTGCGTCTGGGCGCCGGCCAGCCCCGCCCCCAGCAGCGGCATGATCTGGACAATGCGGCGGCGGGTGATCGGGGGCATGGGCATCTCCGGGTTCAGAGCACTTCGGAGGCGAAGTCGGCCAGGCGCGAACGCTCGCCGCGGGCCAGCGTCACGTGGCCGCTGTGGGCCCAGCCCTTGAAGCGGTCCACCGCGAACGTGAGGCCGGAACTGCCTTCGGTCAGGTAGGGCGTGTCGATCTGCGCGAGGTTGCCCAGGCAGACGATCTTGGTGCCCGGGCCGGCGCGGGTGATCAGCGTCTTCATCTGCTTGGGTGTGAGGTTCTGCGCCTCGTCGATGATGACGAACTTGTTCAGGAAGGTGCGCCCGCGCATGAAGTTCAGGCTCTTGATCTTGATCTTGCTGCGCACGAGGTCGTTGGTGGCGGCGCGGCCCCATTCACCGGCGGACGAGTCGCCCTTGGCCAGCACTTCGAGGTTGTCGTCCAGGGCGCCCATCCAGGGGCCCATCTTTTCTTCCTCGGTGCCGGGCAGGAAGCCGATGTCCTCGCCCACGGGCACGGTCACGCGGGTGACGATGATCTCGCTGTAGCGGCGGTCATCCAGCACCTGGGACAGGCCCGCGGCCAGCGTCATCAGCGTCTTGCCGGTGCCAGCCGTGCCGGTGAGGGTGACGAAGTCGCACTCCGGGTCCATCAGCAGGTTGAGGGCAAAGTTCTGCTCGCGGTTGCGCGCGGTCACGCCCCAGACGGCGTTCTTCTGGTGGCCGTAGTCCTTCAGCGTCTTGAGCACCGCGGTCTTGCCGGTGATCTCGGTGACCTTGGCATACAGCGGCGTGGCGCCCGGGGCTTCGAGGTAGACCAGTTCATTGACCAGCAGCGTGGGCACGAGCGGCCCGCTGATCCGGTAGAACGTGGTGTTGCCCTGCTGCCAGCTCTCCATGGTCTTGCCATGGCGCTCCCAGAAGTCGCTGGGCAGCGCCTGCACGCCGGTGTAGAGCAGGTCGGAGTCTTCCAGCGTCTTGTCGTTGCGGTAGTCCTCCGCCGGCAGGCCCAGGGCGCGGGCCTTGATGCGCATG
>RXJW01000073.1 GCA_003963005.1 Burkholderiales bacterium
TGGCGCGGCGGCCCGATGTGCTACGCCGACACGCTCGGCCTCTTCAACGTGGTGCAGGCGATGAAGCGGTTTGCACAGAACCCGATGGACGACGGCGCGTTCTGGACGCCGGCCCCCTTGCTCGCGCGACTGGTCGCCGAAGGCAAGAGCTTCACCTGATCCAGGTCCGAACAACACAGCCACAGAGACACAGAGGCACGGAGAACATGCAGCGAGCTCAGAGTTATTTCTCTGTGCCTCTGTGTCTCTGTGGCTTTGTTCGCATTGAGGAATTCACATGAGCAACGCACTGATCGTCTCCACCGCGCGCACCCCGCTGACCAAGAGCTGGAAGGGCGCCTTCAACATGACCCACGGCGCCACGCTGGGTGGCTGGGCCGTCAAGGCTGCCGTCGAGCGCGCCGGCATCGAAGCCGGCGCCATCGAAGACGTGCTGATGGGCTGCGCCAACCCCGAGGGTGCCACCGGCGCCAACATCGCCCGCCAGATCGCGCTGAAGGCCGGCCTGCCGGTCACGGTGAGCGGCGTCACCATCAACCGCTTCTGCTCCAGCGGCCTGCAGACCATTGCGATGGCCGCGCAGCGCATCATTGCGGGCGAGGGCGACGTGTTCGTCGCGGGCGGCGTGGAGAGCATCTCCTGCGTGCAGCAGGAAATGAACAAGCACATGCTGGCCGACCCGAGCCTCGTCAAGATCAAGCCCGAGATCTACTGGACGATGCTGCAGACCGCCGAAAACGTGGCCAAGCGCTACAACATCTCGCGCGAGCGCATGGACCAGTACGGTGCCGCCAGCCAGCAAAAAGCCTGCGCCGCTCAGGCTGCCGGCAAGTTCGCTGACGAGATGATCACGGTGACCACCACGATGGGGGTTGCCGACAAGGTCATGGGGCTGATGAGCAAGGAAGTGACCGTGTCGGCCGATGAAGGCCTGCGCGAGGGCACCACCTACGAAGGCATCAAGGACCTGCGCACCGCGCTGCCCGGCGGCGTCATCAGCGCCGGCAATGCCAGCCAGTTCAGTGATGGCGCCGGCGCCTGCGCGCTGGTCAGCGAGCAGTACGCCTCGGCGCACAACCTGAAGCCCATCGGCCGCTTCCTGGGCTTCGCGGTAGCGGGCTGCGAGCCCGATGAAATGGGCATCGGCCCGGTGTTCGCCGTGCCCAAGGTGCTCAAGAAGCTGGGCCTGACGGTCGCCGACATCGACCTGTGGGAACTCAACGAGGCCTTCGCCGTGCAGGTGCTGTACTGCGCCGACACGCTGGGCATCCCGATGGACCGGCTCAACGTGAATGGCGGCGCCATCGCGGTGGGCCACCCCTATGGCGTGTCGGGCCAGCGTCTGACCGGCCATGCCCTGATCGAAGGCAAGCGCCGCGGCGCCAAGCGCGTCTGCGTGACGATGTGCATCGGCGGCGGCATGGGCGCAGCCGGTGTGTTCGAGGTGCTGTGAGCGCCATGAGCGTCCTGCCTGACGCCTGCTCCCGGATGCGGCAGGACGCCCCGTGAAGCTCGACCTCGACACCGTGCAGGGTTTCTTCCGGGCTTCGCCCTTCATGGTGGATCTCGGGGTGGAGCCGACCGCCGTCGAGCCCGGCCGGGTGCAGACGCGGCTGGCCATCACGGCCCGGCACGGCCAGCACACGGGCGTGGTGCACGCGGGGGTCATCGCCGCCGTGGCCGACCACACCATGGGTGCGGCAGCCCAGACCTTGGTACCCGAGGGGCACTGGGTGCTGACGGCCGAGTTCAAGGTCAACCTGCTGCGCGGTGCTGCCGGGGAGCAGCTCGAATGCGTGGCCCGGGTCGTCAAGCCCGGGCGACAGATCACTTTCACCGAGGCCGAGGTGTTCGCGGTGGCGGGCGGCGAGCGCAGGCTTGTGGCCACGGCCAGCGGCACCATGGCCGTCACCCTTGCCTGATGCCCATGCGCCAGACCCTCGACTTCCTGCTCTTCGACTGGCTGCAAGCCGGCAACCTGACCGCGCGCGAGCGCTTTGCCGAGCATTCGGCCGAGACCTTTGCCGCCGTGTTGGACACCTGCGAAAAGATCGCGCGTGACAAGTTCGCGCCGTTCAACCGGTTGGCCGACACGCAGGAACCCCATTTCGATGGCGAACGTGTACACCTCCCCCAGGCCACCCATGACGCGACGCTGGCCTATGCCGAGTCCGGCATGCTGGCGGCCGCGCAGGATTACGACGTGGGCGGCATGCAGCTGCCTTGCGTCATCGAGATGGCGGGCAATGCCTTCTTCAGCAAGGCCAGTGTCGCGATGGGCGGCTACGCGATGCTCACCTCGGGCAACGCCAGCCTGCTGATGGCCCACGGCACGCCCACGCAGCGGGAGGTCTTTGCGAAGAACGAATTCGCCGGCCGCTGGTTCGGCACGATGTGCCTGTCGGAGCCGCAGGCGGGGTCGTCGCTGTCCGACATCGCGACGCGCGCCGAGCTCGAAGACGAGACCGACCCGCTCGGGCCGCGCTACCGGCTGACCGGCAACAAGATGTGGATCTCCGGCGGCGAGCATGAGATCACCGAGAACATCATCCACCTGGTGCTGGCCAAGATTCCGGGCCCGGACGGCAAGCTCGTTCCGGGCACCAAGGGCATTTCGCTGTTCATCGTGCCCAAGCGGCTCGTCAACGAACGAGCGGAGCTGACCGGCGAGCGCAACGACGTGGCGCTGGCGGGCCTCAACCACAAGCTGGGCTACCGCGGTACGACCAACTGCCTGTTGAACTTCGGCGAGGGACGCTTCACGCCGGGCGGCCGCAAGGGCGCCATCGGCTACCTGGTGGGCCAACCGGGCGAGGGCCTGCGCTGCATGTTCCACATGATGAACGAGGCGCGCATCGGCGTGGGCCTCGGCGCGGTGATGCTCGGCTATGCGGGCTACGAGGCGAGCCTCGACTATGCGAAGCAGCGCCCGCAGGGGCGCCCGATGACCGCGGCCGGCAAGGATGCGGCGAGCCCCCAGCGCCCGATCATCGAGCACGCCGACGTGCGCCGCATGCTGCTGGCGCAAAAGAGCTATGTCGAAGGCGGCCTGGCGCTGGAGCTGTACTGCGCCCGTCTCGTCGACGAACTCCACACCGGCGACGACCCCGCCACGGCCCAGGCGCTGCTGGACGTGCTCATCCCCATCGCCAAGAGCTGGCCGAGCGAGTGGTGCCTGGAGGCGAATTCGCTGGCCATCCAGGTGTTGGGCGGCTACGGCTACACGCGTGACTTCCCCGTCGAGCAGTACTGGCGCGACCAGCGCCTGAACATGATCCACGAGGGCACGCACGGCATCCAGGCGCTCGACCTGCTGGGCCGCAAGGTCGTGCAGCAGGGCGGGGCGTCGCTGGCCGCACTCGCGGCCCGTGTGCAGCACACCATCGAGCGGGCCATCCAGACCGACTGGGCGCCCCAGGCCAACCAGCTCGCCGCCGCGCTCGCGCAGGTGGGCGGCGCCACCAAGAAGGCCTGGAGCACCGGCGAGCCGGAAGAGGCGCTCGCCAATGCCGTGCCCTACCTGCAGGCCTTCGGGCATACCGTGCTGGCGTGGCTGTGGCTGGACGTCGCGCTCGCCGTGTCGGGCGACGGCGACTTTGCCCAGGGCAAGCGCGCGGCGGCCCGGTACTTCTTCGCCTACGAGCTGCCCAAGATCGGCGCCTGGCTCGACGTCGTCGCCCGCCGCGAGCCGCTGTGCCGCGAGATCCAAGCTTCCTACTTCTGAGACCTGCCATGAGCACCCAAGTCCAAGCCCTGTTCGACCTCACCGGCCAGGTGGCCCTCGTCACCGGCGGCTCGCGTGGCCTCGGCCTGCAGATCGCCGAAGCGCTCGGTGAAGCCGGCGCCAAGATCATGCTGACCTCCCGCAAGGCCGCCGACCTGGAGGAGGCCACCGCCCACCTGCAGGCTCGTGGCATCGATGCCCGCTGGATTGCGGCCGACGCGGCCCAGCCCGAGGAGGCCCACCGCGTGGTGGCTGAGACGATGGAGCGGCTGGGCCAGATCGACATCCTCGTGAACAACGCCGGCGCCACCTGGGGCGCCCCGGCCGAAGATCACCCGCTGGAGGCCTGGGACAAGGTCATGGACCTGAACATCCGCAGTCTCTTCGTGTTCGCCCAGGCCGTGGCCAAGGCCAGCATGATCCCGCGCAAGTCGGGGCGCATCATCAACGTGGCATCCATCGCCGGCCTGTCGGGCAACCTGGGCGCGATGAAGACCATCGCCTACAACACCAGCAAGGGCGCTGCCGTGAACTTCACGCGCGCGCTGGCCGGCGAGTGGGGCCAGTACGGCATCACGGTCAACGCGCTGGCGCCGGGCTTCTTCCCGAGCAAGATGACCAAGGGCCTGCTGGCCGCCGTGGGCGCCGACAGGATGGCCGCCCACGCACCGCTGAACCGCATCGGCGACGACGACGACCTCAAGGGCGCCGCGCTGCTGTTCGCGTCCCGGGCCGGCAAGCACATCACCGGCCAGATCCTGGCCGTTGACGGCGGCGTGAGCGCCGTACACGGCGGCTGAACGTCAGCCCCTCGCCCATTGTCACGGCGCTGAACGCGCGTGAGTCTGGTCGGTCCCCCGAGGGGACTGCGATGCTTGCGGCATCAAGCCGCAAGCACATCGCTTGCGGGCCGGCTTGGGGCGGCCCGGCGCCGGTCCGCGATTCGAAGCCCGCGAGGCCGTGATGCAATATGGGTTTACGACGAGCAAGCCATGACCCGCCGCACGCCGCCGCTGAACTTCCCCGTCCGCATCCCGTTCGTGCAGCAGCTCGGCTTCGAGCTGCACAGCCTGGGGCACGGCGAGGCGGAGTTGCGGGTGGACCTGCAGGAAGGGCATCTCAACTCCTGGGAGGTGGCCCACGGCGGCGTGCTGATGACGCTGCTGGACGTGGCCATGGCCCACGCGGCGCGCAGCATCCACCGCGACCAGCCGGGCATGGGCCCGGGCGTGGTGACGGTGGAAATGAAGACCAGCTTCATGCGCCCCGGCGAGGGCGAACTGCGCTGCCACGGCAAGCTGCTGCACCGCTCCACGACGATGGCCTTCTGCGAAGGCTCGGTGTTCGGCGGCGACGGCAAGCTCTGCGCGCATGCCACCGGCACCTTCAAGTACCTGAAGGCCCTGCCGACCCAAGGCCGGCGGCTGAACCAGCTAACCCCGACCTCGCCCGATCCGGCCGACGACCGCCACGACTGACCTCGCCTCGCGCTCGGGATTGCGCAGGTTTTTGAAACGTCGTTCCAAAGCGGGCACAATCGCGTCAGCGTCTGCATCCTGCCCCGCGGGGTGCGCGGTTGGCCACGGGGCGCGCCGGACCCTGCCGTCCGGCGCCCGACACGGGATTCGCCCCTGGCATGACGGCCGACGCGGACAGCCCCTCTGGCTGACGCGCCACGGCCCTTCGCCCCCATCCCGACCCGCCCCGAAAGCCCTCCGCCATGAAGATCGCCCTCATCATCGAGAACAGCCAGGCCGCCAAGTCCGAGATCGTCCACAACGCGCTCAAGACCGTGGTCGAGCCCCTGGGCCACAGCGTGCACCACTACGGCATGTACACGCCGGACGACAAGGCCTCGCTCACCTACGTCATGAACGGCCTGCTCGCCGGCCTGCTGCTGAACAGCAAGGCGGCGGATTTCGTCGTCACCGGCTGCGGCACCGGCATGGGCTCCATGCTTGCCTGCAACAGCATGCCCGGCGTGTTCTGCGGCCTGGTCATCGACCCGACCGACGCCTTCCTGTTCGGCCAGATCAACGACGGCAACTGCCTGTCCATGCCCTATGCCAAGGGCTTCGGCTGGGCGGCCGAGCTGAACCTGCAGGACTGCTACCGCAAGCTCTTCGAGCAGGAGCGCGGTGCCGGCTACCCGAAGGAGCGCGCCGCCATCATGGCCAAGAACCGCGGCATCCTGAAGGACCTCAAGGCCGCCTCCTGCAAGGACATGCTCACCGTGCTGAAGAGCGTCGACCAGGACCTGCTCAAGGCCGCCGTGTCGGGCGAGAAGTTCCAGGAGCTGTTCTTCACGAACTGCCAGGACGACGCGATCGCCGCCCACATCAAGTCGGTGCTGGCCTGATCTCGCGCGCGACGGTCTCGCGGCCTGCGAGACTGTCGCGATGTCTTCCGCCCCGCACCTCACGCTGCGCACGCTGACCCGCGGCGACGGCCTGCTCGGCCTGCGCCCGCGCGGGCCCCTCGGGCCGCGGGGCGAGCAGGTGACGGTGGCGGAGTTGTCGGGCGGTGACCCGGTGGCCGAACAGGCGCTGCAGCAGCGCGGCCTGGTGCGGCTGGACCCGGCCCTGCTGCAGTGGCGCGGCGCGCCGCATCCCTTGTCGGCGTCGTTGTGGACCACGCCGCAGGAGGAGTTCTTCGGCGACTTCCATGCCGACCAGGTGCCCGAACTGCAGGCGCTCGGCTGGCAGGTCCGCACCGAACCGGGCTTTGCGCATCACAGCCAGTTCGTGAGCGGCTGGCAGCTCGGTGTGTCGGAGGAGGGCGGCGACGACGCCCGCCCGCCCGATGTCCGCGTCGATGGTGTCGGCCTTTCGCGCCGCCGGGGCGCCTGGCTCGTGAGCCTGGGCATGGAAGTGGAGGGCCAGCGGCTGGACCTCGCGCCGCTGATCGCCAACCTGCTGCGCCGTGACAAGCGCTGGCTGGACGCGGTGGCGATCAGCGCGATCGAGGACGACGCCATCATCTCCCTGCGCGCCCCCGGCGGCCGCCGCTACCACGCGAGCGCGGCGCCACTGAAGGCCATGATGCTGGCGCTGCTGGACCTGCTCAAGCCCGCCGAGCTGGAGAAGGGCCAGGCCCTGCGGCTCGACGGCTGGGACGCCGCGCGCCTGCGTCGCATCGAGGAAGACGGGCAGGGGCGCTGGCAGATCCACGGTGATGCGGGGCTTCGGGCGGTCGGCCTGCGCCTGCTCGAAGCCGGAGAGCCCGCCGCGGTACCCCAGCCGGCCAGCGTTGTGCTGCCGCTGCGCCCCTACCAGCTACACGGCCTGGCCTGGCTGCAGCACCTGCGCGAGCAGCAGCTCGCAGGCATCCTGGCCGACGACATGGGCTTGGGCAAGACGGCCCAGGCGCTGGCCCACATCGCGGTGGAGCACGAGGCGGGCCGGCTCGACCAGCCCGCGCTCGTCATCGTGCCCACCTCGCTGCTTTTCAACTGGCAGGCCGAGGCCGCGCGCATCACGCCGGGGCTGCGCGTCGTCACCTGGCACGGCCCCGAGCGCTCGGCCGCCCAGCTCGCGAACGCCGACATCGTGCTGACCACCTACGCACTCGCCTGGCGCGACGGGCGCACGCTGTCGGCACAGCCGTGGCACCTGCTGATCGTGGACGAAGCCCAGGCTGTGAAGAACGCGCAGGCCCGCGCGGCGCGGGCGTTGCGGCGGCTGCAGGTGCGGCATCGGCTGGCGCTCACCGGCACGCCGCTGGAGAACCATCTGGGCGAGTTGTGGTCGCTGTTCGACCTGCTGATGCCGGGCTTTCTCGGCGATTCGCGCACCTTCGCCCGGCACTGGCGCAAGCCGATCGAGGTCAACCGCGATGGCCCCCGCGCCCGGCTGCTGGCGGCCCGCGTGCGGCCCTTCATCCTGCGCCGCCTCAAGACCGAGGTGGCCACCGAGCTGCCGCCGCTCACCGAACTCGTGCGCCGCGTGCCGCTGGTGGGCCGGCAGAAGCAGCTCTACGAGAGCGTGCGCGTGGCGGCGGACCACATGGTGCGCCGCATCCTCGCGCGCGGCGGCGTGACGGCCACCAGCCTGATCAGCGTGCTCGACGCCATGCTCAAGCTGCGCCAGGTGTGCTGCGACCCACGCCTGCTCAAGGGCGTGGAGATGGCGCCGAACACCGAGCAAGCCAAGCTCGAATGGGTGCGCGAGCACCTGCCGGACTTCGTCGCGCAGGGCCGGCGGCTGTTGGTGTTCTCGCAGTTCACCGAGATGCTTGACCTGGTGTCCGCCGAGCTCGACGCGTTGAGCCTGCCCCATCTGCGCCTGACCGGCGCGACACCCGCTTCGCAGCGCGGCGACATCGTGCGGCGCTTCCAGGCGCAGGACGTGCCCGTGCTGCTGGCGAGCCTGAAGGCCGGTGGTGTGGGCCTGAACCTGACCGCGGCCGATACCGTCATCCACCTGGATCCCTGGTGGAACCCGGCGGTGCAGGCCCAGGCCAGCGCACGGGCGCATCGCATCGGGCAGACGCAGCCGGTGTTCGTCTATCAGCTCGTGGCCGAGGGCAGCATCGAGGAGCGCATGCTGGAACTGCAGGCCAGCAAGCGGGCGCTGGCCGACGGCCTGCTGGGCAGCGACGAGGGCACGGCGCTGAGCAAGTTCAGTGCGCCGGAGATCGAGCGGCTGCTGGCACCGCTGGACGCCGAGCTGCCGGATTGAGCACGGCGTGCGCCGTCGACAGCCGCGCTCAGCTCCAGGCCGGCGTCTCGGCCCGTGGCGCCTCGGCCGGGAGCTCGGCGGCGTGGGTAGACCGCCGCAGCAGGGCCTCGAAGTCGGCCGCCGGCATCGGCTTGTGGAACAGGAAACCTTGGCCGCAGGTGCAGCCGGCCGCAGCCAGGAAGCTGACCTGGGCGGGCGTTTCGATGCCTTCCGCCGTGACCTGGAAACCCATGCTCTGGCTCATCGTGAGGATGGCACGCACGATGGCCGCATCGTTGGACTGCTCAGGCAGGTCCTTCACGAAGGCGCGGTCGATCTTCAGGTGGTTGATGGGCAGGGTCTTGAGGTAGGCCAGCGACGAGTAGCCGGTGCCGAAGTCGTCGATGGCGATCGACAGCCCCATGTCTCGGATCTCGCCAAGGGTGCGCCGGGCGCGATCGGCGTCGGCCATGAAGAGGCTTTCGGTCACTTCGAGCTCCAGCTTGTGCCGGGGCACGGCCACGCCGGCCAGCAGCTCGCGCAGTTCGCTGATCAGGTTGCCGCGTTCGATCTGCGGCGTGGCGACGTTCATGCTGAGCTTGCCGAAATCCAGACCCTGCGCATGCCAGCGCTGGGCGTGGCCGACGACTTGTTCGATGACCGTGCGGCCGAGCTTGAAGATCATCGGCGAGCGTTCGGCCAGCGGGATGAAGATGCCGGGTGAAATGAGCCCGTGTTCCGGGTCGCGCCAGCGCACCAGGCCTTCGGCGCCGATGACCAGGCCGCTGCGCAGGTCCACGCGCGGCTGGAACCACACTTCGAACTGGCCTGCGTCCAGCCCGTCCCGCATGCGCTGCTCCATCAGCAGCCGGTCGCGTACCGCGCGGGTCATCTCGAACTGGTAGAAGCGGTAGGTGCTGCGGCCCGCTTCCTTGGCGGCGTACATCGCGGCATCGGCGTTGCGGGTCAGCATGACTTCATCGGCACCGTCCTCGGGGCAGCAGGCAATGCCGATGCTGACCGACACATGCACGACGATGTCGTCGATGTGGAAGGGCAGCTGCATGTCGCGGATGATGCGTGAGGCGGCCTCCACGGCGGTGTCGCGTGCCGACAGGCCGGTCAGGATGATGGCGAACTCGTCGCCGCCCAGCCGCGCGACGGTGTCACGGCCACGCACGGCCCCCAGCAGCCGGCCGGCGATCTCGCGCAGCAGCCGGTCTCCCACCTGGTGGCCATAGCTGTCGTTGACGCCCTTGAAGCCGTCGATGTCGAGCAGCATCAACACGCAGAAGGCTTCCGACGTGGCCGTGCCGATGTCCTGCACCAGGCGGCGGCGGAACAGCAGCCGGTTGGGCAGGGCGGTGAGGATGTCGTAGTGCGCCAGGCGGTCAAGTTCCTGCTCGGTCTGCTTGATCACCGAGATGTCGGAGCAGACCGCGACGAAGTGGCCCGACGTGCCGCTCGTGGCCTGCACCGCATTGACGGTGACCCAGCTCGGATATCGCTCGCCGCTGTGCCGATGGTTCAGGATTTCGCCGCGCCATTTGCCCAGGCTGCGCAGCGCCGACACGATGGCCGCGGCGTCCGCGCTGATCAGGGGGTCGAGGAAGGGCGGCACGCTGCCGACCACCTGTGCGGCGGTGAAACCCGACATCTCGGAGAAGGCCGGGTTCACCGACAGCACCTCGAAACGGTCGTTCATGATGATGATCGCCTCGCTGCTGCTGGAAAACGCGGCGCCGGCCAGCTTCAGGCCCTCTTCGGCCGACTTGCGGACCTGCACCTCCTGCGACAGTGCGGAGGTCTCGCGATGACTGCGGCGCAGTGAGGCAGCCATCAGCATGAGCAGGCTCGAGGTGAGCAGGGCCGCAGCCCCGCCGGCGTACAGGTAGGCCGATCGGGACGCCAGGGGTCGTGTCCAGCCTGCGGCAGGCACGGCGCCCAGCTGCCAGCGGCTGCCCGGCACAGTCACGTCACTCAGGACCGGGTCGTCGCCAAAGACTTGATCATCGCCGCCGACGGCCGCGCCCGACGGGCTGCGCAGCGCGATCCGCAAGTGCGGGCCGACGCTGGCCACCGCCGCCTGCGTGAGAACGTCAGCCTGGGTGAGCACGTCGATCCGCCCCCAATAGCGCTCGCCGCCGTGGGTGTAGACCGGCAGGCTGAGCACGAGGCCCCGTCCACCGCCAGGGAGGTCCACCGGCCCGTCCAGCAGCGCTGCAGCCCGCGCCTCGCGAGCGACGGGGCCTTGACCCAGGTTCGATGGCTGTGCCGGGGTCGCGAGCGCGCGCATCCGGTCCGGCTCGCCGGGGTAGGTGTGGGTCAGGCCATCCGCCGGTGCGGCCTGGATGCTGCGGACATGCGTGTTCGCGACCAGCGCCTTGCGGGCCAGCTGGTCGAACATCGCGGTGTCCAGCGAGCCGTCTCGTGCTTCGAGCCAATGGGCCAGGCCTGCCGACAGCGCCTGGGTGGCGTCCAGCATGCCCTCCACGCGGGTGCGCACGACGGTCATGCTGGCGGCGACGCCGTCGCGCTGCTCGGTGACCTGGCGACGTTGGTCGGCGCGTGCCGCCAGGGTGCCCACGGCGAGGCACACCAGCCCGGCGGGGAGCGCCAGGGCCAGCGCGATGCGGGAAAGTGTCAGGCGCTGCGGCATGGTGTTCCGGCTCGGGCAAGGGGTGGACGGGCTGCGCGACGGGACTGGGTTCAGGCTGCTGCGGCAATGACCTGGCGCAGGCTGAGTTGGGCGGCAGACCGGCTCCAGCCACGCGGCAACGAGGCCAGCTGGGCCTGCTGGGCCGGCGCGACCCCCGCCACCGCGATCTGGATGAGCGCGGTTCGGGCGTTCGCCTCACCCTCCAGCCCGACGCGGGCAGAGACATTGGCCTGCGGGCACGATTCCAGGTCACGGATCGCCTGCGTCAGCTCGATGCAGATCTGGCTCAGCGTGGCCGGCGACGCGTCCGCCAGTTGGGCGTCCAGATGCAACGAGTCCGTCGGGCGTCCGTGGAGCCACCGGCTCATGCGCCAGTAGCTCGACACCGCCTCGAGCATGGCTTCGGGGCGTGGGCGACGGCGCAGCTCGTCGGAGGACCGGAGGTAGTCGGCCAGATCCGCCACGCCGTCTTGTGCCCGTTCATCCGCGCCCAGGGCCAGCACGACGCGGTTCAGGGCATTCAGCACGAGGTGCAGTTCCAGCGTCGACGAGGGCATGGCCGGTGCCGTGGGCACCGGGCGGGATGACTTCCAGAACAGCATCGCGGCGGCGCCGGCCGCAAAGCCGAGCAGACCCACGAGCAGTGAGACGAAGGAGGTGGTCATGACAGGTGCTCCGTAGACAGGCTGGGGTGTGAGGAAGCGCTGGCGCGGCGGCGCTCGGGAGCGGGCTTGCCGGCCGCTGGGCCGCCGGAGGACGCGGCAGCCTCGGCCGGCAGGGGCTGGGGGCTGCGCAGCAGCGCGATGCGCTCGAGCAGGCGACGCACCGAGATCGGCTTGTAGGCCAGCGCTACACCGAGTTCCGTGGCGAGCGCGCCGACTTCGTCGCGGATGTCTCCGGTCAGCATCAGGACCGGCACGTCCCGCCACTCGGGGCGTCGGCGCAGGGCCCGCAAGGCCTCGGTGGCATCGCCGTACTCGCCCAGGTGCAGGTCGGAGATGAGCACGCCGGGCACGCCCGACGGGCCGGCGGCTGCGGGTGCCATCAGCTCGTCGAAGCTGGCGTAGGCCTGCACCTCGAGCCCGGCGTCGGCCAGCGCATTCATCAGGGTGATGCGGCTGAAGGCATCGTCTTCGACCAGGGCCACGGTGCGGCCGCTGGCTGCCGGCCGGGGCGGGCCGACGGCCGCGGGCGGCGGCAGCGCATGGGGCAGCTCGATGCACACCGTCAGACCGCCGCCCCCGCCGCCCCCGCCGGCCACGACGGTCAGCGCATGGCCCAGCAGCTCGCAGGCGATGCGGGCAGTGGCCGGCCCCTGGCCCAGGGCGTCCAGGTCTTCAGGCCCGGCGCCTTCGGGCCGGGTGAGGTCGGGAGCGCTCGTCAGGCCGCTGCAGTGGATGTCGAGGCGGTGCAGCCCGTTGGACGGCTGCACGCGGATGCCGAGGATGCCGTGGTCCGCGTGGTCGAGCAGGTGGTCGAGCAGGTTGATGAGAATGCGGCGCAGCAGGTGCCGGTCGGTGAAGACGCCGCAGACCTCGGCCTCAAGCTGCCATTGCAGGCCTTTGCGCGCGGCCACGGGCTCGATCCGCTGGCCGATCTCGTCGAGCAGGCGGGCGAGGTCGAATCGCTGCGGTTGAGGCACATAGCTGCCGTCCTGAAGGCGCAGCCTGTCGAGCAGGGCGTCGACCGCGTCGGCGAAGGCCAGACCGCCATCCCGCACGGCCTGCATGTGGGCGCGCTGGACGTCCGGGCCGGCGGCGGCGACACCATCGGACTGCGCCAGCAGCCCGAGCACCCGGGCCGGCCTGCGCAAGGCCTGGCGGATCAGTTCGAGCTGGTGGGCGTGCGCTCGGTGCAAAGCCAGCATCTGTTGATGGGCAGCATCCTGGGCCTGGCGTCGATCAGCGGCTGCCGACCGCGCATGATGCTGGTGGCGCAGCACGGCCGCCATGGCTGCGACGGCGAGGGCGAGCAGCACGAGGACGCTCCACCAGGCGGCACGTCGGCTCGCACCGGACTGCGTCTGTTCGTCCTGCGCAAAGCTGTCGCTGCGTGCCTGGGCCAGCCGGGCCTGGCCCGTGCTCGCCAGTGTCTGCCGGATGGCCGCCGCGCTCTGCAGTTCCTGCAGGGCCTGCAGCGGCTCGCCGGCGGCCTCCCAGGCGCGTGCCAGTGTCTCGTGGAATTGCGCCCGCCCGGCCAGGCTGGCCCCGGTGACCTGGCCGCCTTGCTGCCGGGCCTGCAGCAAGGCGGGACGGGCGTCGGTCGCGTTCAGGTGGCTCTCGCACAGCGCACGGCCAGCCAGCGCCTGAAGGGCATACGAGGGCGGCAGCGACGCCGCAGGTGTCAGGTCGAAGTCGGCGAGTGCTGCGCGGCAGTCGCCCGCGGCGAGCAGGGTCAGGGCTCGCGCGACGCGAGCCTGGGCCCGGTCGGCATCGTTGCCGCGCCGATCGGCGATCTGCACGGCATGCTGGGCGAGCTGCCAGGCTTCAAGCGGCCGGGCTGCGCGGCTCAGCAGCAGGCTGAGCCGTATGACCGGCGTGAGCAGCCCGGGATAGCGGTCCGGCGGCAGCGTGCGGACGACGTCTTCAAGGTAGGCGATGGCGAGCTGGGTGGCGGCGTTGGCCGGGTTGTCGATCAGCAAGGTCGCCATGAGCGTCTGCACCTCGGCACGTTCGAAGCCGCTGGTGAGCCGGCTGAGTGCTTGTTCGTACAGGAACTGCGCGTCACCGTCCTGCCCGGCCTGGCTGGCGATCACGCCGCGCAGCTTCAGGACGAGACCTGCGTGCAGCGGCGTGTCCATCTCGGTCGCCAGTGAGTGCAGCAGCGCCAGGCGCTGGGTGTCCGGCGGCCGGCCAAATTGCAGCACGCTCGCCGACTCGACCGCCAGCGCGAGTTCGAAGGCGGCGATGCGATCACCCGCCTTCAGCGCCGGCGAGATGGCCGCCTGCGCTTGCGCGAGCAGGGGTTGTGACCGCTCGGCATCGACCACCGTGCTGGTGCGCGCCAGCCAGGCCAGCAGCAGCCATCGCGTGTGCAGGTCGCCTGCCTGCGTGGCTTGATCGAATGCCACCTGCATCTCGCCCAGCGCGCGCGCGGGATCTTCGTAGCTTCGCGCCTGCCAGTGTTGGCGAAAGTCCAGCAGCGCGTCGACGGAGGTGGCTGCCGCGGCGGCCGATGCCAGCCGCGGGCGGGCGCCGTCGGGTTCGGCGACCAGCAGGATCACCCCCGCGAGCAGGGCGCCGGCTGCCAGCACCGCAGCAAGGGCCCGGCGAGGTGGGTTCGTGCGCAGGCCATGACCCGGCAGCGACGGGGAGAAGGTCGTGGTGCTCATGAGGCCATCACCTCTTCGCGGGGCTCAAGGTGCAGGTTGCCGGCGCCGGGCGTCGCAGCGTCGGCCGATGCCAGCAGGCCGTGGAGCAACTCGATCAGGCGCGCCGGGCTGATCGGCTTGCAGGCCAGGTGCAGACCCAGCTCGGTCGCATGGAGCAGGCTCGCGAGGCTGATGTCGGCGGTCAGCACGAGCGCGGGGGTCCGCCATGTCGGGCAGTCCTGCAGCCAGGCCTGCAGGGCTGAAGCCGGGGCGGGCAGCGCCTGCGCCCCGAGGTCCACCACGAGCAGGTCGGGCCCGGTGGTCGGATAGGCCGCGGAGGCCTCGCGCAGCGCAGCCAGTGACACGAAGCTCGCGGCCTGCAAGCCCGCCGCACCCAGGGCTTCGACCAGTGCCTGGCGGCTAGCGCGATCTGCCTCCACGACGGCCACGGTCTGGCCGGAAAACGGCAGGCTGCAGGGCGCCGCGGCGCCCGGTGCCGGCAGGCTGCGGGGCATGGTCACGCGCACGACAGAGCCGAGCGGCGAGGACAGGGGCACCGTCAACTCATGGGCCATGAGTCGGCAGGCTTCGCGGACGATGGCGAGCCCCGAGCCGGGGCCAAGTCCGTAGGCAGGCGCCTCCTGGGCCACGGTGGTGGCGGCGAGCTGCTCGGCGGGCAGGCCCGGTCCGGTATCGGCCACGTCGACCCAGACCTGGGTGTCCGTCGCGACCGCAAGGATCTGGATGCCGCCCTGTGTGGAGTGGCGAACTGCGTTGGACGCGAGGTTGAACAGCACGCGCCGCAGCAGGTGGCGGTCGGCCTGCACATGCGCCGTGCTGGTGGTGACCTGCCAGGTCAGCCCCTTGTCGAGCGCCGCACGGCGGTATTGCAGGTCAAGCTCGGCCAGCAGTTCACCCAACGGCACGGCCTGCAGCTGCGGTGTGCAGTGGCCGTGCTCGAGCGCGGACGGGTCCAGGATGGCGTCGAGCATGTCGGTCAGCGTGTGGCTGCAGCGACGCACGGCCTGGCACTGTGCTTCTGACAGGGCCTCGGTGTGCTGGAGCTGGGCCAGCGCTGCATCGGCCACCTGACCGATCACGCGGGCCGGCTGGTGCAGGTCCTGGCATGCCGCTGCGAGATGACGCTGGCGCGCGGCATAGGCGGCGTGCAACTCGGCATTCGCGGTTTCCAGATCGGATGCCTGGCGTGTGAGCCGCTGGCGCTGCCGAGCACGCCGCAGCGTCAGGCCTGCCAGACCGGCCAGGACGAGCAGCAGCCCGGCGACACCGGTGGCCAGCCAGCGTTCCTGTTGCGCATCGGCCGCCTGGGCGGCCGCGCCTCCCGCCACGTCGATGCGGGCCTGCACGAGTTGCTCGCGACTTGATTCGGCCATCGCCGTGCGCAGCGCCGTGGCGCGCGACAGCGCTCGCAGCGCACCGTCCGGGTCACCCATCCGGGCCAGGATGCCCGACGCGGTTTCGTGGAACTGGAGCACCGCCAGGCGCTGCAGGTGCGGGGTCTGCTCGATCAGGCGCTGCCCCTGCGCGAGCCACCGTGAGGCCTGAGGGTCATCGCGCTGTGCCAAGGCCGTGGCGCTCGTGGCGAGGCTCAGGAGCTTGTCGGCGGGAGGGAGCGCATCCAGCGAGGAGGACTGCAGATGGGCGAGTGCGAGCAGGGTGTTGCCTGCCGCCAGATGGGCTTGGCCCAGCGCGAGCTGGGCGCGTGAGAGCAGTGTCGGAGCCGCCTGCTGGCGGGCCAGGGCCACTGCCTGCTGGGCGTGTGACACAGCCTCGGCCGTTCGCTGCGTCCGGCGCTCGATTTCGGCCTGGAGCAGCAGATGGTTCACACCGACCGGGGGCAGCGCCGGGGCGGCCGCCTGGACCTGGCTCTTGAGGTGGCGTTCAGCCTGCTCAGCACCTGCGAGGCCCGGCTGGGCCAGGGCGGCCCAGGCCATCAGCTGCCGCACCTCGTCCTGATCCTGCGGATGGGTCAACATGGGCCGGGCACGCTGGAGCTGCACGAGCGCCTCGCCCGGCTGTCCCTCGTAGAGCGCAGCCAGGCCGCGCAGCTGCCCCACGAGCCCGCTGCGGATCGGGTCTCCGAGCTCGACGGCGAGGGCTTCAGCGCGGGTCAGGCGCGCCTCACGAGGGCCTTCCATCTGCTGATCGAGCCGGGCGGTCTCGATGGCGACCAGGAGCTCGAACATGGCGACCTTGTCGCCTGCCCCCTGAGCAGCCTGGAGAGCCTGCTCTGCCAGCATCAGCCACGGCCCGGTGCGCCCGTGGTCGAGTGCCGCCGTCTGGCGCAGCAGCCACGCGAGGTGCAACCACTCGCCGTGGGTATCACCTTGTTCGCGGGCCAGATCATGGCGGCGCCGCAACTGGACGAGTGCGCCTGCCGCGTCCTGCTGCACCAGCATCAGCCACTGATGGCGCCAGGCCGGCCAGTCCTCGGCAGAGGTGCCGCGGTTCCCCAGAAAACCATAAGCCCCAGTGGTGATGACCGCGCAGGCGCACAGCAGGGTCAGGTGGCGGGTGAATCGCAGGGCAGGTCGGCGCCCCGAGGCGGCGACGTCGCCTGAAAGCGGCCGGAGCCGGCTGCCTGGCAGGAGACGCCACAGGACCCGGCGCGTGCGGCCGTCAGGCGCGGCGTGGGCGGCTTGGTGCGGGCGCTGGGCGGATGTCGTGGTCACGGCCAATCCTGTGAAACCTCCCCAATGTGGGGGATGGTCGACAGTGGACCGGAGCTTGGCCGGCGTGGCGTGGCGAAGGGAGCGAAACGGCTTGCGGAGACCACGAAGCGCCGCAGCAGCGCTACCAAATGCGGGATCGGCGTGCCAAGCCACGGGACGCCTGATTGCGGGAGGCTCAGTCCGGCCGAAACACCTGCTGAAAGCTCTTGCTGACCCGCAGGACTTCCGTACGCCCAAGGAGGAACACCTCCATGTAGCCGAACTCGTTGCGCTTGACGGAGTCGACAAACTTCAGATTGACCACGTGCCGGCGATGAATCCGAACGAACTGGTCTGCCGGCAGACGCGAGCAGAGCTCATTGATGCCCATCCGAACCAGCCCTGCGCCGCGTGCCGTCACGACCCGGGTGTATTTCATGTCGGCCTCCAGGTAGGCGATGTCCTGGGGCATGACGACGATGGTTTCCGTGCCGCGCGACATCGTCACACGCGTCAGCAGTTCTCGCCCGGCGTCGGCCGCGCCCGGCAGCAGGGGCCCGATCACGCGCGGATCCTGCACGGCGCGGTCGAGCGCCCGCTTCAGGCGGCGCGCCGTGATCGGCTTGAGCACGTAGTCGATGGCGTCGCTGTCAAAGGCATGCACGGCGAAGTCGGGGTCGCCGGTGACGTAGATCACGGCCAGGTCCGCAGTCAGGCTCTTGATCCAGTTCGGGTCGTCGCTGCCCTGCAGGTGGATGTCGATGAGGCACAGGTCCGGCGCCAGTGAATCCACGGCGGCTTCCACCTCCGCCACCGAGCCGACGCCAGCGACCACGGTCCACGTTGGCCGCAGGGCCGTGACGAGATCAGTCAGCGCGGCACGCTGGCTCGGGTCGTCCTCCGCGATCAGTACCTTGATGGATGTTGAGGCTGGTCGGCGGTCCGGCACCGCCACGTCCGGTCCCAGTTCCTGGTTATCGTTCATCGCGCCCCCAATTTTTGATGGCCCCGCTGCCAATGATGAGCGGATCCGTGGTCATTTCGCAAGCCTCATTCGCGCCCTCAAGGGTCATTGGTCCGCGGATGCATTGCCGCGGCGCCAGCTGAGGCTAGAGCGGTGTTTCACCCGTGGCTCCGAGGGTTGTGGTGTCGCCCTGGGCTTCCGGTTCTCGAGCGGTGGAGGAGGCCGGCATCAGCGACGCCTCCGCTGCCGGCTCAGGGCTCGTCAGCGTGGTGTCGTCCAGGTGCGCTTCGGCGAGCGGGTCGGGCTCCGGCCTGCGCCGCCGGGTTTCAGCGGCCATTTCCTCGAACATGACGCTGATACGGGCAGGCACGACGGGCTTGTGCGCCACATGGACGTCGTCCAATGGCAGGTCGGCCGGGCGGATGTTCAGGTCGCCGGTGAAGATCGTGGCGGAGACAAAGCGCTTCACGTGACTGCGAACCAGTTCGATGGCGGCCAAGCCGTTGGGCTGGCCTGAACCCAGGTGGAAATCAGCGACGATGCAATCGAACTCGATGCCGGGCATCAGGGCAAGCTTGCTCGCCAGTTCTTCCACGCTCTGGCAGGCCAGGGGCACGCATCCCCAGCTGCGCACGATGCTGTCGATGCCGCGCAGCACGGCGGCATCGTTGTCGACCAGCACCACGCGCAGGCCCACGAGGGAGCGGCTGACCGTGGACTGGCGGGTGGCTGGCGTCGATGCGGAAGCGGGCGCCTGGGATTGGGTCGAGATGGGAACGGACACGCGAAACTCGCTGCCCACGCCGACCAGCGATTCGACGCTGACCTCCAGCCCCAGCAACTCGGCCGTCCGGCGAACGATGGCCAGGCCGAGGCCGAACCCTTGCGCGGCCTGGTTCTCCCGGTCCAGACGCACGTACTCGTCGAAGATGTCCTGCAAACGGCTCTGCGGAATGCCCCGGCCGCTGTCACGGACATGCACCCAGATTTCAGTGGGTGACTTGAGCGTGGTGAAGACCTTGATGTAGCCACGGTCGGTGTACCGGATGGCGTTGCTGACGAAATTGGCCACCACGCCGTAGAACAAGGCGAAGTCGGTGTCGATGCGCACGTCGCGCTCGCTGTGGCATTCGAGCGTGAGGCCTTTGCGGCGCGCATCGAAACCGAACTCCCGCGTCAGCCGCTCCAGCAGCACCTGGATGGCGGTGACGCTCGTCTTGACCTTGACCGTGCCCGCGTCGAGGCGGCTGATGTCCAGCAGCAAGGCCAGCGACTGGGCGAGGGAGCGCACGACGGCTGCGACTTCGTCGAGCTGCGGTCGGAATTCGATGGAATTCGGGTCGATGCGCAGGCGCTCGACCATCATGCCCAGCGCATGCACCGGCTGGCGGATCTCGTGGCTGACTGTGCCGAGGATGCGGACCCGGTTGGACGTCGAGTTCTCAAGCTCCTGGGACTTCAGGCGCAGAGCGTCCACCGCTTCGCCATGCTTTGCGGCGATCTGAGAGAAGCGCCGCTTCAGGAAGGTGGCACGCCGAGACAGGATTTCCGTGAAGGTCCAGGCGGCAGCGATGTGCACCAGGAAATGCGTGCGCGTGGGGTCGTGGGCAAACAACCAACCGCAGGCCGTCACGCCCAGGCAGGCGCGCGCGTACCAGAGGCTGCTGGCGGGCTTCTTGAGGTTGCTGGCTGATGCCATCAGGGCCACACACAGGAGCAAGGTGGTGACCGAGGCGCGCGCGAGGTCGGCGCCAGGCTCATGCAGCAACAGCACCGGTGTGGCACAGACGGCACCGTGAAGCACCGCCACCAGCCGGGACGGCAGTGGATGGCGCCGCAGGCCGGACGCGCGACCGAGGTAGGTGGGCGATTCCGTGGTGGCATCGCGCAGCCAGAGGATGGCGGTCACGGTATAGGCGATCAACCAGGGTAGCAACGGCGCGGCGGCGCTGGATCGGCCTGCCAGCAGGCACGCCGGGATGACACCGGCCAGCAGCGACGCGACCACGAGGGCGCGGCGGCTGATCCGGTTCAGCAAGCTGCCCGATGCCACGGTGAGGCGGGGCAGGGTCAGCCGGGCGCTGGTGGGCGGCAGCGTGTGGGTGTGGGGTGCCATGCAATGGCTCCAGGCTGGGGCGTCGGTGGTCGGAGGTTGGGGGCGATGAGCCGGCAAAGACCGAAGTGGGGGTGCCCGCTCCGGTGTCCGCTGCTTGTGAGGGTCGGGTGTGCGGGCGTCGCCAGCGTGCTGGCGTGTGGTCAGCGAAAGCGGCGACGGGGCGCGCGGCCCAGGCTTGTGTGGAGTTGCCGAGTGGCCGGCACGCAGCGCTGGACTTGCCAGGCCAGCTCATGCAGCGTGGGCTGGGGCGGCAGGTAGGCGTCGAGCGTGAGCCGATGCCGGCTGGGGGCGGGCGAGCCATCGCGCGGCGCGCCCATCACGACGATGCGCACGGGCGTCTGGCCGAGCCAGGTTTGCAATTCGGCGTAGGCTGTTTCGGCAGCCTTGGCGCTGCGCAGGGCGATGAGGATGAGCCGAGGCTGGCACCACCATGCGTACTCGACCACCTCGTCGCCGTCGTTGAGCCAGTAGGTGTCGACCAGCAAGTCGCGAAGCAGCGCGCTGATGCGCTGACGGCGCTCGGTGCAGTCGGAAACGACCAGGATTCTGTAGGCTTGGGCTTGCATGGGCTCGCGTCTCCTAGAACATCGAATTGGGTTGGGTGGGGGCGAACAGGTGCTCGACACTGGCATTCGGTCCGACCTGGTTGGATGTCAGCAACAGGGACGCCAGATCGGAGGCCCGCCCCACGCGCTCCTGAAGGTGGCGGGCGTGTTGGGTGAAGGCGTCCAGGTGCGCCAGGTAGGCCCCAACGCAGGCCGGTACGCCACTGCCGCGACCGAGCGCCGTGGCAAGATCGCGGTACACCGCCGCCAAGGCCGGCTCGGCGCCGGCAAGCATCCAGGTGCTGGTGGCGACCTGAGCGGGCGTCGTCTCGGCACGCACAGCGGCGGTGCCGCGCTCGGCCGCCCGAAATGCCACGTCGTCGCGGTCGGTGACCACGTAGTCACTGACTGCAATGATTTCGTCAACCAGCGCCCAGAGGAGGGGCGGTAGGAATACCACGGTCAGGGACCCGATGGCGCTGGAGCCGGGCTGGCCCGGTTGTCTTGAAAAGATCGGTGCGATCGCTTCCTGCAGTGGCCCGTGCTCCACGAAAAGGCAGTGGCTGGTCTCCGCATCGATCAGGACACGCAGCCATTGCGCCCAGGCGATGCTGGTGCCGGCACTCAGGAAGGCGGTGGTTCGGCTCTCGAGATGTTCGGGCGACAGACCCAGGAGGCTGAACATGCTGGCCCGGGCGGCCGCCATCGGCTGCGGGCCGCGACGCAACACCGGCTGGTGGTGGCTTGAGCGGATCAGGCCGGCGGCGTAGGCGCTGTCGCCCATGTAGACATCGAACTGGCGATGCATCTGTGACTGCGTGCGCAACTGGATGGCCGACGTGCCAGGCTGACCGTGCCAGGGGGCATGCAGGGTGTACCAACCGCCGCCCGACTGTTGACTGAAATAGCGCGCGATGTAGGGTGCGGGTGCGGTGCCGTCGAAAACCTGGACGAGGTTGGGCGACGCGGCAGCGGTGCGGGCAAGACGCTGGTCGAGGATCTCGACCTGGCCGAGGTTTTGGATCAGAACACTGGGGTCGAGGTCAGCGTGCGCGACCGACAAGGCAGCGACGTCATGGCAGAAGAGTCGCACGCGCTGCCGGTGCTCTGCCAGTGAGCGCGCCAACTGGAAGGCGAACCAGAGATCGGCGGGGTCATCCGGCCGGTAAAAGACGTCCCAGATTTCTGCGCTTTGCATGGTGCCCACCAGGTGTGCGAGCGCGACGGATCACGGCGCGCAGCGCGGGTCGATTGAATGGCGGTGACTCTAGGAAGAGCACCCGGATCGATTGCGGGAAGGCGACGAGTTGACCGGTGGTGGTCACGAAATGATCGCGTGTGGGCTCGGGATGTTTGAACGGGGGGGCTTGCAGAGCGGAGGGCTTGGTGCTTTGCGCTGGGCTGCCCGTCGATGAGGCCGGCTTGCCGTGACGACGCTCGTGACTGCCTTGAGGCGGCTCGTGGTTCGCCACAGGCGACTGGTCGCATCAGCCGGCGGCTCCAGGGCACGGTCTTCATGCTGGCGGCCGACGCGTTTCAGTCAGGAGAAAGCGATGTCAGCAGCTCAGCTTCCTGGTCAAGTGCTCCAGTTTCCTGGGGGAGGTGTCCCGCGATCAGGGGCTGCTCGTGCGGTAGGCCTGGCATCCGTCGGTGCTGACCGGTCGGTGCCCGTCTGCCGGCACGATCGCCCCCAAGCCTTGGATGCGGTGCGCGATGCCGTTTGCGCCGCGATGGTGGCCGACCGGCCTCTTTGCCAACTGCGCCTCCAGCAGGCGCTCAGCTTCTGCGCCGCCCGTCCGCATGCAGCCTGGGCGGCACGCCAGGAGATCGTGCGCCTCCTGGGCGTGGATATCGTCGCACGGCATCTGAGCGCCTGCGACAAGCGCCGGCGATTGCAGCGGGCGCTGGAGGACGCTGCGAGCCGGCTGCGGGACTGGGCTGCGCCTCTGCCCGCGTGAGCCATCGCGCGGGTGACGGTTCATGCCTGCGCGGCGTCAGGGATCAGGCCTGACATCAGGAACGCCGTCGGATTGCGTCGCATCGTGCGCGCCAGGCTGTCCTGCAGCGGTCGGCTGCTCTCAAGACGATAGAAGCGCTCGTCGAGGTCACGAAAGTCCGGTCGCAAGCGCAGCAGGTAGGCGAAGCGCTCACTCCGATCCAGGCTCGGCGCGCCGCCCAGCCGCTCTACAGAGGCCTCCAGGATGCGCGCCACCTCGGTTTCGCCGAAGGCCTGGAACCCCGCCAGGGCGTCTCGCCAGACGATGCCGACGTTGTTGGCATAGAACTGTTCATGCCCACCTGTGTTGACTTCACCGACGTAGCACATGCAGGCAAACATCAGCCTCTGCTCACGGGAAAAGCGTTGCAGGTCGCGTTCGTACTGCTGGGGGCCGTCGAAGACGCTGACACTCCACCACATCGGCTCTACGACTTCCCAGGGTGAGCGTGTCGCGATGAAGGCCGCGTCGATGTCTGTGCGCAAGCTCGGCCTGCTCATGGTCAGCATGGTGACGGGGTGGGGCGGTGCGCCGGGGCGACGGGTGGTGGCGCGGTCGGACCGCTCTCTGGCAGGCGACGGTCCGCCGGGCTTGGGAGGCGGGGTGGGAACAGCCTCGACGTCATGACAGGGCCTTTCTTCGTGACATGGCCGCGCTGAGCATGGCCTTCTCCAGGGCCAGCTCCGCCACGGTGAGTTTGAGCACGCGGATCTCGTCGCGAAGTTCCTGCATGCGGCACGAGGTGGGTGCAGGCGTGGCGTTCGGGTCGACCGCCTGTGCAGCCGAGCGAAGCCACGCGGGGGGCGCTGCCTCGGCTGAGGTGAACGAAACGACGCGATGGCGCCTGGGGGCGCTCGTGAGCCTGGCGGTGCGAGGTGTGGCGGCCACAGCGGGCGGGCGGCAGGTCCAGCCTAGGGCCGCATGCGCGCAGGGCTGTGCGGCAGTGTCGGCTGCCGAGGACGCAGCCTGGGCCGCGACTCGTTCGCGGGCGGCTTGCTCCTTCATGCGCTGATATCGCCACATCAACGTGACCAGAAGCAGGTTGACGCTCACCCAGGCAAGCAAGACGGTGGTCCAGAGGTTCATGGTGCTGAGGCGGTCATTGCGGCATCGCACGGCGACGCCTTGTGGGGTGCAACCCTAGCGCCGCACCGGGGCGGTTCGTGACTTTGTGACGGGGCGACTCCTGCGGGCATGAAGCCGTCCACGTCGGCCATCAGTGGCGCAGCACTCCAGGTTCGCGGGATGGCGCGCGCGGCCATCGGCGACAGTTGCCGCACGCGCCGCTGCCAGTGCGTTTCGTGGTCGATCGGGAGGGCTTCATCGCAAACTGGGGATGACTTGATCTCGCCTGCGCACGATGTATCCCGTGTGCTGCCGGGTGCATCAGCCGCTTGAGCAGACCCGCAGCGCACGGCGGCCCGATGCGGTCGTCCATCCAGGCTTCAGACGTGCGGGGGCACCATGATGGGATTGCACTGGTTTCGCAACGTCGGCGTCGGCACCCGGCTGGGCATGTTGGCGCTGGTGAGCGGGCTGGCCGTGGCGACCGCTGCGGCCGTTGGCCTGTGGGCATCAAGCCGGATCACGACGCTCGGTGAGCGCGTCATCGAATCCAAGGACGTCGTGGCCGACGTGCTGCCACCGCCGCTGTACCTGATCGAGGCGCGGCTGGTGGTGTCGCAGGCGATCGACGGTTCGATGTCGCCGGCAGAGGCCCGCCGAGAGCTGCAGCGGCTGTCTGCCGAGCATGATGCGCGCGAAGCCTACTGGCGCCAGCATCCTGTCGAGGGCTTGCCGCAGAACTTGCTGGTGGATCAGTACGACACGGCCCATCGCTTCATGGCCGCGGCAGTCGCATTGCTGGCGGGGGCGGACAGCGCAGCACAACTGCAGGCGCGGCCTGCCGAATGGCAAGCCCTGCATGCGGCCTACCTGTCGCACCGCGCGGCAGTGGATCGCACCGTGCAGGTCAGCTCGGCGCTGGGCGACCAGGCCATCGACGGCTTGAACGGCGTGATCAGCACCAGCCGGCGCGGGCTCTGGGCCACGCTGGTGGTCGCCACCCTGGCCACGGCCTTGCTGTCCTGGCTGGTCATCCGCTCCATCCTGCGGCCGTTGCACGTCGCCATGACGAGTGTGCGCCGGGTGGCGGCCGGCGACCTCAGCCATCGCGCCCCGCTGGAAGGCCAGGATGAGCTGAGCGATCTGCAGCGGGCGCTTCACGAGATGCAGGGGGCCTTGGCCGACATCGTGGTGGGCGTACGCGCCAATGCGGACAGCGTGGCCACCGCCAGCACCCAGATCTCTGAAGGCAACTCGGACCTGTGCCAGCGCACCGAGGCCCAGGCGAGTGCCTTGCAGCAGACGGCAGCGACGATGGAGGAACTGGGGGCCACCGTCCGCATCAATGCCGAACGGGCGCGTGCGGCCAGCGGCGTGGCGCTGCAGGCGCAATCCGTGGCCGAGCAGGGCGGGGCGCTGATGGCGCAGGTCATCGAGACGATGGGGGGCATCCGCGACGGCTCGCGCCGCATCGGAGAGATCGTCGGTGTGATCAATGACATCGCCTTCCAGACCAACATCCTGGCGCTGAACGCAGCGGTCGAGGCCGCGCGTGCGGGCGAGCAGGGGCGCGGATTCGCCGTGGTGGCATCTGAGGTGCGCCGGCTGTCCCAGCGCACCGCGCAATCCGCGCGCGAGATCACGCAGTTGATTGCCGACTGCGCCTCCCGTGTCGAGGACGGCGCTCATCAGGTCGACGGCGCGGGGCAGACGATGAGCCGCATCGTGGCGGCCATCCGCGAGGTCAACGCCAGCGTGCTGGACATCAGCCAAGCGAGCAGCGATCAGAGCGAGGGCGTCAGCCAGGTCAGCGAGACGGTCAGCCGGCTGGACGAGAGCACACAGCGAAACGCGGCTCTCGTCGTGCAGAGCGCAGCGGCCGCCGACAGCCTGCGCGCCCAGTCCGCCCAACTGGTGGACATGGTCCAGTGCTTCCGGCTCGAACCCAACGGCTGACCGCCGACACAGGTTCTTTCACAACCGCCCAGGCTCCTGCGGCGCCGAGCTTGGGCCCACCCACGATCCGAGGTTCTCCATGTCGCCAATCCCAAGCTCCTTGCCGGGCCGTCCTGCCCTCGCCTCACCCTACACGGGGCCCGAACGCCGCCGGTTCGGCGCCGCCGCCCGACGCGACGATCTGCTGCCCGGCGAGCGGGCCCTTCTGGCTGCACCGCCCGCGGTCGAGGCAGCCTCGCTGCAGAGCGAGCGCAGTCGGGTTGTCGACGAGGTTCAGGAGGCGGTCTGTGCCGCACTGTGCGGCGATGCGCCTTTGTTCGACCTGCTCCGCGAGCGCGTCGGGCTCCGCTGCGTGCGTCACCCGCTGCTGGGTGAAGCGGCTGCAGCAGAGATCGACCGCCTGCTGGCTGTGGACATCGTGCAGCGTCATTTCCTCGCCTGCGACAAGCGCCGTCGCCTGCAGCGCGAGTTGACAGCGCTCGCCGGCAGGCTGCGGGCAGCCCCCGCCGGCGTTTGACTCGTTCGATTCAGCCGCCCTGGCGCAGCACGAGGCTGCGCTTGGCGGCTTGGGCGAGGTCGGTGCCCGAGGGGCCGCAGTCGGGGTAGGTGGCCTCGCCCATCGCGACCGCGACGTAGGCCAGCCGGCCGTCCAGCTCGTAGGCCCCGGTCAAGGTGCGGCGCAGGCGCTGCCCGACGAGGGCGGCCTCGGGGGCGCCCGCTGCCGGCAAGAGCACTGCGAAGCCCGCCTTGCCGACCTGCACCACCTCGTCCGTGCTGCGCAGGCGATTGCGCACGCGCAGGCTGGCCGTTCGCAGCAGCGACTCGTGCTGCTCGGCGGTGGTCTCGGCCCGCGCCGAGGGCAGGGGCTCGAGTTCGATCCACAACATCGCCATTTGCTCGCCGGCGCGGCGGGAGCGCGACAGCCGGCGCGTCAGGTAGGGGGCCAATTCGGTCAGGGAGGCCACCTGGGGCAAGGTGGCGGCATAGCCCTGCCGGCCCTGAGGCGCGGTGGCGGGCGGGATCAGTTGGGTCACGGTCATCGCAAGCTCCAGGACGGGGATGCGCGCCCTCGCGGTCACGCAAAACGGTCTTCAGGCTTCAAAACGCAGCGCCAGGCCGGGCCCCGACATCACCGACCAAAATTTTTTTGGGGGATGGATTGACGTCGGGTTCTTCTCTTGCCTCGTTGTCGTAACCGACCGCTACAGTGCAGCCCGTGCAAGAGATCACCCAATTGCTCAAGGCGGCCCAGGCTGGCGATCGCAGCGCGGCCGACGAGGTCGTGGCGCGCCTTTACAGCGACCTCCAGCGCCTGGCGCGCAGCAGCCTGCGGCGCTCGGGGGAACTCACCCTGCTGGATACACAGGCCCTGGTCCATGAAGCCTGGCTGAGGCTGGAGGGGGTGCCGGGCGCTGATTTCCCGGACCGGCGCCACTTCCTCGCCTACGCCGCGCGGGCGATGCGCAGCGTCGTCATCGATCTGGTGCGCGCCCGCCAGGCCGAGCGGCGCGGTGGCGGGCTGCAGGCCTTGACGCTGAATACGGCCATCGCCGACCTCGCACCGCAGGATGAGACCCATGTGCTCCGCGTCCACGAGGCGCTGCAGGAGTTGGCCCAGGTCGAGCCGCGTCTGGCTCAGGTGGTCGAGATGCGCTATTTCGGTGGCCTGCTGGAACAGGAGATCGCCGATGCCCTCGGTGTGACCGAGCGGACCGTCCAGCGGGATTGGCACAAGGCCAAGCTCTTTCTGGCCATGAGCCTGGCAGCATGAGCGCGCGCCCTGTTGACCGGTGGCGCGTGCTGAGCCCGCTGCTGGACGAGTTGCTGGACCTGGACGCAGGCGCACGCGATGTTCGGCTGGCGCAGCTGGCGGCGCAGGACCCGGCGCTGGCCGAGGAACTGCGCGCGCTGCTGGCCCGTGATGAATCGCTGAATGACCTGGGCTTCATGGAGCGCCCGGTCGCCGAGGCCCTGCAACTGGCACCGGCCCCGGCGATCGTCGAGGGGATGACCATCGGGCCCTACCGCCTCGAGAGAGAGCTGGGGCAGGGCGGCATGGGCAGTGTCTGGATCGCCGTGCGTGCCGACGGGCGGTTCGAGGGGCGGGTGGCCGTCAAGTTCCTGCGCAGCGGCCTGTTCGCCGCGGGTGACGCCGGGCGTTTCGCCCGCGAAGGCCAGATCCTCGCGCGGCTGGCGCATCCCAACATCGCGCGGCTGCTGGACGCGGGCGTCGTCGACGCGCAGCCCTACCTCGTGCTGGAGTATGTGGACGGGCAGCCCATCGACGGCTACTGCCGGGAAAGGGGCCTGGGCATCGAGGCGCGGGTGCGCCTGTTCCTGGACGTGCTTTCCGCCGTCGGCCATGCGCATGCGCGGCTGATCCTGCATCGTGACCTCAAGCCCAGCAACATCCTGGTCACGGCCGGCGGTGAGGTGAAGCTGCTGGACTTCGGCATCGCCAAGCTGCTTGACGAAGCGGGCCGTGGTGACGCCGGTTCCGAGCTGACGCAGTTGGCGGGGCATGCCTACACGCCGCACTACGCGGCGCCGGAGCAGGTGCAGCAGACGGAAGTCACGACGGCGACGGATGTCTACGCGCTAGGCGTGCTGCTCTACCAACTGCTCGGCGGCGGCCACCCCACCGCCGCCGACACCCAGATGCGGCTGGACCTGCTGAAGGCGGTCGTCGAGCAGGTGCCGCGTCGGCTGTCCGACGCGGCGGCGCAGGGCAGTGATCCCTCGATGGCCAGGGAAGCCCGCGCCTTGCGGGGAGACGTGGACACGATCGTGGCCAAGGCGCTCAAGAAGCTGCCTGCCGATCGTTACGGCAACGCGCAGGCGCTGGCGGACGACCTGCGACGCTGGCTGGCTCACGAGCCGATCAGTGCCCGCCCGGACCGGGGCCTGTACGTGCTCGGCCGCTTCGTGCGCCGGCACCGCTGGCCGATGGCCGCAGGCACGGTCGCGGTGCTCGCCCTCGTGGCGCTGACGGCGGTCAGCGCCATCCAGGCCCGCCGGGCCTCGGCGGCCGAGCAAATGGCCCAGGCGCGCCGGCAGCAAGCCGAGTCCCTGCTGTCTTACCTGCTCGGCGAGATGGCCAGCCAGTTGCGGCCGGTGGGGCGCCTGTCGTTGCTGGAGAGCATTGGTCAGCAGGCGCTGGAGGTGCTGGGCACGGCTGAACCCGCTGCGGGTGCCAGCGTCGATGACCTGCTCAAGCGGGTGAAGGCGCTGCTGATGGTGGCCGAGGTCAACCTGAAGAAGGAGCGCTTCGGCACGGCCGCCGATGCCCTGGCGGCGGCGCAGCGATGGCTGGACGAGGCACGTCGGCTGCAGCCGGATGACGAAGGCGTGCTGCGCCAGGGCACCCAGCTCGCATTCTGGTGGGGGGAGCTGGCGCAGTGGCAGGGGCGCCCCGACGAGACCCGGCGGCACTGGACGGCCTACCGGGACATCGCTCAGCAGTGGGTGCGCCGGCAGCCGACCTCCGATGAAGCGCTGCTGGAGTTGTCCAGCGCCCAGAGCAACCTGGGCATCCTCGCCTTGCGGGCCTTGCGATTGCCGGAAGCCGCGTCGCTGTTCAGTGTGGCCCTCGATTCCTCCCGGCAGCTGTACCGGCGCAACCCGGCCGCGGGCGACTTCGAGAAGAAGCTCAACGATGACCTCATCTGGGCGGTCGAGGTGGCCGTTGTCGCGGGAAGGGCCAACGACGGTCTGGTGCTGAACGACGAACTGGCCCTGCTGCAGGACAAGCGTCTGGCCGCCCGCCCCGGCGATCTGGTGCCCAAGGTTGATCGCGCCATCGGGCTGTGGTGGCGCGCGCAGGCACTCGAGCTGCTGGACCGGGCGCGGGACGCCGCACAGGCGCGCGGCCAGAGCCTGGCCTTGCTCCAGGAAGCCGCGGCCGGCGAGCCCAAGAACCAGCGTTGGCGCCGCTACCTGCTGGAGCGGGAGGTGCAGCACCTGCTGCTGCCGCTGGTGCGTGACACGGCAGCGCATGCCGATCTGAAACCGCGTGTCGACGCGCTGCAAGCGATGCAGGCCAACCTCACGGGGACCCCATCGGCGATCGTGCGCAACCTGCTGGGCCTGTGGCAGTCGCGCCAGCAGCCGCCGACCGAAGCGTTGGCCTTGCTGGACCAGTTGTTGGCCCTGCCGCCGGATTGGGCGCCGAGCGCCCCGAGACCGCGCTACACCGAGATGACGACCCGCGCCTACCTCGAAGCGGAGCGCTGGCGTCTGTCGAGAGTGCATCGACTCCCGCTGCCTCAAGCCACCTGCACCGGCGCCCTGGCTTACTGGGCGCCGGTGTTCGAGGCCGGCGTGGCAGGCCCCGTTCCTGATCTGTGGCGCCAGATCAAGGACTGTTCATGACGCGCCGCCTTCAAGGAGGAAACCCCATGTCAGACCCTCAGCTCGGTTCGACCAGGAACCCGTATCCGGTCACGGTGACCGCGGGCTTCGACGGCAACAACCATCCCTACTTCCTGTACTTCAATCCGGCCGGCGTGCCGATCCAGTCGCCGCTCATCATCCCGGCGGCGAACCCGCCGCATGACAGCATCCAGTTCACGCAGACGGGCGACAACACGGCGCTGCGCCTGTGGGCGGCGGTCACGCACACGCTGGACGGCAGCTCGCCCGTGCCGCAGGGTGACAACCTGCTTCTGGCACTGGGTGGCCGGGTCGCCATCGCGGTCAACGTGGGCACCTGGCGTGGCACGGTGCTCGTGTTTGAGCGCCTGGAAGATGGCGTCGTCGTGGGCCTGGTGCCCACGCCCGACCCGGTGTCCGAGAACCCGGGCTGAAGCCAGCTGCCGCGGGGCCGGTGCTCAGCCCAGGCCGAGCCCGGTCAGGCGCTGGTAGCGCTTGCGCAGAAAATCGGCAGCGAGCTTGGCATCGCTGCCGACACGCTCGCCGATGTAGAGCTCCTGCCGGCGCTCGGCAATCTGCGCGCGCAACCGGGCGGCCATGATGTCCAGGGGCCGCATGCCGCCCACTTCAGCGCGCTCCACGGCGACGCGCAGCTCGTGCATCTGCTGCGATTGCAGCAGCGCCATCTGGGCCTGCACGATGCGGATGCGGCTCTGCACCATGTGCTCGCACAGACCGAGCCAGGCGCGCACCGCGTCGGCCGGGCCGCCGATGACCTTCTCGGGCAACTCGCCCGCGGCCAGCAGCAGGCTTTCCAGCTTTCTGCGGTCACCGCTGGCATAGGCCTCATTGACGATCATCATCCGCTGCTCGCAGACCTCGCGCTCCGGGCCGGATGGCGCCAGGTCGGGGTGAAAGCGCATCGCTGCGCGCCGGTACAGCGTCTTGAGACTGGGGGGCGGAAGGTCGGTCAGCGGGCCGGTCGGTTCCGGCGGCAGCGGGGTGGCCTCGGGCAGCGGCGGGATGTCGGGCCAGGTCTTGCTGCGTGGGGCGGCTGACATCGGCACCTCGACGCCCTGGCGCTTGAGGGTGTCCGACAGCAGGGCCGTGGCCTGGTGGAGCTGGGCTTCGAGTTCGTCGAGCTCGCGCATGAGCGGGCCGAGGGCTTCGAGGTAGCGCTGGCGAAAACCCAGCAGCTTGGCCCGGGCGCCGTCGTGGTCGGCCTCGAGCACTGCCAGGTAGCGCTGCAGATCCTGCAGCTGCTCGCGTCGACGCGTCAGGTCGTGCCTTGTGAGTGCCATGCTCGCCATGAGCCCCGATTCTGCCTGCAGCAGACGGAGCAACGGCCCGGAAAGCCGTGCTTCCCGGGCCGTTTTAACGCGGATTTACCCGCGATTACTGGGAGGCGGCGGATGCAGGTGCCTCCGTCACGCTGGCCGCGGGGGCGGGTGCCGCCGTCGCGCTGGCCTGCGTGGGGGTCGGCTCCGGCGCCTTGCTGCCCGCGGGCAGCGGCAGCAGCGGCACGATCAGCAGGGCCACGATGTTGATGATCTTGATCAAAGGGTTCACGGCCGGGCCGGCCGTGTCCTTGTAGGGGTCGCCCACGGTGTCACCGGTGACGGCCGCCTTGTGCGCCTCGCTGCCTTTCTTGTGCACGGTGCCCTTGTCGTCCTTGAAGCCTTCCTCGATCAGCTTCTTGGCGTTGTCCCAGGCGCCGCCGCCGGTGCACATCGAGATGCCGACGAACAGGCCCGTGACGATCGTGCCCATCAGCAGGCCGCCCAGCGCTGCCGGGCCCAGGACCAGGCCGACGATGATCGGCGCGGCCACCGGCAGCAGCGACGGCACGATCATTTCCTTGATCGCGGCCGTGGTCAGCATGTCGACCGCGGCGCTGTAGTCGGGCTTGCGGGTGCCGGCCATGATGGCGCCGTCGGCGAACTGCTTGCGCACCTCGACCACCACCGCGCCGGCGGCGCGGCCCACGGCTTCCATCGCCATGGCACCGAAGAGGTAGGGGATCAGGCCGCCGATGAAGAGGCCCAGGATCACCTTGTGGTCGGACAGGTCGAAGTTGATGTGGGCGCCGCGCGCCTCGAGCGCGTGGGTGTAGTCGGCGAACAGCACGAGGGCAGCGAGGCCCGCCGAGCCGATGGCATAGCCCTTGGTGACGGCCTTGGTGGTGTTGCCCACGGCGTCCAGCGGGTCGGTCACGTCGCGCACGGCGGCCGGCAGTTCGCTCATCTCGGCGATGCCACCGGCGTTGTCGGTGATCGGGCCGTAGGCGTCCAGCGCCACGATGATGCCGGCCATGCTGAGCATGGAGGTGGCCGCGATCGCGATGCCGTACAGGCCCGCCAACGCGTAGGCGGCGTAGATGGCTGCGCAGACGAACAGCACCGGCCACGCGGTGGACTTCATCGACACGCCCAGGCCGGCAATCACGTTCGTGCCGTGGCCGGTGGTGGAGGCCTGCGCCACGTGCTGCACCGGGTGGTACTGGGTGCCGGTGTAGTACTCGGTGATCCAGACCATCGCCGCCGTCAGCACGAGGCCGACGACGCAGGCGCCGAACAGCGCCATCGCGCTGGTCTTCGCGCCGCCGGCGAGCTCGACCTCACCCGGGAACATGGCCTTGGTGACGAAGAAGAAGGCGATCAGGCTCAGCACGCCGGCCACGATCAGGCCCTTGTACAGCGCCGGCATCACGTTCTTCATGCCGTCGCTGGCCTTCACGAAGAAGCAGCCGATGATGGACGCGATGATCGACACGCCGCCCAGGGCCAGTGGGTAGATGACACCGGCCTGGGCCGAGTTGCCCAGCACCATCAGTGCACCGAGCGCCATCGCGGCGATCAGCGTGACGGCGTAGGTCTCGAACAGGTCGGCCGCCATGCCGGCGCAGTCGCCGACGTTGTCGCCCACGTTGTCGGCGATGACGGCCGGGTTGCGGGGGTCGTCTTCCGGGATGCCGGCCTCGACCTTGCCGACCAGGTCGGCGCCGACGTCGGCACCCTTGGTGAAGATGCCGCCGCCCAGACGCGCGAAGATGGAGATCAGCGAGGAACCGAAGGCCAGGCCGAGCATCGGCTTGAGCGCCGTGCTGTCATGCCCGCCGCCGATGGCGAGGTAGAAGCCCCCGACACCCAGCAGACCCAGGCCCACCACCAGCATGCCGGTGATGGCGCCGCCCTTGAAGGCGACGTCCAGCGCCGGGCCGATGCCCTTGGACGCCGCTTGCGCGGTGCGCACGTTGGCGCGCACCGAGATGTTCATGCCGATGAAGCCGCAGATGCCCGAGAGCACCGCGCCGATGACGAAGCCGACGGCCGTCGTCACGCCCAGGCCCGACACTGCAATCGCGATGGCCAGCACGACGCCGACGATGCCGATGGTGCGGTACTGGCGGCCGAGGTAGGCCGCCGCCCCTTGCTGGATCGCCGCAGCGATTTCCTGCATGCGGGCATTGCCCGCGTCCTGACTCAGGATCCAGCTTCGTTGAATGAAGCCATAAAAAACGGCCGCGAGGCCGCAGGCCAGCGCGAAATACAGCGCCATCTCCGTCGACATGAATAAGTCTCCTCAGGTGCGTGTGATTTGTCCGGCCCCGACGGGCTGCAGGGGCCTGCGCGGCGGAGCTTAAGTGCCGGCCTTGCGGTGTAAGGGCAGCGTTTACCAGCAAACCTAGAATCGGGGTTTTCCTTAGCCCTTAGAACCAAACCATGAGCCTGCACAACGTGTCCCCCGGCGCCAAGGCGCCCGATGAATTCAACGTCATCATCGAGATCCCGATGAATGCCGACCCGATCAAGTACGAGGTCGACAAGGAGACCGGTGCGTTGTTCGTCGACCGCTTCCTGACCACGCCGATGTACTACCCCTGCAACTACGGGTACATCCCCAGGACGCTGGCGGACGATGGGGACCCGGTCGACGTGCTCGTGATCACGCCGTTCGCGCTGCAGCCGGGCGTGGTCGTGACCTGCCGGCCGCTGGGCGTGCTGATGATGGACGACGAAGCCGGTGGCGACGCCAAGCTGCTCGCCGTGCCGACCAGCAAGATCCTGCCGATGTACGACCACTGGCAGCAGATTGAAGACGTGAACCCGGCCCGCCGCGCCGCGATCCAGCACTTCTTCGAGCACTACAAGGACCTGGAAAAGGGCAAGTGGGTCAAGGTCAAGGGCTGGGAAGGCGCGGAAGCCGCCAAGCGCGAGATCACCGAGGGCATGGCGAATTTCGCCAAGGCCTGATCGGGCGCTGCGCCGGTCTCAAGACGCCGCATCTGCGGCGTCTTTTGCTTTGTAGGGGGCGTGCTCGTTCAGCTCGCTGAGGTAGCCGGCCATGGCCTGGCCCTCCTGGGCGAGGAAATCGTTCACCGCATCGGCGAACGAGGGGTGTGCCAGCCAGTGGCTCGATGCGGTGGGCGTGGGCATCAGGCCCCGGGCCATCTTGTGCTCGCCCTGCGCACCACCCTCGAAGCGCTGGTAGCCGTGTTCGATGCACCAGGCCAGCGGCTGGTAGTAGCAGGCGTCGAAATGCAGGTTCGGGATGTGCTCGACCGCGCCCCAGTAGCGGCCGAAGGCGGCGCGTCGCGCCGGGTCCAGCGCGATCAGTGACGCGGCCACGCGCGTCGCACCCCGGCGGGCGGTGAACAGCAGCCAGTGCTCGGGCATGTCGCTCGCCATGCGGGCGAAGAAGTCCCGGGTGAGGTAGGGCTTGCTGTGGTGGGCGCGGTAGGTGAGCTGGTAGCAGCGGTAGAAGAAGTCCCAGTCCTCGGACGTGAGGTCGGCCCCGGTGCGCGCCTGGAACGTGACGCCCGCCTCGCGCACGCGGCGCTGCTCCTGCTGGATTTTCTTGCGCTTCTCGCGCTGCAGCCGGGCGAGGAAGCCAGCGAAGTCGGTGTCGCCCTCGGCCGTCCAGTGGAATTGCACACCGGTCCGGGCCATGCAGCCGGCGGCGGCGAGGGCCTGCTGGTCGGCTTCTTCACCGAACAGCGCGTGCAGGGACGACGCGTCCGTTTCGCGGGCCAGTGCCCGCAGCGCCTGCGCCAGCATCCCGCGGGCCTCGTCATCCACCGCCAGCAGGCGGCTGCCGGGCACGGGCGTGAAGGGAACGGCCACCAGCAGCTTCGGGTAGTAGCGCAGGCCGTGGCGGTGGTAGGCGTCGGCCCAGGCCCAGTCGAACACG
>RXJW01000191.1 GCA_003963005.1 Burkholderiales bacterium
CAGAACATCTTCGACCGCTACGTGACCTATGCCGACTACTGGATCCAGGACCAGGAGTACCGCGACACCGACACCGGCGAGGTCTTCGACCGCGCGGCCTTGAACGCCGAGCTGGAGAAGATCGAGAAGCCGGCGGGCATCTCCAACCCCAAAGACTTCCGCAACGAGATCGTCAACTTCGTGCTGCGTGCGCGGGCCAACAACGCGGGCAAGAACCCGCTGTGGACGAGCTACGAGAAGCTGCGCACCGTCATCGAGAAGAAGATGTTCTCCAACACCGAGGAGCTGCTGCCGGTCATCAGCTTCAACGCCAAGGCCAGCGCCGAGGACGCCAAGAAGCACGAGAACTTCGTGCAACGCATGGTGGACAAGGGCTACACGGCCAAGCAGGTGCGGCTGTTGTGCGAGTGGTACCTGCGAGTTCGCAAGAGCTCTTGACGGCCCCGGCTTGGATTGAGTCTGCATGTCGCTCCAGCAAATCATCGATCGAAGGCTGTCGGGCAAGAACAAGTCCATTGGCAACCGTGAGCGCTTTCTGCGCCGGCACAAGGACCAGATCCGCGAGGCGGTGAAGCGCGCGGTGGACGGTCGCGGCATCCGCGACATGGAGCGGGGCGAAGACGTCCACATCCCGAAGAAGGACCTCTCCGAGCCCGTCTTCGGCCACGGCGACGGCGGCGTGCGCGAGGTCGTGCGCCCGGGCAACCAGGAGTACGTGAAGGGCGACCGCATCGCCAAGCCCAAGGGGGGCCAGGGCGGTGGGGGCGGCGGCGGGCAGGCCAGCGACCAGGGCGAGGGGGACGACGACTTCGTCTTCCACCTCAGCAAGGAAGAGTTCATGCAGGTCTTCTTCGACGACCTGGCCCTGCCCAACCTCGCCCGCACCACGCTCGCCGACACACCCGAGTGGAAGAGCCACCGCGCCGGCTTCGTCTCCGACGGCACGCCCACCAATCTGCACGTCGTGCGCTCGATGCGCGGCGCCCTGGGCCGGCGCATCGCGCTCGGCATGGACAAGCGCCGCGAGCTGCACGAGCTCGAAGCCCGTGAGCAGGAACTGCTGAAGGAAGACCGCCCGGAGACCCCCCGGCTGCTGGCCGAAACCCGCGAGCGCATAGCGGTGCTGAAGACGCGGCTCGACGCCATCCCCTTTCTCGACCCCATCGACCTGCGCTTTCGCGCGCGGGTGCGCATCCCGGTGCCCACCACGCGCGCCGTCATGTTCTGCCTGATGGACGTCTCCGGCTCGATGGACGAAAGCCGCAAGGAACTCGCCAAGCGCTTCTTCATCCTGCTCTACCTGTTCCTCACGCGGCACTACGAGAAGATCGACGTCGTCTTCATCCGCCACCACACCCAGGCGCAGGAGGTGGACGAGCAGAACTTCTTCCACGCCACCGAGACGGGCGGCACCGTGGTGTCGAGTGCGCTGGTGCTGATGGAGCAGATCATTCGCGAGCGCTACTCGCCAACCGAATGGAACATCTACGGCGCGCAGGCCAGCGACGGTGACAACTGGCACCACGACAGCGGCCGCTGCCGCGAACTGCTGGCCGACAAGATCCTGCCGCTCACCCGCTACTTCGCCTACGTGCAGGTCGCCGAGCCCGAGCAGAACCTGTGGGAGGAGTACGAGAAGCTGTCGGAGGACGTGCCCCACTTCGCGATGCGCAAGGCGGTCGAGGCCTCGCAGATCTACCCGGTCTTCCGCGACCTGTTCAAGAAGGAAGGGGCCCCCGCATGAGTTCGTTGGAGGACCGCCGCCACCCCGAGCGTGTCGCCAAGCCGCCGCCGGGCATGCCCGAGCGCCGCCAGCGCGACCCGCTGCGCCGCATGCTGCCGCTCGCGCAACGCCCGAGCCAGCCGCTGCCCTCGCCGAATGACTGGACCTTCGAGCTGATCGAGGAGTACCACACCGTCATCAAGCAGACGGCCGACCGCTTCGGCCTGGACACCTACGCCAACCAGCTCGAGGTCATCACCGCCGAGCAGATGATGGACGCCTACGCGTCGGTGGGCATGCCGGTGAACTACCGGCACTGGAGCTACGGCAAGGAGTTCATCGCCACCGAGCGCAGCTACAAGCGCGGGCAGATGGGCCTGGCCTACGAGATCGTCATCAACTCTGACCCCTGCATCGCCTACCTGATGGAGGAGAACACGCTGGCCATGCAGGCGCTGGTCATCGCGCATGCCTGCTACGGGCACAACTCCTTCTTCAAGGGCAACTACCTGTTCCGGATGTGGACGGATGCCTCGTCCATCATCGACTACCTCGTCTACGCCAAGAACTACGTCGCCGACTGCGAGGAGCGCTACGGCCTGGATGCCGTCGAGACCCTGCTGGACAGCTGCCACGCGCTGATGAACCACGGCGTGGACCGCTACCGCCGCCCGGCCAAGCTGTCGCTCGCCGAGGAGCGTGCGCGCCAGAAGGACCGCGAGCACCATGCGCAGATGCAGGTCAACGACCTCTGGCGCACGCTGCCGAAGAAGCCCGACCGCCCCGACGAGGCCGCCGAGAGCCGGCGCTTCCCCGAGGAGCCGCAGGAGAATCTGCTGTACTTCATCGAGAAGAACGCGCCGCTGCTGGAGCCGTGGCAGCGCGAGATCGTGCGCATCGTGCGCAAGGTGGCGCAGTACTTCTACCCGCAGCGCCAGACCCAGGTCATGAACGAGGGCTGGGCGACCTTCTGGCACCACCGCCTGCTCAACCAGATGTACGACGACGGCTACCTGTCGGACGGCATGATGATCGAGTGGCTGAAGTCGCACACCAATGTCGTCTACCAGCACCCCGGCGCCCAACTGAACCCTTACGCGCTCGGCTTTGCGATGTACACCGACATCAAGCGCATCTGCGAGGCCCCGACCGACGAAGACCGTGCCTGGTTCCCCGACATCGCCGGCAGCGACTGGCTGCCCACGCTGGACCACGCGATGCGCAACTTCAAGGACGAGAGCTTCATCGGCCAGTACCT